>CAJQPW010000402.1 GCA_905480295.1 uncultured Rhizobiaceae group bacterium | reverse complement strand
GACGGGATATTTTTGTTTGATGGCGAGCTCCAGTTCGGTATTCGTGCGTTCAACCACGCCGGCTAAGATGTCGTCATTGTAATCTACACTGAGTGCCAGCAGGACGTCATTTGGACCGCGGTGCAAAGTTCGGATTTCGTTCAAAGCAATGATTGCGGACTGTTTGGAAATTAACAGTCGGATGTCGTCCACGATTTCCGGGGCCGCCGCCTCTCCGATCAGCAATCCCTTTGTTTCCAGCGCAAGCAACAGGGCGGTACCGGCCAGAATGATGCCGATCAATATGGAAGCAATGCCATCCACCACCGGCAGGTCGTAGGTGACGGCGACCCATATGCCGATAAAGGCGACCACCAGACCCAGCATGGCGGCAGTGTCCTCAAACAGAACGGTGAATATGGTCGGGTCTTTTGATTCCTGCACCGCCTGAAACAGGCCTTTCTTGCCCTGTGTGGTGCTGAACTCCTTGAATGCAATCCACCAGGCAAAGCCCTCAAAAATCATCGCCAGTATCAAGATGACGTAGTTGATGAACGGGTCTTGCACCGGATGAGGATGCAAGACTTTCTCGATCCCGTGGTAAATCGATATGCCCGCGCCAACGGAGAAAATCAGGATCGCCACGATAAACGCCCAGAAATAGATTTCTGAAGCATAGCCAAACGGGTGTTTTTCGTCGGCCGGTCGTTTGGAACGCGCAATGCCGTATAGCAGCAAACTCTGGTTGCCCGTGTCCACAAGCGAGTGAATTCCTTCCGACAACATTGCCGAAGACCCGGTGAGGGCTGCACCCACAAATTTTGCAATGGCGATCAGTCCGTTGCCCACCATCGCCGCATAGATCACTCTTTTTGATCCTGATGCCATTCCATCACCTGTGTTTGATCTGCTGTTGTTGCGATACCGTGCTATGAAAGTTGAACGCTGAAAGCAACATTGAAACTGTTTGAGGATAAAAACATGAAACTATTGCTGAGCCTGCTGGTGGTTCTGATTTCGACATCAACCCATGCGGGAGAAGTCGATGTCACGGCGGTCAAAGCCACCAAATCCGGAGATGGAACCTATCGTTTTTCAGTGACTCTGCGGCACGCTGACACGGGATGGGACCATTATGCCAACAAATGGGACGTCGTGGCGCCCGACGGCACCGTGTTGGGCACCCGTGTTTTGGCTCACCCTCACGTGCAGGAGCAGCCGTTCACCCGCTCGCTGGGCGGTGTGAAAATTCCTGCTGGTGTGACCACTGTTACCCTGCGTGGTGGAGACAGCGTACATGGCGAGGGGGGTAAGGTGATACGGGTGAAGCTGGACTAGCCGGCCAGCGCACGCACGCCATCAATTACAAATTGCACTGACAAAGCAGCCAGGATGATGCCCAGCAGGCGTGTCATGATAATCTGGCCGGTTTCGCCGATATAGCCATTGAGGCGATCGGCGAGCAAAAGGGATACGTAGAGGATCAGGCCAATCAGCAGCAGGATGCCGATCAGGGCAAACCTGCCCAAAACACCGTCAAAGTCTCCTGCCAGCAGGATAGAGGCCGATATGGCCCCGGGACCGGCAATCAATGGTATTGCGAGCGGGAATACAGCGATGGATTGCATCTCGCTTTGTGAGACCACTCTCTTGGCAGATTCAACCTTTCGTTCTGCTCGTTTTTCAAAGACCATCTCAAAGGCGATATAAAACAGAAGCAAACCACCGGCGATCCTGAACGCAGCCATGGATATGCCAAGGGTTTGCAGCAGAATTCCACCCACCATCATGAACGCCAGCAGAATGGCGATGCCGATACAGGTTCCGCGTAACGCAGTCTGCCGTCGTTGCTTACTGGTCATTCCTCCGGTCAGCGCCAGGAAAATACCCACCAGGCCCGGTGGGTCGATTGTCACGAAGAATGTGACGAAGGCATTGAGCAGGGCATCTTGGGTCATTGGCGCCGTCAGATGAAGAATTGGTGCTCCAACAATAGGCTTTTCAAGCTTCCCCGCAAGGCTGCCAAATTGGCTTTAACGTGGTTTTGAATCTGCATTGCCTGTTGCTTATCACCAACTCATATTTTCTTCAGAAACCCACGAATTAATACGTTGAAAACATTGCTAAAAACCCGTCGACTTTTTGTGTCTAAATTTGAGTGTTGGCGATGAATGTTGTATGATTTGTGCGATTATTCCGGTGGCGATTCCCATCGCTGGCAAACAGGACGCACTCCTTGGCTGAAGACGACACTCCAGATACCGAATTGCCACCTAGCGAAGATGCTGCCGCGTCCAGTCAGGATACCGTGGATTCAGGTGAAAATACCGGAGAAGATGGCGCCGGGAACGGTGGTGGAGATGGTTATGGTGATGGCGTAGCCGTTGCTCCATCGGCGCATGACCCGATTTCAATTGTCGATGAGATGCAGCGCTCGTATCTCGATTACGCGATGAGCGTGATTGTCAGTCGTGCTTTGCCAGACGTCCGAGACGGACTGAAACCCGTTCACCGTCGCATTCTGTATGCGATGCATGAGATGGGTCTGGAAAATTCCAAAGGTTACCGTAAGTCTGCCGGTGTCGTGGGTGAGGTTATGGGTAAGTACCACCCTCACGGTGATGCATCGATTTATGATGCCCTTGTGCGTATGGCACAGGATTTCGCCATGCGGGCTCCCCTGGTGGACGGACAGGGCAACTTTGGCTCTATTGACGGCGATAAAGCGGCCGCAATGCGCTACACCGAATGTCGGTTGGAAAAGATATCCAGCACGCTGCTGGAAGACATCGACAAGGAAACGGTTTCGTTTCAGGCCAATTATGATGGGCGGGAACGGGAGCCGATGGTGCTTCCAGCCCGCTATCCAAACCTGCTGGTCAACGGTGCGGGTGGGATCGCTGTCGGCATGGCAACCAATATTCCACCGCATAACCTGGGCGAAGTGATCGACGCCTGTTTGGCGATGATCGACCGGCCAGAGATATCCCTCGACGAACTTATTGAGATCGTGCCTGGGCCTGATTTCCCAACTGGCGGGTTGATTCTTGGTCGCGCCGGAATTCGATCGGCTTATGAAACCGGCCGCGGCAGCGTCATCATGCGTGGTAAAGTGACCACGGAAAGCATGCCAGGCGATCGTGAAGCCATCGTCGTGAGTGAAATTCCCTATCAGGTAAACAAAGCCACGATGGTGGAGAAAATCGCTGAGCTGGTGCGTGACAAGCGCATCGAGGGCATTTCCGCTGTTCGGGACGAAAGCGACCGGCACGGCTATCGTGTGGTGGTTGAACTGCGTCGTGACGCTGTCACCGATGTGGTTCTGAACCAGATTTACCGATTCACGACGTTGCAGACGTCGTTTGGCTGCAATTTCGTTGCTCTCAATGGCGGACGCCCGGAGCAGATGACATTGCGGGACATGTTGAAAGCTTTTGTCAGT
>CAJQPW010000401.1 GCA_905480295.1 uncultured Rhizobiaceae group bacterium | reverse complement strand
CAGCAAATGTATTGAAATCGCCAACAATCTCATCAAATGCTTTCTGGCTATAGTCGACCAGATCCATCTTATTCACCGCAAGTACGACGCAACGGACCCCCAGCAGCGCTGCAATATAGGCGTGTCGACGGGTTTGTGTCTGCATTCCGGTGCGGGCATCGATCACAACAATGGCAAGATCCGCAGTCGCGGCATTTGCAGACAGGTTGTGGATAGATTGTTCGTCCCCCGACACATCCAACACGATAATTGTGCGACGTTTCGTTTCAAAATTACGGCTGCCACGGCTGATGGTTGCGTCCTGCTTCTGCCCGGCACCCAGGGCATCGATCAACGTTGACTTTCCTGTCTCAACATCACCACAGGTAATGATACGGAGATCGACTTCTTCTTTCAGGTCAATCACGCCGATATCGGGGGAAACGTCGCGCTTTTCTTCATTGTCCGACATTTTTTGAAACACCCACGCTGGTCAAATTGCTGATTGCTGCCTGAAAAGGACGTGTTGCCACACTTTACTGCTTTACGACACCCAAATTGGACAAAATCCAAGGTTGGTCCTGTTGTTTGAATCACATATGCAGGTTGCAGGTGTTACCATCGCACTTGGCTTACAACAACCTGGTGCCAAAGTGGGTGCCGACATCGGGCTATTGGGAGCCTCAACAGAAGACAATATCTTAGAGCATGAATTTTCCCTTTTCCATTCCACTTCGTATTGTTGTGACGTTGACGGCGGGACTGGCTATTTTGATTGCCGTATTCACCCTGTCCCCTCCTCCCGAAGAACCCGGGCCAGCTGGAATTGACAAATTGTTCCATGCGCTGGCCTTTGCCATTCTTGTCCTGCCCCTGAGCCTGCATAGTCCCCGTGCTTTGGTCTGGCTCATTCCAGCTGCGGCAATTTTTGGAGGAGCTATCGAATTGATACAGCCTTCGGTTGGTCGTGGTCGGGAGTTTATGGATTTCGTTGCCGACCTTGCAGGCGTTGGTCTGGGCGCATTCATCGGGTTGTTCTTCCGCCGAAAATTTTTGCGAACAGATTGATTAGGTTTTGACCAGCCGCATCGGCTTTGCCCTTGACGGCTGCAGTGCATCCTTTTAGCACGGCAATACGGTTTTGGGCCGCTTTAGCTCAGTTGGTAGAGCATCGCATTCGTAATGCGGAGGTCAGGTGTTCAAATCACCTAAGCGGCACCATCTCGCTTCCCCCGTCCCATCAAGAAGACCAGCATTACCGGCAGTCATTCTTGACTCTGCACGTTATATTTCGCTTGCTGGCTTTCCAAAGAGTTGCTGGGGAAAACCGTTGAAGAACAAGCTGAGAGACATCTTAAATATAGAAATACCGATCATTTCAGCTCCCATGGGCGGTGCAACCGGTCCAACCATGGCTGCAGCGGTATCCGAGGCGGGTGGGTTCGGCACCATACCTTTGTGGGGAGGGTCAACCGAACAGGTCCGCAAGGGTATCCAGCAGGTTCGTGCCCTGACTGACCGCAACTTTGCCGTGAACCTGAACATGGACTTTCCACACGAGGAAAAGCTGCAAGCCTGCATCGAGGAAGAATTATTTGCGGTTTCTCTGTTCTGGGGTGTGAAACCTGGGATCATTGAGTCCGCCAAGAAAGGTGGCCTTGTTGTCTTGTCCACCGTCGGAAATGCCAGGGAAGCCAAACTCGCCGCCGATGCCGGTGCAGATATAATTGTCGCACAGGGATGGGAAGCAGGCGGGCATGTATGGGGCCAGGTGGCGACAATGGCGCTCGTCCCGGCTGTTGTCGATACGGTGTCGGTTCCTGTGGTTGCTGCTGGCGGGATTGCCGATGGACGCGGTATGGCCGCCGCCTTGATGCTCGGGGCATCTGGCGTTTGGGTAGGCACCCGTTTCCTGGCCAGCAACGAAGCAAATATTCATCCGGACTATCGTCAACTCATTCAGGAAGCTTCTGAGGATCACACTGGATGGTATCAGGAATTGTATGATGGCTTCTGGCCTGACGCGCCGCATCGTAGCCTCGAAAATTCAACCTCTGAAAGATGGCGCGCTGCCGAGAGCCCCAGATCAGGAAGTCGACCAGATGAAGACGCCGTTGTGGGGCACAAACCCGACGGGGAAGCAGTGATGAGATACCAATCCTACACACCGCAAACGGGAACAACAGGAGACATCGCTGCCATGTCGCTGTGGTGCGGTCAGGGCGTCGCGCAGGTACAGGAGACAATGGCCGCCGCGGAAATTGTTGAGGAAATCTACCGGGATGCAAGAAGAATACTTCAAGCGGGCAGCGACGTGCTGGATGAAGCATAAACAAGCCAGAACTACACTCAGCTGAAAACAGATTTTAATCAGCAGTGGTTCGTTTCTCAATGGTGATGCCCGCGACGCATCGACCGGGCCGTCGTTTCAACGCATTGCTGTCAGGTTGGCGATCAGCAGGCCGCGTTTCTTGTCCATTTGCTCCTGGATTTTATGGGCAAGGTCTGCTTCCGGGCCACAACAGACAACCGCGGTTTCCTTCATCTCACGGTGTGTGCGACTAGCAGAATCAAGCATCGCCCGCTGGACAATGTCCAAGATTGCATCTCGCTCATCTGCAGGAAGATCATCGGCAAGAGCGGCTTCCAGTTCCTTTGTCACGCGTTTTGAAAGTTTTTCGAGGTTCATCGTGTATTCTCCGTTTCTGGCCTGCTCCAAAAAATTGAGAGCCGAAGGCATGTCATAGACTGGCATTGTGCGCCTCAACCCAAAGTTAGACACAGCAACAGCCTTGTGACAATGCAATTGGTTGAATTTTGAAAAGTCATCTTGACCCGTTCCTACAATAGGAACATATTCCTATTGTAGGCAACTTGGATGGATCGCATGGTCAGGCGCACGAAACGGGCACAGTATCTTAGCAGGCGGCAACGCATCGAAGCGCTTACAACTTTGATTGAGGTACGCCGGCAAGCCTGCCTGTTGCAGGCTGGCATCAAGCCTTTTTGTGAAGACTACAACTGCCTGAATCGTCTGGTGGAAGCACTTGATATTGTGGCGCTGGAATGGACAGGGGACAGCACATGGTTCCATGCGCAAGCCCATTCCAGTGGTGAAGACACATAGCGACGACCGCAAAATACCTTATTCACCGAAACCCGCGCCGGTTTTGAGCGGTTTGGTTCGGATCAGTCGCGACGTCATCACCGCGGCCTGTCTGTGATGAACCACGGCCTGATAGGCCGGGTCATAGACCATGTCGAGAAAGGCTTGCCCCGTTGGATAACGCGCGATGAATGCGATGTCCCAGTCTTCATCACTCGGCCCTATCACCATGTGCTGCGGTGAACCGCTCCAGATAATGGACCCACCCACTTTGCGAAATATCGGCCCACTTTCACGTCCATATGCAGCATAGGCCTGCGCCCCTGTCGCCTCACGTCCGTCTGCATAGGCCGCATGGTCACGCAATTTTACAAGATTGAGCATTTCCACCGGATGGTCGCGGGCCAGGTCCTTTAATGCGGCAAACCCTTCACGCGTGGGGTCGATATACTCATCATTCATGCGTGGATCACCCTGCCCTGGCTGTCCATCACACTCTCATGCATCATTTCCGACAGGGTTGGATGCGGGAATACCGCGTCGATCAGGTCCTGTTCTGTGGTCTCCAGGTTCATCGCCACCACAAAACCCTGGATCAATTCAGTCACTTCCGCGCCAACCATGTGAGCACCGAGCAACTGGCCGGTCTTTTCGTCGAATATTGTTTTCACCATGCCCTGCGGTTCTCCCAGCGCAATGGCCTTGCCATTGCCGGCAAAATTGAAGCGACCAACTTTGATCGTATGGCCAGCGGCCTGTGCTGCCTTCTCAGTCAGGCCGACACTGGCAACCTGTGGATTGCAATAGGTACAGCCCGGAATCTTAGCCTTGTCCATCGCATGG
>CAJQPW010000400.1 GCA_905480295.1 uncultured Rhizobiaceae group bacterium | reverse complement strand
ACCCCGTGGGACTTTGGAAAGAAAGGCTGTATTTTCGACATTTGAGCCGGTGAGAGCAGAAACAAATCAGACATGGCAAACTCCTTTGCCACCCTGAATCAGAAATCATCACTCAATGCAAATTAATGGGTCCTGAGCCTAATCTATCACAGGTATTGAGCGCAGCATTATACTGCCTGAAGCAGAAATCCATGGGAGATGGTGACATCGCAAAACGCCATATTTCAAATGGGTGTTTGACTATGTTCCGGTGTCTGAGTCAGGATGATATTCAGGAAAGCCAAAAGAGGCCTTCATCGAATAAAATGACGAATTACTAAAGGGAGAAACTACATGAAGAAACATATCTATCTCAAAAGTCAGGCAGACAAGCTGACGGCCGGTCAAATCGACCGCCGCCAGTTTATCATGTCGGCTCTTGCAGCAGGTGTGGTATTGCCGACGGCAATGTCCATGGCCGGCGACGCGATCGCCGCAACGCCAAACAAGGGTGGCCTTCTGCGCCATGCAACCGGATACGGAAGCACCACGGATTCGATCGATCCGGCAACTTCCAATAACGGATTTTCGCAAAACGTAATCTATACCCGCGGCAACCATCTCACAGAGATCGGTGCTGACGGTAAACTGCGCCCCGAACTGGCAGAAAGCTTTGAGCCTGCCGATGGCGCTAAAAAGTGGATTTTCAATCTGCGCAAAGGCGTGACTTTCCACAACGGAAAAACGCTGACTGCAGATGATGTCATTGCAACCTTCAACATTCACCGAGGCAAGGATACCAAGTCCAGCGCCAAGGCACTGGTTACTGCGGTAACCGACATCAAGAAAGACGGCGATAACCGCGTGATCTTTGAGATGAGCGAAGGCAATGCCGACTTCCCGTTCCTGGTCAGTGACTATCACTTCATGATCATGGCATCAGACGGTTCCGGCGCAGTTGACGTTACTGCCATGGACAACTCAACCGGTGGTTACCAGCTGACTTCTTATGAAGCCGGTGTTCGTGCCGAGTTTAAGAACAATGGCAATTACTGGAAGTCTGACCATGCGCATTTCGATGCCGTGTCGCTGCTTTCCGTTGTCGACCCGACAGCCCGCCAGAGCGCCTTGCTGAACGGTGATGTTGATGTCGCCGATAACATCGATCCGAAAACCGTGGCACTTATGGCCCGCGTTCCGATCGTTGAGATCCTGGAAACAACCGGCACCCAGCATTACACGTTCCCGATGCGTCTGGATGTAGACCCCTTCGGCAATGCCGATCTGCGCATGGCTTTGAAACTGGCCATCGACCGTGATGAGCTGGTGGAAAAAATCCTGCTTGGCCACGGTGTTGCGGGTAATGACATTCCGGTTAACCCGGTCATGCCTTTCTTCAACGATCAGATTGCTCAGCGCACATTTGATCCGGAAAAAGCAGCCGAGCATTACAAAAAATCCGGTCATTCCGGTCCGATCAAACTGTCGGTTGCCGATGCGGCCTTCTCTGGTGCGGTTGATGCCGGTCAGTTGATTGCTGCTTCTGCGAAGAAAGCAGGCATTGAAATCGAACTGGTTAAGGAGCCTAACGACGGCTACTGGTCCAACGTCTGGAACAAAAAAGGCTGGTGTGCCTGCTACTGGGGCGGACGTCCGACCCAGGACTGGATGTATTCTTCAGCCTATACCAAGGACAACAACTGGAACGATACAGCCTGGCGTGACACTGCGGCTGCAGACCGCTTCAACGAGGTCATCGTACAGGCCCGTGCTGAAACCGACGAAACACGACGCCAGAACCAGTATTTTGAAGCGCAACAGCTGCTTCATGATGATGGTGGTGCCATTGTCGCCATGTGGGCCAACTACATTCTTGCCCACAGCAAGAAGCTGGCTCATGGACCGGACGTTGCCGCCAACTGGCAAAACGACGGCAACAAAATGTCTGAGCGCTGGTGGTTCTCCTAAGCCGGTCTCGACGGCTTCAAAGCTGATAAATTCTGCGGGTGGCAAAGAAATTTGCCGCCCGCAATTCGTTTGAAATCGCCCCCGACATCCGGGTAACGCTTTTCCGGCAAAACCGAGGCTCTTACGGGCCGAATGGATCCCCACCACCAAATACCAAAACCGGGTCTATGTTTTTGCGGCGATAATCCGATATCATGTGATTTTGGTGCTCGGCTGGGTTACAGGCAAACCATGCAACGTTCGGATGTCAGCCTGAAACGGCTTGAAATTTTTCAACTCACGGCTTCCATGGGATCGGCGCGCGCAGTCGCTGCAGAAACCGGGCTTTCCATCAGCACGGTTTCCTATCATCTCGGCGCGTTGGAAAAGGAACTCGGCGTGGTGCTTATCGACCATACGCGCAGGCCAATGGTTCTGACCCCGGCCGGTCATGTCTATCTGAAATATGTTGATGAGGCCCTGCACCTGATCCGCCGGGCGCATGCCGAAGCGACATCCGGCAATGCTTTCGAAGCCCGCAATCTCCGGCTCGGCCTGATTGAAGATTTCGACAGCGACATTGCACCCGAACTGGCCGTGCATCTCGCCAACATCATGCCGCAATGCAATTTCGAACATCACACCCACTTCAGCCGTGAACTTCTGGATCTGCTGCGCGGTCGTAAACTCGATATCTGTCTGGCCAACAGTCCCACTGAGGAAATTGGTGATCTGCAGGAACGCCCGGTCCTGCGGGACCCGTTCGTGCTGGCCCTGCCAACGCGGAACAAACTGCCGGCAGAAGCCTTTCTGCAGGGTGAATCACCCCTGCCCTTCCTGCGCTACAGCCACCAGCAGATCATCGGCAACCTGATTGAAGCCCAGTTGCGCCGCCTCAAAATCACCCTGCCCCATCGCTTCGAAATCAACAGCAATCAAACCATGATGGCGATGGTCGCATCTGGTGCCGGTTGGGCCATCACCACGCCGCTTTGCTATTTCCGGGCGCGACGGTTTCACGGGCAGGTCACCCTGCATCCCTTCCCCGACAAGCGCTTTTCCCGTTACATCTCGCTGCTGGCAACGCCTGAATGCTCCGAATCCATGATCGATGTGGTCAATGATGCACTGCGCAACCTGATCGAGGAACATGCCCTTCAACCGGCGCGTATTTCCACTCCCTGGCTCGATGACCAGTTCGCCTTGCTCGGACAGACCGATTCGGCCTGACAGCCGATTATGATCTGATTTTTTCAAAGCCAGGATCATAAGGCCCCGGTTCAATCACCGTTGCGGCAATCAGGTCTCCCAGAAGGTCGATGGTGAATTCACCACCAATAACAGCCAGATCCGGTTCAACGAAGGCGTATGCGAGATTGCGTCCAACCCGATAACCCCAGTCCCCCGATGTGATCGTGCCGACCACCCGTCCATCATGCATTAGCGACGCCCCTCCACGGGCCGGCGCATGGGTGCAGTCGATATCCAATGTGACAAACTTGCGCGTGGGGCCATCCGCCCTGCGGGACTGCAAAGCTGCTTTGCCGACAAAGTCGGACTTGTTCAGGTTCACAAACCGGTCCAGTCCTGTTTCAAACGGATCAAATTCGGTGAGAATATCGGCCTTCCAGTGCAGGAACCCTTTTTCCATGCGCATCGATTCAACAGCACGGGCACCAAACAGTTTCATGCCATGATCCCTGCCCGCCTCTTCCAGCGCCAGATAGGCTGCGTATAGAGAAGCGTTGGGGACGTGGATTTCGTAGGCCAGTTCGCCTGAAAAACTCACGCCCATCACGGTGGCAGGGGCAAATCCGATAAAGCACTCCCGCACAGAAAGCCATGGGAAGGCCTCCCGCGACCAGTCAGCACGGGAACACGAAGACAGCACAGCGCGGGCCTTCGGACCAGCCAGAACAAGGATGGTCTGATCGTTGGTCAGGCTTTTGATCTGCACATCTTCTTCAGGGCCAAGATGCGATGTCAGCCAGTCCATGTCATGAAATTCCGACGCGGCGGCCGATCCATACCAGATCCGGTCCGTTCCGCGGTCTGATGCCGGGATATTGGCCACGGTTGCCTCGCCCTTGACCATGCCGTGATGGTTCAAAAGGTAGCCCAGACTGACGCGCCCGGCGCGTTTGGTCACCGTGCCGCAGAACATTCTATCAAGGAAGGAAGGGGCGTCTGACCCGGTGATTTCAAAGCGGTTGAAACCATTGACCTCACACAGCCCGACATTCTCCTGCAGGTTTTTGATCTCGTCGCCCACCACATCGAAAGCTTCGTCGAAATGGAAGCTCAGGCGTGGGTGAAAGTCATCCGAAGGCTTGATGTAATCGACCCTTTCCCACCCGTTGACCACGGTAAATTCAGCGCCGCGGGCCGCAAGCACCGGTGTCAGTGGTGTGGTCTTGGCCGATCGTCCGGCCGGACGGTGTTCATGGGGAAAGTGGAACCGGAACTCGTTTTGGTAGTCTTCAATGGCCTTCAGCGCTGTCAGTTCAACATTGGCATGGCCGGTGAACCGGCGGGGGTCGATGCACCAGGTGTCATAACACGCTTCACCATGCACAATCTGTTGGGCCAGCAACCAGCCATGGCCGCCCCCTTCGCCCAGACCGGCGCGCAGGCCGATGATGCAAAATGCATTGCGTTTCCCGGGGATCGGGCCGACCAGCGGAGCACCATCAATGGTATAGGTAATCGGGCCGTTGATGACCGTGTGAATGCCGGTTTCCATCAGCGCCGGCATACGGGAAAACGCCCCTTCAAGCACATCGGTCACCCGGTCCAGATCATCGGGGCACAGGGCGTTGACAAAGTCCGGATCAATGCCGTCCATGCCCCAGGTCCGGCAGTCCTGCTCATAGAATCCGACCAGCAGGCCGTTCTTTTCCTGGCGGCAATAATAGTCAGATATGGGGCAGCGCAACAGCGGCATGCGATGGCCCGCATCCCTGATGGCCGGGATTTCCTCAGTCAGGAAATACTGATGTTCCATTGACGCAACCGGATGATGCACACCCATCATCGAGGCGACCTCATTGACCCGGTAGCCACACGCATTGACGACGATATCGCAATCAATGTCTCCGTGTTCGGTGTGAACGGTCCAGGTGTCGTCGCCATGCTGGGTCAGGGCCGTGACCGGCGTGTTGCGGTAGACTTCGGCCCCCGCGTGTCGCGCACGCCGCGCCAGTGCCTGGCACAATTGGGCCGGATCAATGTCTCCATCCATCGGATCCCAGAGACCACCAATCAGGTTTTCGGTGGAAATCAGGGGATGACGGCGGGCGCATTCAGCCGCATCGATGACTTCAAAATCGACATCCATGCCGCGGGCCATGGAGGAAAAGTGCCGGTATCCCTGCAACTGTTCTTCGGTATTGGCGAGGCGAATGCCACCATCTCCGTGGTGGTAATTGATCGGATATTCGGGATCCTCTGCCAGTTCCCTGTACAGATTGATCGAATGGGTCTTCAGACCAACCATGGTTTGGTTCATGCCAAAATTCGTCACCTGCGCCGCAGAGTGCCAGGTCGTTCCGCTGGTCAGCTCATTGCGCTCTACAAGAACGACATCGCTCCACCCTTCTCGCGTCAGGTGATACAGGGTTGAACAACCGGCAATACCGCCGCCAATGACCACAACTTTGGTGCGCGATTTCATTTTATTCTCCGCGATCAGAAATTTGGCTATGCAGGCCAAGAAAGCAGCGGTGAAGTCAACACGGCAGGTCTATGTTTCTAATATTTGAAAAGTATCATCCGAAATTTTCGACATATCACGGGACCCCTTGTGATCGACGTCTCCGGTCCTGAAAATGAACAACACGGATCACATGGCGATTGGAACGGTTGCATGACCGAAGCCGAACATTCAGGTCGAAAACGGGGCGGCCGTCGCGAAAGACTGGCCGCGAGAGCCGCCAAGCCGGTGATTGACCCCTGCCCGCCCGGGCAGATCGGCGGACAATATCGACCGCTGTCTGATGCTGACCTGAACAATATCTACAGCACCGCGCTTCGCCTGCTCAGCGAATTGGGCATGGGTGAGGTTCCTGCACGACTGGAGGCCGATCTGCTGCGCATCGGAGCGGTTGACAATGGCGCGGGACGGTTGTTGTTCCCCTCCGCCCTCGTCGAAGACGCCATCGACAAGGCCGCCAAGAGATTTGTCCTGCATGGTCGCGATGAAGACCGCTCGATTGAGGTTGGCGGTGACAGGGTCTATTTCGGCACCGGCGGCGCTGCCGTGCAGACACTGGATCTGGACAGCGGGCTTTACCGTCCCTCAACGCTGGCCGATCTGCACGATTTCACCCGGCTGCAGGACACGTTGGCCAATGTCAGCTGGTACACCCGCTGCTGTGTGGCAACCGACGTGCCCGATAATTTCGACCTCGACACCAACACGGCCTATGCCCTGTTGAAAAACACGACCAAGCCGACAGCAACGTCGTTCACGCTGGCAGACTATGTCGACCCGATTGTCGAGATGCTGGATATTGCCGCCGGTGGCGAAGGCGAATTTTCCAAACGTCCGTTCATGAAGGCGCATATCAGCCCGGTGATTTCACCCCTGCGCTATGGGGAAGATGCCGTGGACGTTGTCTATCAATGCATCCGCCACAATATTCCCATGTCCTGCATCACCGCCGCACAGGCCGGTGCCACGGCACCCGCGACACTGGCGGGTTTTCTTGCCCAGTCGCTTGCGGAAACACTGGCAAGCCTGGTGATGGTGCACGCGATCAAACCCGGATATCCCATGGTGTTTTCCAACTGGCCGCTGGTGATCGACCTGCGCACGGGTGCATTTATCGGTGGCAGCGGAGAAACCGCCGTACTCAATGCCGCATCAGCCCAGCTGTCCAACTGGCTGGGCCTGCCCTCTGGTGTCGCCAGTTCGATGAGTGATGCCAAGGCCATCGACGCCCAATACGGCATGGAAAAGGGCATAACGTCGATGGCGGCAGCGCTGGCCGGTGGCAATCTGATCTATGAGAGCTCCGGCATGACGGCGTCCCTGCTGGGGGCAAGTTTTGAAGCTTTTGTGCTGGACGACGAAATGCATTCCAACACCTACCGCGCGTTGCGGGGTGTTGAAGTGAGCGAAGAGAACCTGGGTTTCGAGGCGATTTGCGAAGCGGTGTTGGGCGAAGGGCATTTTCTTGGGGGTGCCCACACATTGGCGGCCATGGAGCGGGATTATTTCTACCCCAATCTGGCCAATCGGGATGAGCCGCGAACCTGGGCGGAAAGCGGTGCGCAGGATGCCTGGACTACGGCAAAATTGCGGGCGCGGGAAATTCTGACCAATCATCACCCCGCCTATCTGAGCGAAAAGCAGGACCGCAGGATTCGCGAGCAATTCAAAATACTTTTTCCACCTGCGTAGAAACAACCGGGCAGGATGTGAATAAAATTTGCCAATGTGCTTCTGGTCACATTCATAATTCGGCAGGGGTGCCATAGTCAGGTCACCGGCGATTGCCCCAAACGATGCTGGTACTAATGTAAAGCCGTCCTTTCAACGGCATTATGTTTCCCAACCCCGTTCGATTGCGCCAGCGCACAATTGAGCGGGGTTATTTTTTGGCGAGCGTAAACTGGTACGGCAATCCAGGGATCTTTCTGCCCATAGGCATCAGCCAAGATCAGGCCGGTTTCCTCGTCCGTTTTGATTTGCCCGCAGGTGTTGATGGTGAAGCTGCTGCATTCTCATCGGTTGCATCTTCCTCATCTGCAATTGGATCATCGGCTACCGGGGGATGTAGAAGATGAATGTATGTCTTCAGATCATCCGGCCCAACATGTGAGGCTTCCAACAGCCGTGCCACGTCACTGGAAATGGTCTGCACATCGGCATTGTCGGCGTGCTTCTTTTGATAATCGCTAAGCACCACGGCAGGATCATCCGTCCCATCGTCCGGATTCGGCAATACTTCCATCAGGGATTCCATCGTTCCCAGGGCGATCAGCTTATCGTCTTGCAGATTGGGTTTGCTGCGCGATTGATCACGGAAATCTTCATCAACCCAACCCATGGCAACAGCCAGCCGATCAACCGGACTGGTTGTGTAGCGAATCGAACGGGAACGGGACGCAGCAAACCGCATGCGATTCATAAAACGCTTGATTGCCCGCGGCGTGCTGTTGATTGAATTGACCAGCTGATTGGCCTTGCGAAGGGCAACAACAAAAGCTTCCGGATCATGTTCCACGCGCCTGGACAGGCCAAATGCGCGTTGCAGAAAGATCCAGAACGCCGCCAGCGCACACAGGAAGACAAGCCCGGTCAAAACAACAAATTCCCATATCGAATAGCGGGACTGCAGCCGCTCCGGCGCCTGTTCGGAGGCGATGAAAATTGTCTCAGGTCTGGCTGCCGAAGTTGGAGCGGCTGTATTTTGCCGATCTGCTCCAGTGGTATCTTCACCACTTGCTGCTGCCCCATTATTCTCTCCATCAGGCAGCGAAGGCGGGGCATCTATCGGCGTTTCAACAGGGGTTGAAATATGTTGATAGAGCTCGGTGCTGTGTTGCCAGGCAAAATAAGCGATCACACAAATCACCAGAGCCTGCAAACCACCCCGCAAAACCTGAAGACCGCCGATTAGCCGCGGCCGAACAAGATCGATCCATCGCAGGGTATTTTTGGCCAGTTTTTCTTCGTCTTCTTCCTGTTTCTCGTCTGCTGACGAACCCAGACTGGCTGCTGCTTCAGGGGTCAGTTTGGGAATGCGAATTTCCAGATTGATCAGTTTTTCCATGTACAGGCGCGCATAGGCACGGCGCTTCTCAACCTGATTTTCCGGATCGAAGTGAAAGGGAATTTCATCATTGGGTACACCGTCGGCAATGTCCTTTAGTTCATTGCCGATGGAATGTTCCACCTGGCGGCGATCGAAGCCCATCACCACAATGCAATCACCGGTCGATACGAAATAGTTTACCGCCTCGAAAATGGCGAGAACCGATTCCGCTGAACAGCGATCCAGATCATCAATGAATATGATCAGACCCGGGCGTCCGGGCATGCGCAGCGCTGCGCATACTTCACCAAAGGCACCGCCGAATTTGTGACGAAAACTCAACTTGTCCCTGAAATGCCCGACACGGGCGAAGCGACCGAGCTTGTCGATCAGACCAGCGGGATTGACCGGCATGGCAACCCACAGGGAACGCAACCAGACAAAAAGCAGATAGAGGCTTGGCCCACCGATCAGCGCATACAGGATTTCGTCCCAGAACGATTTGGCAGTATTACCGTCTTCCCCTTGGTCGTTCTCCGCCACTGCCTCCTGATTGTCATCGCCGACCCTGTCGCCTGCCTGTTCGGCAAAAAAGCTCTGATAGTGTTCACGGACCCCGTCCTTTATCTCGCCGGGCAAGAACCAGCCCACCGAGATGATTAGCAGGCCGAACAGGACAAGCAACGGCCAGGCCCGGCGCAGCTGACTGGTCAGACGCGGGCCCATCAGTCGAATCCGGAACACCAGTCCGTTGACCGACCAGAACCGCGGCACCGCCCGGGATCTGACAGCTTCAAATAAAGCGGCGAGCAGATGCTCCTCGTTCTGGTGGTGCCAGGCATTGAACCAGATCGCCGATGAGCCATGATCCTGCAGATTGGTGCATAACAGGTTCATCAGCGAGCTTTTGCCCGATCCCCATCCGCCCGAAACACCGAGCACCAGCGGCGGTTGCGTTTGAACATTGCGTAGGAAGGCTGAAACCTGCAGCGCGATTTGCTTCAGACCCAGCGCATCCTCGTCGCCCCAACCAATTTCCCGGTCGGTCTTGCCCGCAGCAACCGGAGCCTGGCCGGCACGGCGCGACCGGTACCAGAGCAGGAGGAAATAGGCCCCGATCAAAAGTGCTACAACACCGGCCAGCACAGCAGGAAATATGATGAGCGGGGACCGGCCACGCCAGTTGATCTGCTGCCATTGTGCCGCAGCACCGGCAGCAGCTGCACTGGCCGCGTTCAGATCACCGAGACTGTAGAGCACGCCATGACCCGGACCACCGGCCAGATCAGCCACAGCAATGGCATGGCTTTCCCCACCATTGCCATTCACCCGAACATCCTTGAAATCCGGGATTGGGTCGAGGCCGCTGGGCCGAGCATCGGACCAGGTGGCACCTCCGTCGCGGGTCGTGACATACAGACCCTTGTCTCCAACAGCGATGCCGAGTGGACCGTCAAAGTCTACAGCACGAAAGGAGTGAGGATCGACATTTGCTGACAGATTAGTGGGGGGCCTGACGATCGACCACGAAACAGAACCGGTTCTGCCCAACTCCGCCCCGACTGTTACCCGGGGAAAAATTTGATTGTTGTACCGGTTGATGCCCGTTTGAAATTCCTCAATCGACCCCCTCATGGAATTGAGAACTCGCTCCAGAACAGCGTTTTGATTTCTGGACAGAGCTCTGAAGTCCGCCGATCCCGCTTCCCGCTCTCTCACGAGAGTTGTCACCATTATCGAAACGACCTGAAGCCGGGTTTGAAGAATTGCGCGTTCACGGATCAATCCCTGCAGATCATCGGGAGACGAGGACTTCTCATCCAGCAGCTGAGGACGGGCCGGAGCGGCCGATTGCTCCAACTGAATTTTTGGCTCCACCAACTGCTGCTGTTGAATCGGTTGTTTAGGTTGCAATTGCTGCTGCTGTTGTTGCTGTTGTTGCTGTTGCGGGGGCTGTCGCTGAATCTGTTGTTGAGGTTGCACCTGTTGCTCTTGCTGCTCTTGCTG
>CAJQPW010000399.1 GCA_905480295.1 uncultured Rhizobiaceae group bacterium | reverse complement strand
GGTGAGTTTACCCACAACATCGATTTTTCATTCCCGACAATGCGCATCGTCAAGGCCCTTCAAAAGGCAGCCGGACAGGGTGCCACGTCGGTTATTGATGCCCATAAGATGGCAGTTGCGCTGCTTGGCGATGCCATCGGTGCCAACATGTTCATGCTTGGCTTTGCATGGCAAAATGGCGGCCTGCCGGTTTCCAGACAGGCCATCATGCGGGCCATTGAACTCAATGGTGTGCAGATTCCGATGAACCAGGCGGCTTTCGAGTGGGGGCGGGTGGCAGCCCATGACGTGGCGCTGCTCCCGGTCAGCCAGACACCATTTGCCGACGAGTTGGATCACCGGCGCAAGTCGGAAGGTCTCGGCGAGATGGTCGACCGCCGGGTGACGCGTCTGACTGCCTATCAAAATGCCAAATATGCCCAGCGGTTTTCAAGCCGCGTTGAGGCCATTGCACAGGCGGAAACCGCTGCCGGTGGACAGACACAACTGGCCGAAGCCGTCGCCGCTTCGCTCTACAAGCTGATGGCCATCAAGGATGAGTACGAAGTCGCACGCTTGTACAGCGACGGCACATTCATGGCGCAACTGGCAAGCCAGTTCGAACGGTTTGACAAACTGGAATTCCACCTCGCGCCCCCGCTGTTTTCCAAACGCAACGAAAAGGGCGAGCTGCAAAAGCGTGCCTATGGTCCATCGATGATGAAGGCATTCAAATGGCTGGCCAGGGGCCGTGTTCTGCGTGGCGGCCTGTTCGACGTGTTCGGTTATACGGCGGAGCGCAAACAGGAACGCCAGATCCTTGCAGACTATGAAACGGTGCTGGATGAAATTCAGGCCGGTCTTGATGGTGAGAACCTGAGCGCTGCCATCGCCCTGGCGTCCTATCCGGACACAATCAAGGGCTTTGGCCATGTCAAAGACCGCAATGTGGAAAAGGCCTATAAAGAGCGCATGAGCCTGCGTGCCGGGTTTAAAAATCCCGACGGTCTGCAGGCTTTGGAGGCTGCCGAATAAGTGGCGTCCAGGGTCAAAGAAGCGTTTCGGCAGCAGGGCACCGTCTGCACGGCGATGGGGTCTGCGTTTACCGGTGCGCTTTGCAGCACCTTTGCCGATAATCTGGACACCAACACCACGGTCGGAGCCCATTGCCTGGGCTGGACCGGTGATCCCGGCCCCTCGGCTGACAGCATTCCGTTGCGCCTCTGTGGTGGCTTTCATGCGCTGGTGCTGAGCGGAGCCGACCGGGAACTGGCTGATCACTATCCGCCCCATCGATCCGGTGTGCCGGACTGGTCGTTGTTGCATGCGATACTGATCAGGCACGAAGACTTTTTGCTGCGCTGGATGGAATCACCACCTCAGACCAACGAGGTCTCCCGTTCTGCCGTTATCTGGCCTGCATTGATGACATTGGTGGATCGGGTAGGCATGCCACTCAAGCTGCTTGAGATCGGCGCCTCGGGCGGCCTGAACCTGCAGGCCGATCAATTTGGCTACAATCTGGGTGGTGTGATCTGCGGTCAACCGGAAAGCCAGCTGCAGCTGTCACCACAATGGCAGGGGGCTGCACCGGTGACATCCAATCCTAAAGTGGTGGCGCGAAACGCCTGCGATCTGAATCCGATCAACCCGCTTGATCCTGATCAGGCCCTGCGCCTGCGGACTTACCTGTGGCCAGACCAGCCCGAACGCATGCAACGGTTGAATGCGGCTTTGGCCATCGCCGCAGCATCCCCTGCGCCCGTCGATCAGGCTGACGCGGTGGCCTGGCTGGAATCCCAACTGTCCCATCTGGATAACGGGCTCTGCACGGTCATCTATTCAACGGTGGCGTGGCAATACCTCCCCGGCAGCGCCCAAAAAGCGGGCGAATCGATCATTTTGGAGACCGCCCGCAAACAGGCGGGGAAGGAAGCCCCACTGGCCTGGATTCGTTTTGAAGCCGACGGCGAGAGCCCCGGCGGGGGTATTCGGTTGCAATTGTGGCCCGATGGTCTGGATTGTGTGTTGGGCCGGGCAGATTTTCACGCCCGTTGGGTTGATTGGCGCGGCCTGTAATGTTCAACTGATGGGGCAAGATATCTTGGTTAAACATAAAGTATCCCTTGCAAAAAGGGATGGGGCCGGAGACACTTGTTACAACGCAGGAAAAATTTCATAAATCCTGTAACATAAAATTGGTCGGCGGTTTGGCCGGCCTTAAAACGTTTGGGAGGACGTTTTCTCGATGGCATCCATTTCGGGGGCGTTGGATACATTTCCAAAATTTCTGTTGCACAATGCGCAGAAATTCGGGGCGCGCTCCGCCATGCGCCACAAGGACTTCGGCATCTGGCAGACCTGGAGCTGGTCTGAGATGCTGGAAGAAGTGCGCAAATTTTCGATCGGCCTGCAGTCTATCGGCGTCAAGCGCGGCGACAAGATTGCCGTGGTTGGTTCCAACCGTCCGCGTCTCTACTGGTCGTTTTCTGCGATCCAGGCACTGGGTGCAGTTCCAATTCCCGTTTACGCCGACAGCGTTGCCGAAGAAATGGTCTATGTCCTGCAACATGCGGAAGTT
The DNA here is from genome assembly GCA_905480295.1 of uncultured Rhizobiaceae group bacterium. GTDB lineage: Bacteria > Pseudomonadota > Alphaproteobacteria > Rhizobiales > Rhizobiaceae > Pseudahrensia. Next base: position 18,624 of record CAJQPW010000399.1, on the reverse strand, counting down.
CGTTTCGCCATTGTTCAGGATCAGGAGCAGGTCGACAAACTGCTGTCGATCAAGGATCAGCTGCCCAATCTGGAAAGCATTGTGTACGACTGGGAAAGAGGATTGGGCGACTATGACGAACCCTTCCTGCACAATTTTTCAGAACTTCAGGAAACCGGTGCAGCCCTGTTGGCCGACAGCAGTAAGAGTGCAGAGGCAGACTGGCTCGAAGGCATCGCCAGCGGCAAGGGCGAAGACCTGTCCGTCATGCTTTACACCTCAGGCACCACAGGCAAGCCGAAAGGGGTGATGCTGTCTTACGACAATCTCGTCATCTCGTCACAAAACGCCAACAAGTTCGATAATTTTGACGAAAGCGATGAGATTATCGCCTATCTGCCTTTGGCCTGGGTGGGGGATCACATCTTTTCCTATGGTCAGTCGATGACGGCTGGCTATTGTGTCTGCTGCCCGGAAAGTCCGGACACGGTGACTGAAAACCGCCGTGAAATCGCACCCACCTATTTCTTTGCACCTCCACGGGTGTTTGAAGGGCTTTTGACTGAAGTCACAGTGCGGATGGAAGATGCCAGCCCGCTGAAGCAATATCTGTTCAACTATTTTCTCGATGTCGCCAAAAGGGTTGGAGAGCCGATCCTGAACGGTGAGACCGTCTCGCTGGTCGATCGCATAAAATACAAGATCGGTGAGTTTCTCGTCTATGGCCCGTTGAAAAACCGGTTGGGCATGACCCGTATGAAAGTCGGCTATACCGCCGGTGAAGCGATTGGTCCGGAAATATTCAAATTCTACCGTTCGCTTGGGCTCAACCTGAAGCAGCTCTACGGTCAAACCGAGGCAAGCGTTTACATCACGGCACAACCCGACGGTGAAATTTCCGCCGAAACCGTGGGTACGCCATCACCCGATGTCGAGATCGAAATCGCAGATAGCGGTGAGGTCATGTATCGGTCACCCGGTGTGTTCATGGGTTATTACAAAAATGACGAAGCGACCAAGGAAACCAAAACCAAGGACGGATGGGTTCATACCGGAGACGCTGGTTTTCTGGACTCCCATGGTCATTTGCGCATCATCGACCGCGCCAAGGATGTTGGAAAACTCACTGATGGCGGCATGTTCCCGCCAAAATATATTGAGAACAAGTTGAAGTTCTTCCCCAATATCAAGGAAGCCGTCGCGATCGGTGATGGTCGGGATTATGTTGCGGTGATGTTGAACATTGATCTGCAGCCGGTGGCCAACTGGGCGGAACGCAACAATATCGCTTATGCGTCCTATCAGGAACTGGCCAACCACCCTCAGGTTTATGACATGATGGCGGAACATATCGATCAGGTGAATTTGGATCTGGCGTCCGAAGAACGGGTGGCAGGCGCGCAGATTCATCGTTTTCTGGTGCTGCATAAAGAGCTTGATGCCGATGATGGCGAGCTGACGCGGACCATGAAAATCAGACGCACATTGATCAATGATCGCTATGATCCGCTGATTGATGCTCTGTATGATGGCTCAAGTGAAAAATTCGTGGAAACCGAAGTGGTGTTTGAAGATGGCCGCAAGGGCAGCATTTCCGCTACAGTTCAGATTCGTGACATGCAGCCCCATCCGCCGCTGCATCAAAGTGGTGGGATGAAGGAGGCCGCGGAATGAATTCCAGTTCAGTGAATGCGCAATCCGGCGGTGATGCGAAAGTTGCGCCAGGTGAAGAACTCCTGAGTGTGGCCAATGTTACGCTGCGGTTCGGCGGCGTAACCGCCATCCAGGATATTTCCTTCGACATTCTCAAAGGAGAGGTCCGCGCCATCATCGGGCCAAACGGCGCTGGCAAAACGTCGATGCTGAATGTGATCAACGGATTCTATCATCCCCAGGAGGGAACGATCCGGTTTCGCGGTGAAACACGGACCAAGATGAAGCCGTATGAAGCTGCAGCATCGGGCATCGCCCGCACCTTTCAAAACGTGGCGCTGTTTACCGGCATGTCGACGCTGGACAACATCATGTCTGGACGGTCATTGAAAATGCACCAGAATTTCCTGACCCAGATGTTCTATTACGGACCGGCGCGTGATGAGGAAATCGCCCATCGCCGCCGCGTGGAAGAAATCATCGACTTTCTCGAAATCCCGCATATCCGCCGACAGCCGGTCGGCAAACTGCCCTACGGATTGCAGAAACGGGTTGAACTGGGACGGGCCCTGGCTCTTGAACCAGATTTGCTGCTTCTGGACGAACCGATGGCGGGTATGAATTTGGAAGAGAAAGAAGACATGAGTCGATTTATTATCGATGTAAATCAGCAGTTTGGTACGACAATTGCGCTTATCGAGCACGATATGGGGGTTGTCATGGATCTGGCTGACCGGGTTGTTGTTCTGGACTATGGCAAGAAGATCGCAGACGGTGAGCCCGGTGAAGTACAGGCAGACCAGGGTGTTATTGATGCCTATCTTGGAGTGCCGCACTGATGGAGTGGGTTAATGGATTTGCTGGCGGAGTATCCCGACGCCATATCGGCGTTTCTCTTCGGAGCCGGAGTGGCACTGATCATCGTGCCGACCTGGCTGCGCTGGGGCATAGCCGTGCTGATGATTGCGCTCGGACTGGTTGGATTTTATCCAGAACTGATCCCCGCATGAACCTGCAGGGAGATTTGTGATGGAACTCCTGCAACAGATTTTTATTGAACCTTTTGTTCTGATTGCCGACATCCCGGACCTGTTTGTGCAGACCATCTGGGAAGGCTTTGTTTCCGGCATCCTCTACGCGCTGATCGCGCTTGGCTTTGTTTTGATCTTCAAGGCCTCCGGCGTGTTCAACTTTGCGCAGGGCATCATGGTGGTTTTTGCCGCATTGGCGCTGGTGTCGCTGCATACCAAATTCGGGGTGCCGGCATGGATCGCGCTGCTCATGGTGATTGGCATTATGGGCCTGTTGGCGATGGGAATTGAAAGGATTGTGCTGCGGCCCCTTGTTGGACAGCCCGATGCGATCCTGCTGATGGCAACGATTGGGTTGACCCTGTTTCTGCAGGGTGCCGGCGAAACGATCTTCGGTGGCGAGCCGCAATCGATGATTACCGAGGAGCTCGGACTGCCCACCGGCGCCACGGACTGGGAAGTTCTTGGTGGCCGGGTAACATTCCAGCACATTGACGTTGCCGCCATTGTGATTGCCGGATTGATGGTTGCCGGACTGGCCCTGTTTTTCTCGAAGACCCGCATCGGGCGTGCCCTGCGGGCGGTGGCCGATGACCATCAGGCCGCGCTGTCTGTTGGCATTTCGCTGAACCAGATCTGGGTTATCGTGTGGTTTGCCGCTGGCATTGTTGCCCTGGTAACCGGCATCATGTGGGGTGCTCGGTCGGATGTGTCCTTTGCGCTGGAAGTGATCGCGCTCAAGGCGCTTGCCGTGTTGATCCTCGGTGGTTTTACCTCGATCCCCGGCGCCATTGTCGGTGGTCTGATCATCGGCATCGGTGAAAAAGTGTTTGAAGTGTATTGGGGTGGAATTTTTGGCGGCGGCACCGAAGCGTGGTTCGCCTATGTCCTGGCCCTGATATTCCTGCTGTTCAGGCCACAGGGTCTGTTCGGCGAAAAAATCATCGAGCGTGTGTGATGTGCGGGTCGGTGTTTATGAAACAAGTTGCAAATGCTGAATGCCCAAACATTCAGCTGTGTAAATCAAAGAGGAAAGTGAGCTGATGTTTTACCGCGAAGCCGGTCAGTTCAAGACAAGTTACAAGGCCGATCAGGCGATCTTTCCGATTCTTCAGGACAGGGTTGGCCTTGGCCTGATCATCGTTCTGGCGCTGTTGGTTCCCCTGTTTGGCAGCGACTTTCTGATCAACTCATTCATGATCCCGTTTCTGATCTTTGCCCTGGCATCGATCGGTCTCAACATCCTGACCGGTTATTGTGGCCAGTTGTCACTCGGCACCGGGGCTTTCATGGGGGTCGGGGCCTATTCCTGCTATAAATTGGCGACCATTTTTCCGGAAGTGAATATCCTCGTCCATATTCTCCTGTCCGGCTTCTTTGCTGCCGGTATCGGTTGCATTTTCGGCCTGCCCAGCCTGCGCATCAAAGGTCTCTATCTTGCGATCACGACATTGGCAGCCCAGTTTTTCCTTGAGTGGTGCTTTATCCGCATTCCCTGGCTTTACAATTACAATGATTCCGGGGCCATTGAAGTGCCGACACGGACATTGTTGGGCACGCCCATCACCGGCCCCTCATCAACCCCATCGGTGCGCTACTACGTGATCCTCGCCCTGATCATTTTCCTGGCCTGGATTGCGTCCAACCTCATTCGCGGTCGCATCGGGCGGTCTTGGATGATGATCCGCGACATGGATATTGCGGCCGAATTGATGGGCATCAAACCGCTCAATGCCAAACTGTCAGCTTTTGCGGTCTCGTCTTATTTTTGCGGCGTTGCAGGCGCCCTGATGGTGTTCATGTGGTTGGGTGCTGCGGAAGTTGAGAGCTTCTCGATCAATGTGTCATTCCAGGTTTTGTTCATGGTCATCATTGGCGGAATGGGATCGTTGATCGGGTGTTTTCTCGGTGCAGCGTTCATCTTCGGACTACCGATCTTTGTGCGTGCATTGCCGGATCAGATTGGCGTCGCCATCAACGCGTCGACGGTCGATCATATTTCACGAATGGTCATTGGTGCTTTGATCATTTTCTTCCTGATTGTCGAACCACACGGCTTTGCCCGACTGTGGCAGATCGTGAAAGAGAAACTAAGGAATTGGCCTTTCCCATACGGATAAACCGGATAGGATTGAGGCCAGACCCGCACCTTGTGCGGAAAGCTAACGGGTGGAACGAACGAAACCGGGTTCCTGCCTGAATTAAATAAGGTTTCAAAGTACGGCGTCGGGAGGCGCCATCAAACCGGAGGACAACATGAGACTTAAATCTCTTGTCATGGGTGTAGCAGCATCAGCTATTGCTGTAACAGGCACCCTTTCAACCGCCGCCACGGTCGCGGCTGAAGAACTTTATATCCCATCGCTCAGCTATCGTACGGGCCCGTTTGCGGGTGGTGGTATTCCATTCGCCAACGGCTTTGCTGACTATCTGAACATGCTCAATGCACGTGATGGTGGCATCGGCGGCATCAAGGTCAAAGTCGAAGAATGTGAAACCGGCTACAACGCGCAAAAAGGCGTTGAATGCTATGAAGCAACCAAAGGCAAAGGCGCACTGGTCTATAACCCGCTGTCAACCGGCATCACGCTTCAGTTGATCCCGAAAGCGCCTGTTGACCAGATCCCAGTGCTCTCCATGGGCTATGGCCTGTCCGCTGCAGCGATCGGTGAGAAGTTCCCATGGACCTTCACCTATCCGACGTCCTATTGGAGCCAGATGTCTTCTATCCTGAAGCATATCGACGCCAATGGCGGCCTGAAGGGCAAAAAGATCGGCTTCATCTATCTTGATGTTGGTTACGGTAAAGAGCCTATTCCACTGCTCGATCAGCTGGGACCAAAGCTCGGCTTTGAAGTCGCGAAATTCCCTGTTGGCGTCAAAGAGATGCAGAGCCAGGGTTCGCAGTGGCTGAACGTTCGTAAGGAACGTCCGGACTGGATGATCATGTGGGGCTGGGGTGCGATGAACGCAACCGCCATCAAGGAAGCCGCCAAAATCCGTTATCCGATGGATCGCTTCATCGGGAACTGGTGGTCATCCGCCCATGCCGATCTGAAACCTGTCGGTTCTTCTGGTAAAGGGTATCTCGGTGCCAACTTCTCCGGTATCGGGACTGATTATCCTGCCCTGCAGGACGTGATCAAACACGTCATCACGGCTGGCAATACCCAGACAAAAGCAGAAGATGTCGGCAACGTTTTGTATAACCGTGGCCTGTTCAACGCTGTGATTGTTGCTGAAGCGATTGCCACGGCTCAGAAAATGACCGGCAAGAAAGCCATTTCGGGTGCTGACATGCGTCAGGGTCTGGAAAACTTCAAGCTGGACGAAGCCCGTTTGAACGAGCTGGGTCTTGGTGGATTTACCGGTGCCCTGTCTGGCTCTTGCTCAGACCATGAAGGCGCCGGTTCGGTCTTCATCCAGCAGTGGGACGGAAACACCTTTAAGAAGGTTTCCGATCTGATTGCTCCGATGACTGATGTTGTGCGTCCTCTGCTGGAAGATGCTGCCAACAAATACGTCAGCGACAAGCCTAACTGGAAAGGTCAGACCTGCGGATAATCGCACGCTGACCAAGAAATCGAACGAACCCGGCAAGCCCGGGTTCGTTCACCAACTGCAAAAATACTGACCCTAACTTTCAATCCATCGAGAATTTTATGTCGACTGCTGAAGAGATTTCACCTGCTGAGACCATCCTTGAGGTCAACAATATTGAGGTGATCTACGATCACGTTATTCTCGTGTTGAAAGGGGTTTCGCTTACCGTTCCGCGCGGTGGCATCGTTGCCATTCTGGGCGCCAATGGGGCGGGTAAAACAACCACGCTGAAGGCGATTTCCAATCTGCTCGGTGCCGAGCGTGGCGATGTGACCAAAGGCAATATTCTTTTCAAGGGTGAAGAAATTCAATCCCTTTCACCAAATGATCTCGTGCGCCGCGGTTGCATACAGGTGATGGAAGGCCGTCATTGTTTCGGCCACCTGACCGTTGAAGAAAACCTGATGACCGGCGCCTTCACGCGCCGCGATGGGGCAGCGGCCATCAAGAAAGACCTTGAACTGGTCTACAGCTATTTCCCCCGTCTGAAGGAACGGCGTTCTTCTTTGGCTGGCTACACATCCGGTGGTGAACAGCAGATGTGTGCGATCGGGCGGGCACTGATGTCAAAACCCGACATGATACTGCTTGATGAACCCTCTATGGGTCTTGCTCCACAATTGGTGGAAGAGATTTTTGAAATCGTGCAGAAGCTCAACACCAATGAAGGCGTGTCCTTTCTGCTGGCTGAGCAGAACACCAATATTGCGCTGAGATATGCCACCTATGGCTACATTCTCGAATCCGGACGGGTGGTGCTGGATGGCGAAGGCGCCGAACTGCGCGAAAATGAGGACGTGAAGGAATTCTACCTCGGGGTGGGTGGTGAAGGCCGCCGTTCTTTCCGCAATGTCAAACACTATAAGCGCCGCAAACGCTGGCTTGCCTGATCGCTTCGCGGGAATTCGACCATACCGGGTCGGACGCTAAGCCGGTTTCCAACTGATGTTCAGTACTTTCGGTCCGCGCACCGAAAGGCCAGGTTTATAGGGAACGATCCCGTCGACACGCGCCAGATGGCTGAAGCGTTTCAGCAGTGTTCTGAAAATGACATTCATGTTCATCCGGGCCAGGTTATTGCCCAGACACAGATGCGCTCCCAGACCAAAGGCCAGGTGCCGGTTCGGTTCGCGGTTGATGCGAAACGCATCCGGCTGCTCGAATTGCCCAGGATCGCGGTTGGCAGCTCCATAAAGCAGGCCGAAGGTTGTTCCTTCCGGGAAAGTCTGCCCGCGAATGGAAAAGTCCGATGTCATGTGTCGGTGAAAAAACGGAAGCGGGGGTTCGTAACGGAACAATTCCTGTATGGCGGTTGGCCATTTCGTTTCATCCTGCCGCAGTTCGGCCATGGCCTGCGGATGCTGCAACAGGGTATGCATTCCGCTTCCCAGAACATCGATGGTCGACCCATGACCGGCCATCAGCACCAGCATACAGGTCGAGATGAACTCATCCAGCGTGTACAGCCCTGCCTTTTCATCAACCAGCATTTTTGAAATCAGATCGTTCTGCGGGTTGTGCTCACGCTGGCGCTTCAGGTCGCAAAGATAGTCGAAAAATTCGTGGGTGGCTGTTTCGGCAAGTCGCTTGCGCTCATCGCTGCGGTCAACGTCGAAAAACTGAACAATGCGTTCGGACCAGAGCCGGAGTTGCTGGCAATCACTGGCCGGTGCCCCAAGCAGATGGCCGATTACAAAGCCGGGAATGTGAACGGCAAAGTCGGCCATGAAGTCTATCTGTTGGCGATCGGCCAGATCATCCAGAAGCGCATCGACAAATCCCTGCACCACGGCTTCCAGATGCCCGATTGCATCATTGCGGAATGCACCGAATATCTGACGGCGCAAGCGCCGGTGAATATCCCCGTCACTGTCCAGCAGGCTGAATTGAACAACCCGCTCATGGTAGGGCATATCATGCCAGTTGGCCTGCTTCTGCCAGGCAGCAATTTCTGCAGGAGACCGGATGCCAACGAGTGAGCGGACCGCATGCGGGGAGGTGGCAATAGTGCTGATATCATCATAGCGCGACAGCAGCCACATGTTCTGCGCCGCATAGAAATAGGGTTGATCACGCTGTCTCAGCTGCCGGTAGATCCTGTAGGGATCCTGGGCAAACTCGGCTGACAAGGGGTCGAACAGGATATCGGCAGTCATCGCATGGCTTGCATCTGTGAGGATTGCAGCCAGTCTAACGCAACACCGGCGCAGCACAATCAATCAATCGGTCCACACCGCATCGCAGGAAATGGAAAACCCGCAGAACCCCTGCAATTTGCCTCTACCAAGACGGGGAATCGATGCCTATATTTACCGCATGGCCAAGCAGTATCGATATTCGAAAAACTCGTTTAACCGTTCCATTCTCACCGCCGCGGGTCTGACCCTGATCGTGTGTTTTCTGGTCTGGCTGTTCGCGCGGTTGCTGGGATTGCAGCAGACGAATTTGATCACGGTCATATCGGGTGTGATCTTTTTCAGTTTCTGCTCCGCTGCCATGATCTGGCGCTATCTGCGCAATGAGATCGTGCTGGCTGTTCGGCCCGACGGATTGTTTGATGCTCGGTATTCATCGCAGGCCGTGCCCTGGGATGACATAAAGGATGTCCGCCTTGAACGGGCTGAAAATGACTTCCAGCTGGGGGTTTATCTGTGGCCTGACCGCCAGAAAGATTCCGGCGGTGCACCGGCTTTCATGATTGACCTTGAACCCCTCGATGCCTCGGTCCATCAGATACTGGAGGCCGTGTTGGACTATAAACAGATTTCCATGGAGCAGAGTTAGTGGCGCTGATCGGCCTTGCGGTCGCGGCTCTGGTTCTGGCGATGATCCTGTTGCCTCAAATGTGGGTCAAGCGGGTGATGCGCCGCCACGGTGCTGAGCGCCCCGATTTCCCCGGTACCGGCGGTGAACTGGCGTCCCACCTGCTGCAACATTTTGGTCTTTCTGATTTTAAGGTAGACCTGACTGATCAGGGCGCAGAGGGGGCGGACCACTATGATCCCGAATCCCGCACCGTGCGGCTTTCTCCTTCCAATTTTTCCGGATCCAGCCTGACCGCTGTTGCCGTAGCAGCCCATGAGGTGGGCCATGCCATGCAGCACCATGATGGTCTCAATGGTCGCAGCGATGGTGGGCTTCAGTTTCGTCAGAGAATGGTGAGATTTGCCATGGCAACCGATAAGATTGCATCGGTGTTTTTCCTCGCCGCGCCGGTACTGGCTGTGCTTGCGCGTACGCCCATTGCGTTTGTCATGTTGGTGGGGTTCGGTGTGCTGCTGCTGGCGGTGCGCATACTGGTCCATCTTGTGACTTTGCCGGTCGAATATGACGCCAGTTTCGCAAGGGCCTTGCCAATTCTGCAGGAGGGTGGATATCTGTCGGATGAAGACCTGCCAGCGGCCCGCTCCGTGCTCAAGGCGGCTGCGCTGACTTATGTCGCAAGCGCCGTGATGAGCCTGATTGATCTGGCCCGCTGGATCAGAATTATTAGATAGGAATGTATTGTGACTGAATTTTTCGATGGCCGCGAAACCATGGACCCGGCACAGCGCGAAGCTGAGCTTTTTGCCCGGCTGGCCAATCACCTGCCCAAGGCTGCGGACCTTTCGCCCGGGCTGGCCGATCACCTGAACGATTGTGATCTCGCTGCAGTCGTTGATCGCAAAAGCTTTTCCAGCCTGCCCATATTGCGCAAGGCCGAACTGATGGCTGCGCAGACCGAAAATCCTCCGTTTGGAGGATTTGCCAATCCTGAAGACCTGCCCGGTGGGCGTATTTTCCTGTCACCGGGGCCGGTCTGGGAACCGCAGGGAGTTGGCGTTGATCCGTGGCTGGGTGCGCGTGCGCTGTTTGCTGCCGGATTTCGTCGTGGTGATGTTGTGCACAACGCCATTGCCTATCACATGACGCCGGGCGGCTTTATCCTGGACGAGGGATTGAGGGCGCTGGGATGTACCGTCTTTCCTGCCGGCACCGGGAACACCGATATTCAGGTTGATGCGGCCAGTGTGTTGAACCCCGCCGCCTATACCGGCACACCCGACTACCTGAAAGTGATATTGGATCGCGCCCGCGAGATGAACAAGGATTTGTCCAGCATCAAACGCGCGCTGGTTTCCGGCGGAGCCCTGTTTCCGTCGATGCGCGAAGAATATGCCAGCCGCGGCGTTCGGGTCATGCAGGCCTATGCCACAGCCGATCTTGGGGTCATCGCGTTCGAAAGCCTCCATGAAGGGGCACTGGTAGAGGGTATGATGGTCAATGAGGACCTGATTGTTGAGATCATCCGTCCGGGCACCAACGAGCCGGTGGCCGAAGGAGAAGTCGGTGAACTTGTTGTCACCAATTTCTCAACCACCTATCCTCTGGTTCGGTTCGGAACCGGCGACCTTTCAGCCGTTCTCCCCGGACAGTCCCCGTGCGGCAGAACCAATATGCGCATCAAAGGGTGGATGGGCCGTGCCGATCAACGCACCAAGACAAAGGGCATGTTTGTTGACCCGAAACAGGTCAATGACCTTGTAAAACGGCATGACGAAATTGAAGCCGCTCGCCTGATTGTCGAGCGTGACGGGGACCGGGATGCGATGCGTTTGCAGGTGATCGGCAATAATGTTGATCTCGATGCCGTTGCCGCGACCCTGCGGGATGTCACCAAGCTGGGTGGCACGGTGGAATTGGCCGATACATTGCCCAATGACGGAATGGTAATCGTCGACGCGCGCGATTACGATTCCTGATCGCATCCGGTTGGTTATTAAAAAAGGCCGCCCCGAAAGGCGGCCTTTCTGATTCAGGCGGTATTGATTATTTGATGTTCAGGCGACCATCGATACCGGTTTTGACGGTACCGAGTTTACGCACATGGGCCATCACGTCATTGGCCATCAACTTGGCTGAAGAAGCATCGATCAGCACTTTTCCGCCACGCAGCATTTTATAGCCATCACCACCGCGACCCATGAAATCATTGGTTGCAAGAGTGTAGGATTTAGCCGGATCGAGAGCTGCGCCACCGACTTTGACATCGAAGACCCGGCTACCGGCCGGTTTGGATGTGTCGACGGTGACGGTCATGCCTGAAATATGCAGGAAACCACCTTGCGCTTCAGGGGCTGAACGATAGCCATGTTCGAGCGCTGCCAAAATGATAGCACCGGTGACTTCAAGCTTCACTGTGCCGTTTCCGAACGGCAGTTCAGACAGGACGTCCCGGCGTGTGATGGTGTGACCGGCGTCATACAGTTTGTTGCCGCGAATCCCGCCGCCATTGGTGAAGCCCACATCGGCACCCACCGCTGATCTCATGGCGTCGGCTGTCAGGTTGCCAAAAGCCGTCTCGCTGGTGCGAACGCTTGCCTTGCGGGTGTCCAGCTCGATATCGGATGTACCGATGGCAACATCCAATTCCTTCGACAATGTGCCTTCCAGTTCCTCGACGCGGGCAGCAACTGTGGCATCGGGTGTCACATTGGCCGTGTCGATGATCCGGAAATTCGGCCACCAGCGGACCCGGCGCTTGCCGCGGCTTTCACCAACGTCAAACTCCACATCCATAATGGTCACGTATTCGGCTTCCTCTTTCGATTCCACCAGCGCTTTGCGGCCATCATAGAAGACGTGAAGATTGTGGTCGTGACCGGACAGAACAACATCGACTCCGGCTTTGTAGAGCAGGTCGAAATCCATGCGCATGGCGGTGTGGACGACAGCAATCACCATGTCTGCACCCTGTTCGCGCAGAGCAGCCCCGGTGGTGCGTGCAGTATCGATATTGCTGGAGAATACGATATTGCCGGGGGAGGAAATGTCTGGCGTATCTTCAGTTGTCAGACCCATGACCCCGATTTTCACATCACCATATTGCTTGATGACGGAATCTTCGAACCCGGGCAGTTTGGAACCGTCCTTGTAGCGTGTATTGGTTGCAAGCTTCATGAACTTGCCTTCGTTCATGCGTTTGATGAACTCGTCGGGACCAAAATCATATTCATGGTTGCCGGGCACCAGAATGTCCGGTGGGCTCATATTGAGCAGTTCAATCATGTGAGCACCCTTGTCAAATCCCGACAGTATGGACGGTGACAGCAGGTCGCCAGGATAGACGAACAGGGTGTTGCCGCCCTTGGCGCGCTCAGCATTGACGACAGATGCCAAACGGGCAACGCCGCCGCGTTTCTTGCCGGACATGGTTTTCATGTCGCTGGCAACGATAATGCTGACATTTACGATTTCTGCGAATGCTGCGGTCGCGGCAGAAAGGCTTATGCCGATCGCCATCGAGGCCGCAAACAAGCTTTTCATGGTCTTGTTGTACATGTTTTCTCCGCTTGGATAGGGTTCGGTTAATCGTCTGATGATTAGACAGCAAGCATGACATCATCGTAACTTGGCGTCACCACGATACGGCAAGATTCTTCGATCTGTGGACGAAAAAGTTGATTGCGGTATCCCGACCGGACGTCCTTCAGCCCTTGCCGTGGTGTTGGTAATCCTGCCAGACCGGCACGCAATTCAGACGGGTTGAGCCCAAATGACCGAATTTGAGATTATTCCGCTTAGCCATCCGCAAGATGTAGATCGGGTGCGGGCATTCTATGACCGCGCAGACGACTATGTGGTTTTGGAGAAAGGCAAAGCGGCCAGCGATGAGGATGTGCAGGAGTTTTTCTTTGATGCGCCACCCGGATTCACAACCAACGTCTGTCAAAGATTTGGCATGGTTGATGCACAGGACCGATTGATTGCAATCGCCTCACTGTGTTTTGGATATCCATACGATGACGCTGCCTATATCGGCCTATTGCTGATCGATTCCACCATGCGAAGACGCGGACTTGGGAAGCAATTTCTGCACCATATCTTTGATGTGGTTCGTCAGCAGGATTCGAAAAACCTGTATCTGGCTGTACTCGACGAAAACCGGGCTGGCCGTGCGTTCTGGGAAAGTCAGGGGTTTGAGGTGGTCTTGACCACTGCCCCGATACAATCGGGCGAAAAATACCACGTCCGCCACCGTATGCGCCGCGTTATGGGGGCTGCCCGCTAACCGGTTGGATGCGTCGAATTGGCGGGACTGTGTCCAATATCTTGGTCACAAAGAAACAATTCACATGGCAATCACTCTGCGCGTAAAGACAAGCTTTGATAGCTCATGCTAGATTGTGGAAAATGGGAGACTTTTTTGGCCAGCGATATAACCAATTGGTTGGCCCGGTTGGGGCTTGATAAATACGGCGACGTCTTTGCTGAAAATGAAATCAGCATGGCCGCACTACCCCACATTACCGAAGCTGACCTGCGCGAGATTGGTATTCCGCTTGGTCCGCGGCGCCAGATCCTTGCTGCCATGGCGGATCTGGATCAGGCTGCAGGCGCACAGGGGCAGGGCCAAGCAATTGATTCTGCACCGAAAGCAGCAGCGCCCTCTGCGCAAACGGCCAATGGACAAAACACCGTCGACGCAGAAACAGGCAAGCCCGACGCCAGCCGTCGGCAGGTCACGGTGCTGTTCTCTGATATTTCCGGTTACACGTCTCTCACCAATTCCATGGATGCAGAAGACATCCATGCGATGCTGAACCGCTATTTCGAAGTGGTTGGCACTATCGTCAACCGCTATGGCGGGACGGTCGACAAGCACATTGGTGACGCGGTGATGGCCGTTTTTGGTGCGACAAAAGCTCATACCGACGATCCGGAGCGGGCTGTGCGTGCAGCCTGTGATATCCACAAGGCGGTTGCTGCCCTGTCGCCCCCGATTCCCGTGCATGTGGGGATTGCTGCCGGTCAGGTTGTGGCCAGTGCAACCGGCAGCACCGAGCACAATGAATACACGGTGATCGGCGACAGCGTGAACCTGGCCGCCCGTCTCACCGATCTTGCCGAAACCAATCAGACCCTGATTTCCGCGTCGGTGCGCCGGGCGCTGGCCGACCGGTTTGAGGGGGAGGCTCTGGGAGAACAGGTGATTGCCGGTCTGCCTGAACCCGTTCACGTGTGGCGGGTGTCCAGTCTTGCCGAACCCAGCGGGTTCAGCCGCCGAGCCTTTGTCGGTCGCCAGCAGGAACGCGAAACCTTTGAATCAGCAGTCAAGGATTGTCTTGCCGGCGGGGGAGGGCAAACCCTGATTGTCCGCGGGGAGGCTGGAATCGGAAAAACCCGCCTGCTTGAGGAGTTTGAGCAGATTGCAGACGGGCAGGGCATGGTGGCTCATACCGGCCTGGTGCTCGACTTCGGCACTGCCGAAGGGCAGGACGCTGTCGGCGCCCTGGTGCGCAGCCTTTTGGGTCTGGTGCCAGACAGCAGTGTGGAGCAACGCAAAGCTGCGCTTGACCGAACAATCGAAACGGGGGTGGTTGATGAACCCCGGCGGGTATTCATGAACGATCTGCTGGATCTGGACCAGGAACCGGCGCTGCGCGGCCTCTACGATACGATTGATAACGAAGCCCGAAATCGCGGCAAGCATGAAACGGTTACCTCGCTGGTGGCCAATGCCAGCAAGCAGCAACCGTTATTGCTGAAGTTCGAAGACCTTCACTGGGCCGATTCATTCGTCAAGCAACAGGTGGCACATCTGGCGCGCATGGCGTCGGACTGCCAGATAGTGCAATTGCTCACCACACGGCTCTCCGGCGACCAGCTGGACAAGGACTGGAAAGACAGCTGTGGGGATGCCCGTATTGAGGTGCTCGACCTGCAACCGATGAGCAATGAAAACGCCCTTGAGATTGGTCGCGGGTTTGAAGATATCTCCGACGAGATGCTGCGAAACTGCATCGAACGGTCGGGTGGGAACCCGCTGTTTTTAGAACAATTGCTGCACAATGTGGACGCCACATCGCAGGGAGAGCTGCCCGGCACGGTGCAGGGCATCGTTCAGGCGCGGGTGGATGCGTTGCCGGACTGGGATCGCCGGGCCCTGCAGGCCGCATCGGCGCTGGGTCAGCGTTTTTCCTTTCAAACGGTCAATGCGATGATCGACAAGCAGGATTACCAACCGGATGAACTGTTGCGGCAATCTCTGATACGCCCGGCGGGAACCGATTACCACTTCGCCCATGCGCTGATCCGCGATGGTGTCTATTCCTCGCTGCTTAAACCCAGGCGGATCGACCTGCATCAGCGGGCAGCGGACTTTTTTAAGGAAACCGCGCCCGTTCTGTATGCCGAGCACCTTGATCAGGCCAAGAACGAGATTGCTTCCAAGGCCTATCTGGCCGCTGCGCGAATTCAGCACGACGGGTTTCGCTTTGAGACGGCGCTGCGTCTGGTTCGCCGCGCTTTGGAACTTAATCCAGCCTTTGAACTGATGTGCTTTGAGGGGGAATTGCTACGGGATCTGGGGGAATCCGCCAAGTCCATTGAAGCCTATGAACGGGCTCTGTTGTCAGCGGAAACCGACGAAGAGCGTTGCCAGGCTCATATTGGCAAGGCCGCCGGGATGCGCATCACCAATCAAACCGAAAATGCGCTGGCCTGCCTGCGGGCGGCGGAAACAATCGCATTGAAGCGCGAATTGAGTCATGTCCTGGCCGAATTGAATGCCCTGCGCGGCAATCTGTTCTTTCCGCGGGGCCGGATTGAAGAGTGCCTGAAAGCCAACGAGGCTTCGCTGAAATATGCTCGCGAATGTGGTTCTCCCGAAGCTGAGGCAAGGGCTCTGGGCGGCCTGGGCGATGCCAATTATGCTTCGGGTAAAATGCGCACCGCACAGGATTTTTTTGCCCGTTGTGTCACGCTGTCCGAGCAACATGGACTGCCTCGTATTGAAGTTGCGAACCGTCCGATGTGGTCCTGGACAACCTATTTTCGGGGGGAATTGAAACCCAGTGAAGACATGGGTTTCATTGCCCTGGAACGGGCGCAGGAGACCGGCAACATTCGCGCCGAACTGATCGCCCATGATGTGCTCAGTGAGATCTTTTTCCAGATTGGTGAACATGACAAATCCAAACACCATGGTCTGCAATTGCTCAAACTCACCCGCAGCATCGGTTCAACCCTGTTTGAAGCGTTCGGATCGATCATTATTGGCCGCTGGCATCTATATTCCGAAAACGATCCGAAATCGGCCTTTGCCACTTTTGTTGAAGGGTTTGAGTATTGCAAAGCCACATCGGAATCCTTCCTTGGGCCTTGGTTGCTGGGATGTGCAGCATTGGCGGCAGGCGATGAGCAGGAACGGAAATGGGCTCTAAGCGAAGGTGAACGAATATTGAAAGCCGGTGCGGTGAGCCACAATTTCTTTTTCTTTTACGCCAACGCGATGGAAGTTTCGAGGCTGACAGAAAATTGGCCACAGGTGCATCACTATGCTGATGCCCTTGACCGTTACACAGTGGATGAACGGCTGGAATGGTCTGATTTCTACATGCAAAGAGCGCGATTGCTTGCACGCCACGGCACCGGTGAGCGCGGGAAAGAAATTGAAAGCGATCTTTTGCAATTGCTGCAACAGGCCGAGGCCAGTCATTTTCAAATGGCAAAACATGCGATTCAGCAGGCATTGCACGAACTGGGTGCAATACAAGAAACCTAGAACGAAAGGCCGCGGTCTCCACGCTGCATTTTCCTCAGCCACCCGTAGGGTCAGTCGCATCATCAAACCTTCTTTTTGGCGACAGATTGACGTCGCTATACTGGTTGCACCGATCCGGATTCTGGGTGAGTGTTTCTGCAAGACCGTGCGAATTGAGGACTGGTGATGATTGAAGAACCGGTTGCGTTGACAATCAAGAAAAACATAACGCGGCCGACACCCGCGCAGATTGCCGGATTCCAGGGGGTGCCCACGGGATTTGTTGTCGATGCGTTAGGGGGCACCGGCCAGTTGCATAAATCCATCACACCAATTGGCGACGGGCGCGATTTTGATTGCATTGCCGCTGGGCCTGCACTGACGGCAGGATGCGGTCCCGCAGACATTCTGGCCACGTCTGCAGCGATGAAATTCATTCAGCCCGGAGACATTGTGATCGCTTCCGTCGATGGCCATCAGGGCTGTGCTGCGGTCGGTGACCGCTTGCTCGGCATGATGAAAAACAATGGTGCAGCGGGCTTTGTCACTGATGGGCCAGCCCGGGATTACCCGGGAATTGTCGATGTCGGTCTGCCGCTGTGGTGCACCGGCCTGACACCGGGATCGCCGTTTTCAAAAGGTCCGGGAACTGTCGGTCTGCCGGTGCAGATCGCCGGTCAGCGCGTAGACAGCGGCGATATGATCATCGGCGACCGCGATGGCGTTGTGGTGGTTCCATTTGCAGAAATCGATCGCGTATTGTCAGCGCTTGAACGCATCAAACTGTTGGAAACGGCGCGGGACAAAGAAGTCGCCAACGGGCTCAAAGTGTTCCCCGCCATCGAGCAGCTGCTGGACAGTGACGAAGTCAGATATGTCGACTGATGCAACTCGAAACGATGATCAGCCCCCGCAACAGCGACAGATATTGAACGCGTAAATTGAGATCAAAAGACAGGTGTTAACATGAGCAGGATCGAAGTTCTTGATGAAGGCGCGGTGTTGAGCCTGATGACGGAAGATGCGCAAAGGCTGAGATTTCATGCCATCTGGTTGCGCGACAACGCGTGGGATGCGCAGACACGGTCCCCCAGCAACGGGCAGCGTTTGATTGCCCTGCGCGATATTCCCGCAGCGACACGCATCGGCTCAGCACAGTTGGATGGTGACAAGGTGCAAATCCTGTTTCAGCCGGAAAACAAGTCGGTGAGTTACCAGGTCGATTGGCTGGTGAACAACGCCTATGATCGCAAAACGGAAATCGCCCCGGGCTGGACCCCTTCGGAGATTGAAACCTGGGGCGCTGATTTTTCCGGTCAGGAACCATCAGCATCGTATGGTGATGTGCATGACAACCCGGATGCCTTGCGCGACTGGTTGGCTGGCATTGCCCGCTACGGCTTTGGCCGTCTCACCGATGGGCCGGTTGAAGAACTGGCCTTGATGAAGGTCGTCGATCTGTTCGGCCATGTGCGGGAAACCAATTATGGGCGAAATTTTGAAGTACGTACCGAAGTAAACCCTTCCAATCTGGCCTATACGGGCCTGGGCTTGCAGGCCCATACCGACAACCCCTATCGGGACCCGGTGCCTACAATTCAGGTCTTGTATTGTCTGGAAAGCTCGGCCGCCGGTGGCGACAATATGGTGGTCGACGGTTTTGCTGCTGCCCAGAGGTTGCGCCGGGAAAATTCAGGCTGGTTCGATCTGCTGACCCGGTATTGCGCGCGGTTTGAATATGCCGGTTCAAAAGGCGTGGTGTTGCGTTCCCGGCGTCCGATGATCGAACTCTCTCCTGACGGGCAATTGACGGCAGTGCGGTTCAACAACCGC
>CAJQPW010000398.1 GCA_905480295.1 uncultured Rhizobiaceae group bacterium | reverse complement strand
CATTCTGGTGATGGTGCTGGAACATGCGGGCATGCGCTATGATTCCTACCGCGCCGTGTTCGGTTATGATCCGGAAAATCCGTATAACAAAGCCCGCAAACATCTCTAGTCTCGGCGTTTGCCCAGATGATTTTTGGCGATTGCTCTGTGGTTCAGATGGATCAACCGACCCGAAGGGCGGCCAGCAGTGATTCCGCTGGTGAATGAATTCTGGTGTGTGAAAACCGCCTTACCTGAGAACGGCAGGAATATCCGGTGGCGATTATTTCATCGCCGTTGGCACCGTCGATTGCGCCTTGCCAGGATTGGTCAAACAATTGGCGGGACATGGTCTGATTTTCCGTCTCGTGCCCGAAAACCCCGGCCATGCCACAGCAGCCTGTGCCGACGACATTGAGTTTCAGTCCCAGCTTGCTAAAGATATTTTCCCATTGGCCTGTCGTTTCCGGATGGAGCGACTTTTCACTGCAGTGTTGCAGCAGCCTGTAGGATTTCTGCCCTTTCAGTTTCGGCAGATCTAAACCGACCAGCCACTGCGACAGTTGCAGGATCTGATAGGCGGTAAAACCCTGGTTCACCGGCTCGTATTCGTGGCCGTACATCAGCGTTGTGGAAACATCGACCCCGACCATTGTGAACCCGGCCGCGGCAAGGGTGCTGAACTGGCTGGCATTGTCGCGGGCAACAGTCTCAAACTCATCCAGATAGCCCTGCACATGAAGTGGCTTGCCACCTGGGCGATATTTCAAAAGCACTGGTTTATAGCCCAATTCACTGATCAGTTCCGCTTCGGCGAGAACCGCATCGGTGTCATAAAAGGACGTGAACATGTCCTGGATGATGACGATCGTTTTTTCCCGGTCTGCAACCGGGAGGGAGAGAATTTGGTGGTGGGTCAACAGCGGAATCTGAATTTTCGCAAGGGCAGGGGCAAGGCGTTTGCGGTTGACGCGGGGAATGTCGACAAGGCCAAAGTTTCGTGCAGCCAGTCTGCGCACCGGCCCGAAGGCCTGGAGAGCATTGATCAGCCCCGGTGCGCGGGCGAGGTGAGGGGCCAGCCTTTCGAGCTGGGAGACTGCAAGATCCCGCAGCGGGCGGCGTTTGTTTTGATAATACCAGTTGAGAAACCGCGAACGCATGGTTGGGATATCAACGCGAAACAGGCAACCACCGCCACTGCATGATTTACAGGCCAGACAGGTGGCCATTGAATCAAACACTTGTTCCGACAGGGTGTCGAGTTCTGCAGGGGCTGGAGATTTTAATGAGCGCAACCGTATCCATTCGCGCAACAGGTCGGAGCGGCCCTTGGGCGAATATCGCCGATCACCCGTCGCCTTGTACGAAGGGCAAAGCGGCGTATCAGGGGCCTGGTTGAAGCAGGCTCCATTGCCATTGCAGCGCAGGGCCTTGGCAAAGTCGTCGGCAAGTTCGGGCTTTACACCCTGCTCGAAATGACCGCGCATGGCGGGCGCATCGAGGCGGATGATCTCTGCTCCCGGGCTTCGTGTTGTCGCAATCTTGCCAGGATTCATGCGGTTGGAGGGATCAAAATGCTGTTTGATGTCCCGCATCACGTCATACAATTGCCCGCCCAGAACTCTGGGTGAGAATTCACTTCGAAGTCCCTTGCCGTGCTCGCCCCACAACAGACCTCCGTGGATCTGGGTTAAGGCAAAAACCTTGTCGGAAATGGCCCGCACCGCAAGGCGGTGTTCTTCGCTGGTCAGATCGAGAGCGGGGCGGACATGAACAACGCCGACATCGGCATGACCAAACATGCCCACTTTGATGTTGGCAGCGTCAAATATCTTTTGCAGGTCGGCGACATAGTCGGCCAGGTTTTCTGGTGGAACAACGCTGTCTTCAACGAAGGCAACCGATTTCGTCCCTTGCTCCAGCCCGCCCAGCAGCCCCTGACAGGCCTTGCGCATATCCCATATGCGGGCAATCTGTTCGGCTTCCCGTGCCGGTTGATAACCGATCGGACCATTGGGCTCTTTGATCGCCTTGTCGAGTTGGTCCTGCAAGGCGGCCATGCGCTGGTCGAGGGCGGATTGGGTGTCCTCCTGAAATTCAACGAAATGCACTCCTCCGGGTTTCGGATCGCCAGGTGCTGCTCCCAAAACTGCACGCATGTCGCCTGCAAAGGGAGAATTTTCCGCCATGGCGACAATCGTGCCGTCAATGAATTCGATGGCTGAAGGTTTGGTTTTCAGGATCGCCGGCACGGCTCGCATACCGGCGTCGTGGGTGGGATAGCGCACTGCCACCAGTCCGGTGCAGACGGGAAGGGGGATCGCCCGGCAAGTGATCGACTTGATCATGCATAGCGTTCCTTCCGATCCGGCGATCAGACGGGTGAGATGCAATCGGCCATCACGATCCCGCGCCCGTTGCAGATTATATCCGGTAAACTCGCGGGTCAGTTTCGGAAACACCCGGTCGATTTCATCGTGGTGGGGTTCGATGATATCTGAAATGATTTGCAAAAACGGAACGTTGCCTGTTGCACCTGAACTGGCAGTAATTTCCAATTCACGCCCGTCTGGCAGGATAATTTCCAGGGCTTCGATGTGGTCAGAAGCCTTACCATGAACAACCGATCCCTTGCCGGAAGAATCATTTGAAACCATGCCACCTATTGTGGCGCGGCTTGATGTTGAAACATTGGGAGCAAAGAACACGCCGTGTGGCTTGAGGAAAGTATTAAGAGCGTCCCGCACAACCCCCGGTTCCACTTTCACCAACCCACATTCTGCATCAAAGTCGATGATCGCCCGCATGTGACGAGAGGTGTCGACTACGATTCCGGGCCCCAACGGTTGCCCGTTCATGCTGGTTCCACCTCCGCGGGGATAGAAACACAACGCCCGATATTCGGGGCGGTTTGCCACAGCGAATATCTTCTTCAGATCGTCGCCATGCCTGGGGTGCAGCACCGCCTGAGGCATGATTTGATAGATGCTGTTATCTGTTGCAGTTACAAGACGGCTGGCCTGATCGGACGCGCATTCTCCAGAAAACCCATCAGATTCCAGCGCCGCGATAAAGTCCAACACCACGCCGGGAACAGGTGGTGGCGGGCTGGCGACTTGTTCCAAGGGCATGGAATTTCCGGCTTCTACCGGTTCGATGGCACTCATGGTTTTTTCTTTCCTGGACGCATCTTCCTCTGTTCGAAGGGGGCAGGTCGTGCCGCGCCGTCGGAATCTATGCCTTATATTCCAGAATATAGAGGCCAGCATTGTAGTCTGAACAATAGACCAGACCTTCCGCCGAAACCCAGATATCGCATGACTGGATTACTTTGGGCCGGTTCAATCGTCCGTCCATCAGCCGATTGGGCGCTGGTGGTACAAAAGCGGCAATTTCGCTGGGACGGTAGGCATCGGAAATATCATAGATTCGCACACCGGCGTTTTGATAGGTCGCAAAAATCGTATCATTGCTGATCATGCCGTCCGGTCGGTTTTCATGGATATTGTGCGGCCCGAAATGCGCGCCCTTATTGACGTAGTCAGCGTCATCGGGGGTTGGCAGGGTGGAAATGCTGATCGGATTGGAGGGTTCACGAATATCAAACATCCATGTGTATTTTATCCCATCGGCGCAATTGTCGAGCACCGCTTCGTCGGCGACAACGAGCAGATCGCGATCCGGTAAAGGCAGGCAATTATGGGTACCGCCGCCATAGGGCGGTGACCAGTTTTGATGGGTGATCAGCTGCGGTGCGGCACAGTCTTTGATGTCGAGAATGACCATGCCCGCATCGCGCCAAGCGCAGTAGGCGGTATCGCCGTTGACAATCGGATGATGCAATCCATTGCGGCGTGAAGCATCCCAGGTCGGGGTTTCACCGGCCGCGAGGTTCATACCAGGCAGCCAATACCGCCCAACCTCTTTCGGGTTGGTCGGGTCAGACATGTCGATGCTCATGAAAATATAGTCGGTAAATCCGTCAAGAAGCACTGAGGCATAGGCCCAGTTGCCACCGACATACCACAGCCGATGGATGCCACCGCCTTCAACCGACATGAAACCGATTTTGCGCGGTTCAGCCGGGTTGGCTATATCGTACACGGCAAGACCGGCCGTCCAGTTTCGCTCTGCCGCTTCAGTGTTTTCTGCAGTGCCAACTTTCTTGCCAAGCGCACCTTTGTAATATTGCGTCTCATCTTGAAATTCGGGAGCGGCAAACATGTCCTTGGCATTGATCACCAGAAGCAGATCGCCATGGCTCTGTAGATGAATGTTCCAGGTATTTTCCGGCGCAGGCACGTAATTTGCGGGTTTGGGATTCCGGGGGTCGCGAACATCGACGACGCTGAATCCCTTGGAGAACATATGTCCGATAATGGCGTATCCCTTGTTGACCATCAGTTGCACACCGTCAGGCCTGCCACCCTGATCGGAATATCCGATCAATTTCATGTTGTTGGCATAGTCGGGTTTGGGGAGATCCTGGGACGTCATTTTAAATCTCTTTCTCGGGTCACATTTTCAAAACTTGTCAGAACGTTTTCGTTCATTTTTGTCCGCATCACATCAGTGCATCAGGCAACATGTTTGCAATTTGCGGGAAGGCGATGATCATCAACACTGCAATCAGCATAATCGCCCAATAGGGTACGGAAGACATGAATATCCTCTGCACGCCGACTTCATCATCCTGAATGGCGGCTTTTACGGTATAAATCAAAAGCCCAAACGGTGGGGTCAGCAATCCGGCTTCAATGGCGATAATGCCAACAATGGCAAAGCTGAGCTGATCAAATCCGAACGCCAGTGCCACAGGTTCAACAATGGGTACCGTCAAAAGCATGATCGAAATTGAATCGATGATCATGCCGAGAATGAACCAGATCACGACAATAATAGTCAGAACCTGCCATGGCTGCAGGCCGGATTCTTCAAAAAACGATCGTATGGCTGTGGTTACGCCGGTCATCGCAAGGGTGCGGGAATACAGGGCCGCTAACAACAACAGGATGAGGATTGGAGCTGCCGTTTTCCCAACCGAATAGATCGCGTCGATAAATCCACGCCAGTTCATTCCCTTGGCGAAGGCGAGTATCAGCGCAAGCGCAGCGCCAGCGCCTGCACCTTCGGTCGGTGTGAAAATGCCCCACCAGATACCCCCCAAAACAGCAGCGATAATACCGCCAACTCCGCCAACGGATATCAAGAACTGCCCGAAAGACAGTTCCATATTGTCCGTATCCAGGCCACCTTCAACCACAACTTCTTCAACATGAGCTGAGCCTTCACCCACCAGTTCCGGTTTCAGCCAGGCAGCGGTGATAATGTACAAAACAAACAAGATGGCCAGCAGAGCGCCGGGTAAAACCCCGGCCAGAAATAGTCTGCCGATCGACTGTTCCGTTAAAATTCCCCAGACGATCATCAACACCGACGGTGGGATCAGCATGCCCAGGCAACTGGAGCCTGCAATAGAACCAAGGGAAAAACCCCGATCGTAATTATGCGCTTTCATTTCAGGATAGGCGATGCGGCTGAACGCTGCGGCGGATGCAATGGAAACGCCGGTGACAAAGGAAAACACCGTATTGCCCAATACGGTGGCGATTGCCAGGCGTGCAGGAATGCGCTTCAAACCCTTGTTAATCGCCACATAGATGTCGGTGATGGCGCCCGATCGTCCGATATATTCGCCCATCAACATGAACAGGGGGATGACCGCGAATGTAAAATCGCGCAGTGCTTCCGCTGATGTTGAAGCAAGTGTTGCTTCGACGATACGCAACTTGCCGGTGACAAGGTAGATGCCAACAGCACTGGTGACACCAAGCGCCACTGCAACGTGCACGCCGAGCAGGACAAGGCCGAGCAGCATCGTGATGATTATTATTGCGGTTGAGACATCAAACAAGAGGTTTACCGTTCATCACAGATCCATGCGCTCCACACGCAGTCCAAATGCCGCGATCAGCGAGAGCAGAAGATAGTTTATACCCGCCAGACCACCGCCCAGTAAAATCGCAAAACGGGCAGGCCAGACTGGCACCCGTAACGCGCCTTCGCCGTCAAACTCACCATTGGCAAAAGAGCGGAGGGCAGGGGTTATGCCCGCCTTCAACAGAAGGAAAAAGAATGCTGCACCCAACAGAAGCCCAAAAACGAGCAGAACTTTCTGCACCGAAGCCGGCATCATGATGACCAAGAAATCGGCGCGCAGCATGGATTGGCTGCGAACGGCAAAACCAACCTGCATGAAGACAATCATGACCACTGAGTTTGCAACAATCTCCTTGGTACCGGAGATCGGCATATTCAACGCTCGACAGATAATATCGGCGAGAATGAAGAAGCAGAGAACAAAGGCCCAGATTGCGCCGAAGACCATCAAAAACTTGGTCAGTCTGTCGGTTATGCGGATCAGCGTCATAATAGCCTTGTTCCAGAAAAGGGAAATGGCGCAACAGCTCGGTCGTGTTGCGCCATCTTAGTGCATTTTATTTTATTTTGTAGCGAACGGGCCATTCATACCCGTTTGCCTCAGCCCGATCGAGTACCAGGTTCAAAACCTCAGTAGCCGGCAGGCCTTTGGCGTTCAGATCGTCGGCCAAAGTCTGGGGCCAAGCTGCAAGGCTTTCTGCCCATGCCTTGCGAACTTCTGGAGAGATTTCGTTGACCGAAATCTTTTCGCGCAACACGTCCACCAGACGATCATATTCCGATGCATTGACTGAACCGGTCTGCTGTTCAAAATCGGCAGCGACTTCCAGCAGGATTTTCTGCACGTCTTCCGGCAGTTCGGCGTAGGTGTCCTTGTTGATCGTCAGGCCATGCCACGTCATCGAGCCAAATCCGATCAAGGTATAGAATGGTCCGGGCTCATGCAGTTTCAGGTTTACCCAGGCCGATGGGAACATAATCCAGCCTTCGTAAACGTTGGTCTTCATTTCTGTGTAGGCGGTTGCCAGAGAAGATTGCACCGGCGAGACACCTGCATATTTCAACCAGTTCAGGTTAAGACCAGCGCCTGCGATTTTCTGACCTTTCAGATCGCTCAGATCTTTCCAGGCAAACGATGTACCAAGATTGTATCCGCCATCAGCAATGCGTGCGAGCAGGACCTGATTGAACTTGTCCTCAAACACATCAGTCAGATAAGGCACTTCAGCGTAAACTTCCTGGGCCACTTTGAGTGATTTTTCGGGGTCCATGGTGCCGAAAGGCAGCATTACCTGAAATGCATGAAGCGGTAAGTTAGAGGGTTCAAAGCAATAGCAGAAACCACCAATATCGATGATCCCGTCCTGCACGCCTTCAAGAACTTCTGTCACCTTAACAATGGAGCCTGAATACCCTTCCACAAAATTGATCGTGTGATCGGTGCGGGCTTCCACGCGCTTTTTCAGCTCAGGTTGGAAATAATTTATCATCAATCCGGCATAAACAACGCCGGGTGGGTGACCCGAACCGATCCGCAAAGTGATTTCCTTCGCGGATGCAACGCTGCTGCTGATCGACAAGGCCATCGCGGCCGCTGCCATAGTAAGAAGTTTCATCTCTCTCTCCCTTTGGATTGCGCGGCAAAGTGACGAAAGCTCACTGCCGCTTTTGCTCATTTGCTTTGGCCTCAATCCCGTTGAACCGGCAAATATCGGTCTGGAAACTGCGGACTGGCGCAAACTGTTATAGGACCCATTCGCAGCACCCGCATTGGGAGCAAAAAATGAATGAGGCTGATTGTTTGAGTCGTGAAAGTTGTGAGTGTTGACTGCAAAAATCCGCTTCTGTCCTATCCGTAGAATTCCTCCTCATTCAAAAGGTGCCTCGAAAATCGCCTTGCCTAAAAGGTTGACCAATTTTGAAGGCATTGCAGTTCAGTAAACCTTTGTGGTTCACTATCAGAATTTATCACACGGTTTTTGCACCAAAGCAACGCATTAATCTGAATTCTGCCTGGATTAATCGCTTAGGTAGCGCGGTGGTGTAAAAATATTGGTTGACCAATATGTAAGTTTGCAGTGAAAGACGCATGCATTTTGTGAAACAGAACCTGACCTTTCGACAAGGTCGTAAGAATGGCCCGGATTTATTCGATCTTTGTTCGACAACGTGCCAAAAGAATCTGTATTGGGTGGCGGCAACGCTCGGAAAAGTGAGAATTCGGCGCGTCAGACGGTCGGATATTGATTGGAAATATGGACTACGGACTGATTTACATCATCATCGGGTTTGCACTGGGCGGCGTGTTGAAAGGGGCCACGGGCGCGGGTGCTCCGATCATCGCAGTTCCCGTCATTGCGTTGTTTTACGATGTACCGCTCGCCGTCGCGATCTTCATTGTTCCCAACTTCCTGGCCAATATCTGGCAGATTAAATCGCACTACGCGGATCGATTGCCCGGATCGTTTGTTGCAAAATTCGCGGGCGCTGGAACATTAGGTGCTGCTTTTGGCACCATGATGTTGGTTTCCCTATCGGGAGAAACATTGAAGCTGGTCGTGGCCATCGCCATGTTGCTTTATATCGGGTTTCGCCTGTTGCGTCCGGATTGGGCATTGTCCTATCGGATCGGATCGATGCTGTCGCTTCCGGTGGGAGGTTTGGCCGGACTGATGCAGGGTGCCACGGGAATATCGGCGCCCATCTCCATCACCTTTCTCAATGCGATGAAGCTGGAGCGAGGGCAATTTATCTTCACTATTTCGGTATTCTTCATCACCATGTTGGCGGTGCAGATTCCCATTCTATATCATTATGGTGTTTTGACTTTTGAACGGCTTCTGCTGAGCTGCGGATCAGCTGCCGTGCTGCTGGCATTCATGCCGGTTGGGGCGCTGCTCGCACGACGGTTTTCCCGTCAGACCTTTGATCGGGTCATTCTTGGCGTATTGATGATTCTGGCTCTTCGGTTGTGCGCAGAGGCATTGCTTTAGGGAATCCTGTCGTCTCAGAGTTCGGCCTAAATGTCTTTCATATAGACGGTCTTGCGGTCTTCAGCTGAAATGGTGATGGCTTCAAGAACTTCGATATTGTGGACCATCTGTTCCGGGGCAAACGGATAGGGGGCTTCACCGCGGGCGGAATGCGCGAAGGCTTCAAGGTTAGTGGTCACGGCATCGGCCCATTTATAGTCTGTCTGCTCAATAGGCTGTCCGGTAATTGATTTCAGATGGCGCACAGTGCCGCCAGGCGTATCAGGATGGGTGTCATTGAGAACCTCGATCCACTCTGCGCTGCCAAATACGTGCAT
>CAJQPW010000397.1 GCA_905480295.1 uncultured Rhizobiaceae group bacterium | reverse complement strand
TGGCTGGGGCGTCGCGGCAGGTCGCTACGGGTGACGTTGAACATTAGTCGGGTTTAAAATAATGAATATTATCATACTGGTAGCCTGTTTTGTCGTTGCAATTATCCTTTTTCGCGGCCTTTGGAATATGCTGCAAAACGGACCTGGAAACACGTCCCAGCGCTTGATGCGTATGCGGGTCATTGCCCAGGGCGTTACAATTTTGATCATTGTTATTGTTGTCTATTTGTCACGTTAAACAATTGTGGGTTGGTGGCGAGACTTATGCACTTGCGAATCAGCAATGGTTGTTTATTTTGCTCCCGACGGCGTTTAACTCCCGGTTGGGTTATTGGGTGCGCCTGCAGTGGTTTTGGAAAGCATGAAAATTAGAACAATTATAGGCGCAGCTCTGCTTTCCCCCTGTCTGGTTTTCTCAGCCGGAGCTGGTGATGCTGTGGACGAATTGCGCTTCGGTGGCACCTGGGCTCAGCCTGAATGGCTGGACAATGGTCACGCTGAAGCCGATCAGTTCGGAATCAATGCCGAAATTTTGTTCCGCCCCGTCAATATCAGCATCTCTGGCCGACACAGCGGTGAATCCGGAGGCTTCTGGCACTCGGTATTCAATCCACGCCCGCATATTGGCGGTCTGGCCAATTTCAGCAGCAATGGCTCAAGTTATGGCTATGCGGGCCTGACCTGGCACCATGACCTAAGCGAAGCGTTTTTCCTGGAAACCGGATTTGGCATGGGCGTGACCAACGGCTCGGAGAAGGCTTCTGCCAATCGCGCCGGACTGGGGTCGAAAGTATTGTTCCACGAAAAACTGGCATTTGGTGTCAATCTGTCCGAGACAATGACGGCGGTGCTGCAGTTCGAACACCTTTCCCATGCGTCGTTGTTCGGTGACAACAACCGCGGCCTCTCCAACACATCACTTCGACTGGGCCACAAATTCTGATCCTTGGTCGGTTGATCCTCCGTTCAATTTAACCCATTGCTGCTGCACAAGCCCGGCAACTCCTTGCGCGATTCTGCATGAACAATCGTTCCTGTCCGCAGCAAAAGTGGTAGGGTCCAGTCAAAGACATCGCCGGGAGCGCGCACATGGTCATATTGAACAAGATTTACACCAAGACGGGTGACGATGGCACAACCGGGCTGGGTACCGGCGAACGCCGGTTCAAATATGACCTGCGGGTTGAGTGCTATGGTACGGTGGATGAAACCAATGCCAGCATCGGTCTGGCCCGCCTGCATACCGAAACCCTGCCCGAGCTGCATGCGATGTTGCTGCGCATCCAAAACGATCTCTTTGATCTCGGTGCTGATCTGGCAACGCCTGAAGGGGATGACAAGCCGGAATATGAACCCTTGCGGCTGACCGAAAGCCAGGTGACCCGGATCGAAGGGGATATTGATGCGCTCAACAAGGACCTGTCGGCCCTGCGGTCTTTCATCCTTCCCGGAGGATCGGCAGCAGCTGCGGCACTGCATGTGTCACGAACCGTTGCCCGCCGGGCAGAGCGTCTGATCGTTCAATTGGCCGAAACCCCGGGCGAACATGTTAATCCATCGGGCATGCGGTATTTGAACAGGGTCTCCGATTTGCTATTCGTTGCCGCACGCCATGCCAATGCCGGGGGCAAGGATGACATTTTGTGGGTGCCGGGTGAAAATCGATAATTTGCGGCAGCGCGGGTATTTCTGATCAGATAGGAACCAAGACATCTTTATCCCGATACATGACGGAAAACCGATTCGATACATCCACTGGCAGTGGATGACGTCGCTAATCATTGCGCTCAACATCTTGGTATTCGCGTATTTTAACATTTTTGGTGCCGATGCTGAATTTGGCATCAACTTCGCTGCCCGCGCCTTCGGTTACGTGCCTTCCGTGTCCAATGACATGCGCAGCCTCCCGGTCGAATATCAAGTCATTCCCGACAATCTCTATGCCGTGGCTGCATTGACCAGCGCCTTTCTGCATGCCGATATCTGGCACCTCGGGGGCAACATGCTGTTCATCTATGTTTTTGGCGACAATGTCGAAGATGCCATGGGGCATGTCCGGTTTTTGATTTTCTACCTTGCCTGCGCTTTCGCCGCCGCCTGGCTGCACGCCTTTGCCTCTCCGGCGTCCGACGCCCCGTTGATCGGGGCATCCGGGGCAGCGGCTGGAATCGTGGCGGCCTATCTCATGCTGCACCCGAAAATGAAGGTCTGGGTGTTGTTCCTTTCGCGTATTCCGTTGCGGCTGCCAGCCGTGTGGCTGCTGGGTGGCTGGGTTGGTTTCCAGCTGTTCATGTTCCTGTTTGACGGCGACCAGCAAATCAGCTGGGCCGCCCATGTTGGCGGGATTTTGGCCGGCGTTGTGCTCGTCGGCCTGCTCAAGCGGCGTGAGGTGCCTTTGTTTGACCGGGAGATTGTGCCACCTCTGGCGGTGGAGACCGACCCGGACGCCGATATTCACTGGGGTCGGTGAGTCGGCCTGGCGATAAATTACCATTGACGTTGATGTTAGATTTTGCTTGGTAGCCCCCGAAAGTCGGGACCATTTAATGGTCCCATATCCGTCTGAATTCTGGCTTTGTGTGTCGCCAATCGACAAATGTTATTTGTCGCGATACGTCAAACACCATCCGAGCATTCCTCAACTGTTGAGATAGAAGGTCACCACAATGAAAATCATCGTGCCCGTTAAGCGGGTTGTCGACTACAACGTCAAAATCCGCGTTAAAGGGGATGGTTCGGGCGTCGAACTCGCCAACGTGAAAATGTCCATGAACCCCTTTGATGAAATCGCTGTCGAAGAGGCCCTGCGCCTGCGGGAAGCCGGTACGGCTGATGAAGTCATCGCCGTTTCAATTGGCCCGCAACAGGCACAGGAAACCATCCGCACGGCGCTGGCCATGGGTGCCGATCGCGGCATTCTGGTTAAGAATGACGATCTTGTTGAGCCGCTTGCCGTCGCCAAAATTCTCAAGGGCATCGTCGATGAGGAGCAGCCAGGCCTGGTGATCCTCGGCAAACAGGCGATCGATGATGACGCCAACCAGACCGGCCAGATGCTGTCCGCACTGCTGGGTTGGGCACAGGCGACCTTTGCGTCAAAGCTGGAGATTGATGGCGACAGTGCCAATGTCACACGCGAAGTCGACGGTGGACTGCAGACGATCAAGGTGAAAATGCCGCTGATCATGACCACCGATCTTCGCCTCAATGAACCGCGCTACGCCTCGCTGCCGAACATCATGAAGGCAAAGAAGAAGCCGATGGATGAGAAGACCCCGGCTGATTACGGCGTCGACACGTCGCCGCGCCTCACCGTTATCAACACGGAAGAGCCGCCAAAGCGCCAGGCTGGCGTGATTGTCTCCGATGTCAATGAACTCGTCGACAAGCTCAAAAACGAAGCCGGTGTGCTGTAACGATATCGCTTTTTCATGGCGGGCATGCCCCGCAGCTGAGAAATTGCATTAGGAAATAAAATGACCATTCTTCTGATTGCCGAACACGACAACGAAACCCTTTCCGATCAAACCCACAAGGCCATGACGGCTGCCGCCGAAATTGGCTCTGACGTGCATGTTCTGGTCGCGGGCAGCGGCTGTTCCGGCGTTGCCGATGCGGCTACCAAGCTGGACGGTGCCACAAAAGTATTGCTGTGCGATTCCGATGAGCTGAGCAATCGGCTTGCTGAACCGACAGCCGCGCTGATCGTTGGTCTCGCCGGCGGCTATGACACGATCATTGCTGCTGCCACCACCGATGGTAAAAACATCATGCCCCGCGTGGCGGCCCTGCTTGACGTGATGCAGATTTCCGAAATCACAGCCGTCAAGTCGCCGGACACATTCGAACGTCCGATCTATGCCGGTAATGCCATACAGACCGTGCAGTCGACGGACGCCACCAAGGTGATCACCGTGCGTACCGCCGGATTTGGTGCTGCCGGAGAAGGCGGATCAGCGGCCGTGGAAAATATCGACGCTGCTGCAAATCCCGGCCTGTCAGAATTTGTCAGCGCCGCCCTGTCGAGCAGCGACAGACCGGAACTGACCTCTGCCAAGATCATCATTTCCGGTGGCCGGGCTCTGGGTTCATCTGAAAAATTTCAGGAAGTCATCGTCCCTGTGGCCGACAAACTGGGTGCCGCAATCGGGGCCTCCCGCGCAGCCGTTGATGCGGGCTACGCCCCCAATGACTGGCAGGTTGGACAGACCGGTAAGGTTGTTGCACCAGATCTCTACATCGCCTGCGGTATTTCAGGCGCAATCCAGCATCTGGCAGGGATGAAAGATTCCAAGGTTATCGTCGCCATCAACAAGGATGACGAAGCTCCAATCTTCCAGGTTGCCGATTATGGACTGGTTGCAGACCTGTTTGAAGTTCTGCCGGAGCTTGAAGGCGCCCTGTAGCCGAACAAATTAGATAAATATTTCATGGCCGGGGTCGCATGCGCTTCCCCGGCCTTTTTATTTGCGCTAGTTCAGGGGCAAAGAGTTCGGAGAGATTGATATGAAAACGATCGGCATCATCGGTGCAGGGCA
Organism: uncultured Rhizobiaceae group bacterium; assembly: GCA_905480295.1. Taxonomy (GTDB): domain Bacteria; phylum Pseudomonadota; class Alphaproteobacteria; order Rhizobiales; family Rhizobiaceae; genus Pseudahrensia. Next base: position 1,732 of record CAJQPW010000397.1, on the reverse strand, counting down.
GATGGGCAGCGGTATTGCCCATGTCTGCGCACTGGCAGGTTTGAATGTGTTGCTTCACGACATCAATGATGAAGCCATTCAATCGGGTCTGGCAACCATTTCAGGAAACCTGGCGCGACAGGTCTCATCCGACAAAATTACCGATGCAGAGCGCCACGCGGCGCTTGAACGGCTGACCGCTGCCCCTGACCCCCAGGCGCTCGGGGCCGCCGACATGGTGATCGAAGCCGCAACGGAAAATGAAGCGGTCAAACAGGCGATTTACAAGGCGATCTGCCCGGTGCTTGCCCCCCACGCAATCCTCGCGACCAACACGTCATCCATATCGATCACCCGTCTGGCTGCTGCCACAGACCGCCCGGAGAAGTTTCTCGGCGTGCATTTCATGAATCCGGTTCCGGTGATGCAATTGGTGGAACTCGTGCGCGGCATCGCAACTGACGCCGCCACTTTCGAGGCGGCCAAGGGCCTGTGTGACAAGCTCGGCAAGGAAACGTCGGTCTCGGAAGATTTCCCGGCCTTCATCGTCAACCGGGTGCTGATCCCGATGATCAACGAGGCGATTTATGTCCTGTACGAGGGTGTTGGCTCGGTTGCTGGCATCGACAAGGCGATGAAGCTGGGTGCCAATCATCCCATGGGACCGCTTGCGCTGGCTGATTTCATTGGTCTTGATGTCTGTCTGGCCATCATGCAGGTGCTGCATGACGGGCTGGCAGATACCAAGTATCGCCCGTGTCCGCTGCTGGTAAAATATGTTGAAGCCGGTTGGTTGGGCCGAAAGTCCGGCAAGGGTTTCTATGACTATTCCGGCGATGAACCCGTCCCGACCCGGTAAGGCCGACCGCAAAAGCGATCAGGAACCTGTTCCTGGCTCTGCCTTTGCGATCTGCAGCGGGGAGACGCTCGCCTGACGCCTGTCGTCGTCCGGCGAGTGCAGATGGATGCCGCTAGGCGTAGCACACGACCTCGATCTCGATTCCGTCTTCGTTGTCGAAATAGAAACGTCGACCGGGTTCGTAGTCCCATTGCGGTCCGGTTTTGTAGCCAGCGTCTATTACTTTGGCTTCCATCGCGTCGAGATCATCGACCGTTACCGCAATGTGATTGAGTCCGCGCGCCGTGTGATAGCTGTCCTCGTCGCTACCGCCGATTTTGTCTTTCGGCGTGTACAAGGCCAGATAGGTGTCGGAACTGCCCACGTGATAGGTCACCCCCTGTCCATCCAGAGCCTCGCCGTGCCAGCGGATTTTCCAGTCGAACAGGCTGCACAGGTTTTCAGCGCTCGCCTTGGCATCTTTTACCGTGATGTTGACATGTTCTAAATTGACTTGGGCCATCAGATTTTCCTTTTTTAACCTGTTGAATCGGTGGTAGATATCAACCCTAATTCCTCAAGTTAACTTGAGGTCAAGCTTTATTTTTCAGGAGCACATGTGAGCAAACCCAATCAATTGCCAATCGGGGAAGTGGCCAGCCGCACAGGGCTGTCGGTCTCTGCAATCCGCTACTACGAAGAACGCGGACTGGTTACAGCCGGTCGAAATCGGGGCGGACAGCGGCGTTTTGCCCGCTCTGACATCAGGCGCCTGTCCTTTGTGATGATCGCGCAAGCCATGGGGTTTTCCATAGAACGCATTGCCGAAGCGCTGGCGCCGTTGCCTGATCACCGGGCGCCGACCAAAAACGAATGGACAAAAATGGCCGAAGGATTTGGGGCAGAACTGGATAA
>CAJQPW010000396.1 GCA_905480295.1 uncultured Rhizobiaceae group bacterium | reverse complement strand
GCGGCGCGGTTGCAGTTTATCGATCCAGCTTAACGACTGCGCCAGGCAAAAATGGCTCGGGTGCTCACGGTATTGCAGCGCATCCAAGATCCACACATCCATGTTTTCCAGGTGTGGCAATGCGCGTTCGTCGAAATCATTGACGTCGCTGGAATACACGACATCTCCGACGCGCAAACCGATCGATACGATGCGGCCATGTATCTGTTCAAACGGCATCAGTTCGACCGGACCGCCAGCGCCGGTGATCGTGATGCTCTGGCCCGGTATAATGCGGTGTTCTTCCAGGATTGGTGGGTAGCTCGACCCCGGTGGCGTCTTGAAACAATAATCGAAGGCGGTGTGCAGTCTTTCCGAGGTTGCCTCGTTGGTCCAGATCGGCACCCGTTCGCGCCGGTTGATGACGAAGGACCGCAGATCGTCAATGCCGTGGATATGATCCGCATGGGCATGGGTAAAGACGACGCCGTCGGCTTCACCGACATTGGCTGAAAGCATTTGCTCGCGAAAATCCGGCCCGGTGTCGACCACAACGGTTGTTTTTCCTTCAGCGCCGACTTTCTCGATCAGCAGACTGGCACGCCGTCGCCGGTTTTTCGGGTTGTCGGGGTCACAATTGCCCCAGTCGCGTCCAATGCGGGGCACGCCCGGCGAAGAGCCACAGCCCAAAATGGTGAACCGCATTCCTTGCTGTGCCGGGTCGGTTGCGGCTGTATTGATGGTCGTCATGGTTGCGCGGCGTCAATCGGGCGCGGAACCTTGGAGAAGAGAGTGAAGAAATTCTCCGTGGTTTGCTGCCAGACGGTCTCGACATCGCTATCCCAGACCTCGGCCAGAACACGGGCCGTATCGGCCACATAGGCGGGTTCGTTGCGACGACCGCGATGCGGGACGGGGGCCAGGTAAGGGGCATCTGTCTCCACCAAAACCCGGTCTTTCGGCATGATGGCGGCTATGTCGCGAATGTCCTGGCTGTTCTTGAAGGTCAAAATTCCCGAAAAGGACACCGTCAGCCCCAGTTCAATGCCGCATTCGGCCAGCGCACGGGTGGATGAAAAGCAGTGCAGAATGGCAGGAAACGCCCCTGCCCGGGTTTCTTCACGCAAAATCGCCATCATGTCGTCATCGGCGCTGCGGGCGTGGATCACCAGCGGCAATCCGGTTTCCCGGGCTGCAGCGATGTGATTACGAAAGCCTTCGGCCTGCGCGGCTCTGGGTGATTTGTCATAATGATAATCGAGGCCGGCTTCGCCGATCGCGACCACTTTTTCGTGCTTTGACAGCTCAATCAGTTGCTGCGGGGTCACGTCCAGTTCTTCATCGGCATTGTGCGGATGGGTGCCAACGGAGCAGTAAATGTCGTCAAACCGTTCGGCGACCGCGAGCACCTGCTGAAATTTGCGAACACGGGTGCAGATCGTCACCATGCGTCCGACGCCAGCGTCGCGGGCACGCTGGACGACCGCATCCAGTTCCTCTGAAAAATCTGGAAAGTCCAGATGGCAATGGCTGTCGACAAGCATCGAACTATACCGCATCCACGTAGCGGGGAAAAACGCCTTCGGGCTTTTCAATCACTGTCTCAGCAGACAGGCGATTGCTGCCATCTGGTCCATCACCCAACCGCTCGAACTGCCGCTCGTCAGCCGGAATTTTCAGTTGATCAAGCAGTTTTTCAGCGCTTGCGGGAATGAAGGCCTGGCACAGGATCGCGACCTGCCGCACCACTTCTGCGGTGACGTATAATACCGTTTGCATGCGTTCCGGATCGGTCTTCTTGAGGCCCCATGGTGCTTGTTCATCAAAATATTTGTTGGCCTCGTCCAGAACATGCCAGATGCTGTCCAGCGCTTCGTTGGGAACCGTGTTGTCGATGGCCGTGCGGCAATTGTCCAAGGCCGCGTCGGTAACCGAGAGCAGGGCCTCATCATCAGCAGAAAGCGCCCCTGCACCACCAACTGCACCATCGAGATTCTTGAAGATCATCGACAGCGACCGCTGGGCCAGATTACCAAAGTTATTGGCGAGATCCGCGTTGGTGTGATTGACGATATCGCTGTGACTATAGCTGCCATCGGAACCAAAGCGGACCATGCGCAGGCAATAATAACGAACCTGGTCGACTCCATATTCTTCCGCCATGCCAAACGGGCTTTCCACATTGCCCAGCGACTTGGACATTTTTTCGCCATTGCTGAGCAGAAACCCGTGCCCGAATACTTTTTTCGGCACGGCGATGCCTGCTGACATCAGGAAGGCAGGCCAATAGACGGCGTGAAACCGGGTGATGTCCTTGCCGATGACGTGCAGGTCGGCCGGCCAGAACTTCCACAATTCACCTTCGGTATCGGGATATCCCGCACCGGTGATGTAATTGGTCAGGGCATCAACCCATACATACATCACGTGGCGCTCATCGCCGGGGACTTTTACCCCCCAGTCAAAGGTGGTTCTGGAAATTGAAAGATCGTTGAGACCGCCTTTGACAAAGCTGGTGATCTCGTTGCGGCGGCTCTTCGGCAATATGTATTCAGGTACGTTTTCGTAGAGCTCGAGCAGTTTGTCGCCATAGGCTGACAGACGAAAGAAGTAGCTTTCCTCATCGACCCATTCCAAGGGCGAGCCCTGGGGTCCGACGCGAATACCGTCTTCGCCAACCACCGTTTCGCTTTCCTCGTAATAGGCTTCATCGCGAACCGAATACCATCCGGAATAAACATCCTTGTAGATATCTCCATTGGCATCCATGGCGCTCCAGATCGCCTGGCTGGATATATGGTGGTCCTCGTCAGATGTACGGATGAACCGGTCATAGGAAATATCAAACAGATCCGTCATGCGCTGAAATTCGTCAGAATTCCGGTCCGCCAGTTCACGGGCAGAGATGCCAAGATCGCGCGCTGTCTGCCACATTTTCTGACCATGAACATCGGTGCCGATCTGAAACCGTGTTTCATAGCCATCCAGCCGCTTGAAGCGGGCAATGGCATCGGCGCAGATAAACTCATAGGCGTGGCCGATATGGGGCGCACCATTTGGATAGGATATTGCCGTTGTGATGTAGTAGCGCTGGGTCATGGGGAGACAGTTCAAAGCATGGGGTCGTCAAAATGGGCGGATATTGCGGTTCTCAGGCCTGCATTTTGCGTTCAAACAGATTGCCAAACAGGGACAGGATCACCTGTTTTTTGTCGAGATTGAATGCATCAGCCTGCGCTGAAGATTGGATTGCCTTGTCCCATACGTCAGCCCAACCCGCAAGCTGCGATATGGCTTCAGTGCTATTTTGGCGCACTTGTTGTCCAATCCATGCCGTCACCAGTTCCAGGAACATGTGGTAGCTGTCTTCCTGACCGCGCCGTGACAGGGTATCGGCAATCTTATGGACCACCAACCAGTCTGCCGGTCTGCCCTGGGCCGGTTGCGCCATCAAACCCTCAAACAGCGAAAATTCCTTCAGGATCGTGCCTTCGATCAACTGGATCGCACGGCGCACCGAGCCTTCGCTCAATCGCGCGGCATTCAGCTTGTCGGCATCAGAGGCCTGAATCTCCAATTGATTGAGCACAGCGACAACCTGTTCTTCAGAAAGCGGATTGAGGTTGAGGCGCTGGCACCGCGAACGGATGGTGCTCAGCAGGCTTCCGGCAGAGTGGGAGAGCACCAGAAACAGCGACCGTTTGGGTGGTTCTTCCAAAATCTTGAGCAGGGCATTGGCCGCGCTTGCATTCATATCGTTGGCCGCATCAACGATTGTGATGCGCCAGCCCCCTGCCCCGGCGGTCATGCCATAAAATGCTGACGTGCGGCGCACCTCTTCGATCGACAGCTTCGTTTTAAAGCGTTTGGTTTTCTCGTCCCATGGCCGGGTCAGATGCAGCAGGCCCGGATGGGCGCCCTGCACGACCTGACCATGAACGGCCTCATCGATACGGCTGGCATCAAAGGATCCCGCCCCTGCATCCCGATCCGGGTTGCCCAGCAGATATTTGGAAAATTGGATCGCGGCCGTTGCCTTGCCGATCCCTCGCGGGCCGTTCAGCAACCATGCATGATGCATGCGGCCACTGTGAAAACTGTCGAACAGCACCTGCAGCGCGTCGTCGTGGCCAATCGTATTGCGGCTTTCCTGGGGAATGGGTACCCCTTCAATGCGGTCGGCGATGGGGCGATCCTGCAGATCAATCATCGACCAATTCCGCCTTGCCCCGCGCCAGGAATGCATCCACCGCTGCATCCACAGCTGCACTCACGGCCTCCAGCGACTGGCTGGCATCAATCACCACGCATCGCTCCGGCTCCCCCTTTGCAATGTCGAGGAAACCTTGCCTGCGTTTCTTTTGCTGCGATAAATCTTCGCTTTCAAACCGGTCAGGTCCGTCTTCGGCCCAGACTTG
>CAJQPW010000395.1 GCA_905480295.1 uncultured Rhizobiaceae group bacterium | reverse complement strand
CAATACAAACATGCGTAAGACCGGGTCGGTGCGCAATTTGTCCCACGCGCCTTGCAAGGTCATCAGCCCGTTGATCATGCCACCCCAGGAAGGCATCCACAGCATGATGGAAAATACCATGCCCAATGTCTGAGCCCAGTCAGGCAGGGCTGTGTAATGGAGATGGTGGGGCCCGGCCCAGATATAAAGAAAAATCAACGCCCAAAAGTGAATGATCGACAAGCGGTACGAATAGACCGGACGCCCAGCCTGTTTCGGTACGAAATAATACATCATTCCAAGGAATCCGGCCGTCAGGAAGAAACCAACCGCGTTATGCCCATACCACCATTGGGTCAGCGCATCCTGCACGCCGGCAAATGCGGTATAGCTTTTCGATCCGAGAAAAGAGACCGGAATTGCAGCGTTATTGACCAGATGCAACATCGCCACGGTGATAATGAAAGACAGATAGAACCAGTTGGCCACATAAATATGTGGCTCCTTGCGGCGAACAATGGTGCCCATATAGACAATCAGATAGGCGACCCAGACTATCGTGAGCCACAGATCCACATACCATTCAGGTTCGGCATATTCCTTGGATTGGGTGGACCCCAGAAGATAGCCGGTAGCCGCCATTACGATGAACAACTGGTATCCCCAGAACACGAACCAGGACAGGCCTCCACCGAACAGCCGCGCACGGCAGGTCCGTTGTACAACATAGAAACTGGTGCAAATCAGCGCGTTGCCGCCAAAGGCAAAGATCACCGCTGACGTATGCACCGGCCTCAAGCGGCCAAAATTGAACCACGGCTGAATGTTCAGTTCGGGCCATGCCAGTTGTGCGGCAATCAACACGCCAACCAAAAACCCAACGACCCCCCAGAATATCGTTGCAATTACCCCGTAGCGAACGACATCATCCATATAGCCTGATGTGTCGCGCGGCGGAATTACTTTGCCTGCTGGTGCAAATTCGACCCGACGCAACAGCACGATAGTTGTCACCGACAAGATGGCGACAAGTATCCAGGCATGTATGCGGAACAATTCGTCCTGCGCAAAAGCAGCGCCCAAAATTGCCAGCAACGTTGCTGCAGCGAGAATGATCGGTTCTGTACCGTTGCGCATGCTGTTCCCTTTCCTGTGAACACAAAATGGCTACCCGAATCCCCAGTATGCAGCCAATTCTGCCCAATGTGGAGATATTCAACATTATTCTCTTTGATCCAGATCAACGAAAAACAACAGAAAATCGGCAAGGGTGATCCATGCGATCGGGAGAGCACCTGCGGGGTCGCATTTTTTGATGGAGGAGCTCATGTTGGGATCGGGAAATGCACAGACCAATGATTGTGATAAAGTGTGCTCTGCGCTGTGCAATTGCAGCGTAAAGCCGGAATGCGTCACACCTATCGAGAGGGAAATGCAAAGGCATCTGCAGCTGCAGTCCAAATTGTGCAATCAGCTTGAGCAGATTGCCGATGAACTGCCCTATCGTGTTGACCGTCAAAAACTGCTTTTGGTGGCACGCAGCATCATGCCAACAGTCAAGCGAGCTCATCGGTTTGAAGAAAATCGTATCTTCCCCCAAATAGAAGCCCGCGCTGGAACGCTTGATGGCCTGAAACAAAGCCTGGAACGGTTGCAGTTTGAACACTGGGAAGACGAGAGTTTCGCAGAAGATCTGACCGACGGATTGATCAAATTCGTGGCGCGGCCGGAAACAACCAACACGGATACCCTGTCCTATATGCTGCGCGGGTTTTTCGAAGGGTTGCGGCGCCACATCGCGTTTGAAGTCGATCACATTATGCCGCTTTTGCGTCAACGGCATCCGCTGCAGGTAATCTCCTCCAAGCTTAATCGAAGCCGTCAAATATATCTGCAGAACTCTATTTCGACAGGTCCTGTTCGCTGGCAGCCAGCAGTTTTTCCATGTCTGAAATCTCAATGGTACGGCGGTCCTTAAGTTCGATCAGGCCGCGTTTTCGCAGATTGGTCAGTTGGCGAGAAATCGTCTCGATTGTAAGGCCCAGAAAATCGGCAATGTCGCTTCGTTTCATCGGCAACACGATCGTCATCGCCCCTTTTGATGTCGGGTGTTCCGGGTCAACATGGGAGGCTAAGAGAAACAGGAAGCTGGCCAGTTTTTCGGCCGCGGACTTTCGCCCCAATGTCAGCATCCAGTCTCGCGCTTCATCCAGTTCTTTCGATTTTTGCAGATGCAGTCGATGTTCCATCTCAGGGACATCGGCCATAATTTCCTCGACCACAGATCGCGGAAAACTGCACAATTGAACATCGGTTGCCGCCTCTACGCTCACAGAATTATCGGAGTCGAATGTCCGTCCCACCATATCAGGGGCAAATTGCAGACCCACGATTTGCTGGCGACCATCGCTCATCAGTTTCGACAACTTTGCCACGCCGTTCATGATGTTTGAGCATCGTTCCGAACTCTCGCCCCCTCGATGCAATTCTTCGCCACCCTTTACCTTACGCCGGATCGTGTGCTTGCTGAGCCGCATCAATTGCTGGGCATCAAGGGCACCACAAATGCCCTGATGCCGTACCTCACATGCCTGACAGACCACTGGCGTGTCTGAGTTGTGAATATCTTTGCGACCCTCATGACTCATCTGGCTGGTTTCAATTTTGGTTCCGAGATTGGCTCAATTGCGTCATTAAACGGCATCGATGCTGGATTGTGAAGGCAAGGTAATTGTGTCCCCCTGGAGACTCGATTTTACACCTGCCGCATGTAACTGTGATGTGACACCTCACCGCACCACCTGGGAGACAGACCCGTTGAGCAAAACAATCAGCAGACCGGACGCGCCCAACCATTTTATGGTGTTGCGTCCCGTGCAAAAGAAAATTGTCATCCGACTGCCGAATGGGCCTGTTCTGGCCTCCAGCGCACAGGCTATCCGTTTGATGGAATCCGGCAAGTCCCTCTATGATCCGGTATTGTATCTGCCAAGAGACGACGTATCAGCGCCTTTGACCACCCAGTCCAATCACAGCTTTTGTCCGCTCAAGGGTGAAGCCAGCTATTTTGGCTATGATGATGGCGACACCAAAATCGACGATCTGGCGTGGAGCTACGGCGCGCCTCTTGATTTTTCCGAACCGATTAAAGGCCTCATAGCGTTTTACGCCAACAAGGTTATCATTGAGGAGCATCCCCTGTTGCGAGAAGCATGAATGCGAATACGAAGTTTTTCTTTGACGCATAGGACCTCGATATCCATATCCTACTGTTATGAGCGATCCTCAACAACAAACATCAAATGATTACGGCATCTGGGTTGAACCGGTGGAGGGCAAGGTTGAGGCCTTTTGCGGCGACACACTGATCGCCAGCAGCACAAATGCGCGCGTGATGCACGAGACCCGACTGAAACCCACGGTTTATTTTCCCAGGCAGGACGTATGCGGTAGCCTTGTTGCCAATCCCGATCATCGTACATTCTGTCCATTCAAGGGCACCGCGTCCTACTTCAATCTACAATTGGATGATGTGGAGCGAACAAACGCGGCCTGGATGTATGAAAGGACTTTGCCCGAAGGTCGCGGTGTTGAAGGCCATATTGCTTTCATGCCGAATGTGCAGACCCGTCTCGAACTACAAAACGGAGAAATCGAACCGACGCCGAGCGGCAATATCGCCGGCCCAACGATTGACTGGATCATGCGTGGAGCTTGGCTGTGTAAGACGCCGGAGGAATTGACCGCGACTGTGGCCGCAAAACTGTTGGCTGACGGCGTGGCCATTTCCCGCATGAGCGTCATGATCTGGTCGCTGCATCCCATGATTGCCGGCCGTTTTTATGTTTGGCAAAAAGACACTGGAAAGGTCGAATCGTTCAATCCCTCCTACGACATTCACGAACATCCTTCGTTCATCAACAGTCCATTGCGCCACGTCTCACAAGGTCTGGGGGGCGTGCGGCAACGGCTGGATGGCTCACCGATCGAGTTCAATTTCCCTATCATAGAGGATCTTAAAGATGCCGGGGCGACGGATTATGTGGCAATGCCCCTGCCCTTCTCCAATGGCCAGATTAACGTCCTGACTTTGTCCTGCGACCACCCCAAGGGCTTTACCACGGCCAATCTGGGCCTGGTGTTTGAATGTTCTTCAGTGATCAGTCGCTATTATGAAGTGTTCGCCCTGAAAGAGAATGCGGAAGCATTATTGGAAACCTATTTGGGTAAGCGAACCGGCACCCGTGTTCTCGGTGGTGAAATTCGTCGCGGTGATGGCGATGACATTGAAGCCGCCATCCTGTTTTGCGACCTGCGTGCCTCCACCAGACTGGAGGAAGATTTGGGACGGGGTCCCTATATCAATTTGCTAAACCAGTTTTTCGAAGCGGTGACCGGGATCATCAACGAAAATGACGGGGAAGTGTTGAAGTTTATCGGTGACGCTGTTTTAGCCATTTTTCCCGTTACTTCTGACCAGCCCGAAGCCTGTCAGCGGGCCCTGAATTCTGCAATGTCAATCGTTGATCAGTTGTGTGGCGAAGATGCCGAAAACTGGGCGGAAGAAGTCGATTGTGCCATCGGCATCGATTTTGGTGACGTAACATACGGCAATATCGGTTCACGCGAGCGGCTGGATTTCACGGTGATCGGGCAAGCTGCAAATATAGCGGCGCGCCTTGGTGATTTTGGGAAATTACACGATCATCGCATCGTGGTGACGGAGAAAGTTATCTCCGATGACAGCCCGGTGATACCATTGGGTGAAGTTTCCCTTCACAATGTCGGCCAGCCCGTTCGCTCCTTTGCCTGGGAACCCTCTGTTCCCACTTCATCCTGACTCCATTTTTGGGCTTAGGTTTAGGCATGTTCGCCATTCGCCAATCTATTTCTTTAAGGCTGTTTATCGTCATGTCGCCGGTGGCGACCATGGTCATTGTGTTTTTAACAGTGATGACGGCGCTGAACATGCGAACCGGCTTTGCCCGATACCTGGCGCTTGCTGAACTGTCTCGCTTCGACCGGATGATCGTCGCCTTGGTGGAAAGCTCAATGGCAAAATTGTATATTTTGCCATTGAGACGTTTCCATTGCTGCCCCACTGCCTTTGGGGCAAGGTAAGCAGCGACTTCACCCTCGGTGGTGGAGACAGTGAGCGCGGACTGTCAAGTTTCGATGCGGTGGCCGTCTTCAGCACAGACCGGCAAATCGATTCAATTCGTGGAAAACAGATCGTTCAATTCATCGCGCAAAACATTCTTTTGCACCTTACCCATCGTATTTCTTGGCAATTCTTCAACCACGTGAATCCGTTTTGGTTGCTTGAACCGGGCCAATTGGTCTCCGATGCCGGCCAGCACTGCATCCGGGTCCATCGAAGCTGAGGACGGCACGACCACTGCAACGACCGCTTCTCCAAAATCGGGATGTGGAACACCGACCACGGCACTCTCCAGAACACCATCCTGCTCATCTAAGGCCAGTTCAATTTCTTTTGGGTAGATGTTGAGGCCACCCGATATAATCAGGTCTTTCGAGCGGCCGACAATGTGCACATAACCATCTTCGTCAATCCTGCTCAGGTCGCCCGTAATGAAGAAGCCATCGCTTCGAAATTCTGCAGCCGTCTTTTCCGGCATGTTCCAATAGCCGGCAAAGACATTGGGACCAGACACTTCCAGCACTCCGACCTCGCCTTGGAGTACTTCGCTGCCGGATTCAGCTTCGCAAACCCGCACGCGTACACCCGGAAGGGGAAAGCCAACCGTTCCGGCACGTCGTTCCCCGTCAAAAGGGTTGGATGTGTTCATATTGGTTTCTGTCATACCATAACGCTCCAGCACCCGGTGTCCGGTTCGCTGTTCAAATTCGACATGGGTATCCGCCAGCAAGGGCGCGCTGCCCGAAACGAACAGCCGCATATGCGCGACCAGATCACGGTTAAAACGATCATCACCCAACAGGCGCGTATAGAATGTCGGGACGCCCATCATGGTGCTCGAATCAGGCAGTTTTTCAATCACTGCGTCAAGATTGAAGCTGGGAAGAAAAATCATTGAGCTGCCAGCGAGAAGCGAGGTGTTCACCGCAACAAACAAACCGTGGGTGTGAAAAATCGGCAAGGCGTGCAGAAGAACATCCGACCGGGTAAACTGCCACAACTCAACCAGGGCCTGAGCGTTGGATAGCAGATTGTCGTGGCTCAGCATCGCCCCTTTCGATCGCCCTGTCGTTCCCGATGTATACAAGATAGCGGCCAGATCACCGGCATCCCGGTCAACGTTTACAATCTGCGTCGCACGACCCGCTGCGCGCTCCGTCATTGAGCCATCGGCAAATCCCAGATCATTGCTTGCGCCCAATGTTTCTAATCGACAGCCAGTAGCGGTTGAAATTTCCTGATAGGCCTGTTCATTTTCCGGGTTGCAAATCAACAATTTAGCCCCAGAATCTTCGACAAAATAGGCGAGCTCTGCCGCAGTATAGGCGGTGTTGAGCGGCAAAAAGGTTGCCCCGCACCGCAAACAGGCCAGATAGAGAAAAACTGCTTCAATCGTTTTCGGCACCTGCGCGGCCACACGGTCACCAGGCTTCACGTTCAGTTCGATCAGGACCTGAGCAAGCTGCGCCGAGCTGTCAAATACTTCCTGATAGGAAATAGTCCGTCCCTGAGGCAAAACGGCAAACGGCGCCGTTGGATCTGCTTCATAAAACAGACCATCAAACAGGTGATTGGTCATGCAGTTTCTTCCCTAGATTTTTGTCGTAACTTAGCTGGAATTTTTGCCGATGCCAGTTGCGCGATTGACTTGGAGGTATTCACCTGACCGCTTTCGGCAAAGTCCTCGTGCCGGCCTTCGACTTTGTCCAGATCGTAATGGTAATTCACCATAACACCCAGCGAATTATTCATGCCGTTTACAGAAACATCGGCTCCAGAATGAACATCCAATATTGAAGCACCGTTGCTGAGATGGAACCGGGCAACCGGGTCAAGCGGCAATCCGTCGTCGCGTTTGCCGTCTACGAGATATTTCGCTGCCATAGATCGTAAGAGTTCAGCCTGTGTGCTGGATGTATCCCTTACTTCAGTTTCCACTCTCGTCTGCACGTCAACGATCAATGATTGCACGAATTCAGACGATAACGGGCTGTCAGTTCCTGCGAGCCATCGTGCTAGTCCCGGAATCGGAGAAAGTGTTACAAAGGTTTTTAACTGAGGAAGTTCCAGTGAAAGGTCTGCGACCACCTGTTTGATCAAAAAATTGCCAAAAGAAATTCCCTGCAACCCACGCTGACAGTTGGAAATGGAATAGAAGACTGCAGTGTCCATCTCCTCCCGGTTCAACTCATCCCGATCGTCCCGTAAGACTTCCTGCACGGAATGCGGGGTGCCCCGACAAAGCGCGACTTCAACAAACACCAGGGGCTCATCGGGCATGGCTGGGTGAAAGAAAGCAAAACAGCGTCTGTCATCCGGTTGCAACCGGCGCCGCAAATCATCCCAGTCCTGAATCGCATGAACCGCTTCATATTGAATGATTTTTGCCAAAACGTTGGCCGGACTTTGCCAGGAAATGGGACGGATGACCAAAAAACCCCGGTTGAACCAGGAAGCAAAAAGATGCGAAAAGTCGAGATCCATGCGCTTGAGTTCAGGATAATCGGGCAGCAAATCCAACAAGTCCCGACGCATGGAAACCAGGGCAGACGTGGCCCCCGGAACATGGTTCAACCGCCGCAACAATTCCTGACGCGGGGCTTCGGCCGCAGCAGACAGGGAAGCCATGTTTTCCACGCTGCGGTCGTTTCTGTAGAGATCGATTGAAGCTGCGATTGCGTCAACATCGAGATCCATCTGTTCGTTGAGAAATTTAAAAAATGAAACCCGTTCTTCTCTATCGAGCGCCTGATAGCAATTGAGCACCGCCGACCCGATGCGCCGGCTGGATACCTCGCCGCGACTCGACAGGAGTTCCTGGCACAGTTCACTAATCTCCCGGTCATCACTCCACGATGAAAATATTGCACCGCGGTCGATTATCGAAGTGATCAGATCTTGAAGAAAGTTGCTGTTTTTCATCAATTTGCCTCAGTTTATCCCAACGTGACTTTTTGATCCGACAAGGCCGTTGAAAAGGACGGCGATCCCTCATTGACCAACCACTTTCGAAGTTGGAATGTTCTCCTGCCTTCCGCATGCATGGGGTCGCTTTCTGCAATCGCCCGGGCCTCTTCCATCGATTGTGCGCGGTAGATGATCAGACCGGCACCAACCATCTGCTCACCTGTCGTATCGGACAGCGGTCCGGCAAGAAAAAGCGAACCGGCAGCCTCCATTTCCTTTTGGTAGGCAAGGTGGCGCGGCAGCGTTTCCTGCATCTCTTCGGGAGCAGCAGACGGGGTGGATTCGACCACGAATAATTCAAAAGCAAGTGCACCGCGAGACCGTGCGGTTTCCTTATAGTCGTTCCAAAGTGGCATTGGGTATCTCCTTGTTTGATTGTGGCCATTGTAGCGATAAATTTCCAAAATGAAAATATCGATATTTATTGACTAATACCCAATAATGTGGGTATTTTGGCGATAATAAAACATGCGCTAAACCCTCATCGGAGGACTAAATTGACGTCTGCAGCAATCAGTGAAGCAGAACTGGCGACGATGCGCTCTGCAGCACAACAGGATGTTCGAGACCTGCGTGCCCAAATCCAACAGCTCGACCAACCCTCAATTGATCTCATTTTGGAGCGCGCTCGCTCGCATTATGCCTGGCAAGATCGGCCAATCAGCAACGCGCAGATTGCTCGGCTATATGATATAGTCAAGATGGGCTCGACGAGCATGAACAGCTGCCCGGCTCGTTTTGTGTTTGTCCGGACCGCTGAAGGTAAAGAGCGACTGGCAAAATCGGTCAAACCGACAAATCTACCCAAGTTGATGGGCGCACCGTTGACCGTGATCGTTGCCTATGACGTCGAATTTTGGCGCGAGCTTCTCAAGCTTTTTCCACATGAAGATCGCCGGGGGCATTTTTCTGGAAAGCCAGAACATGCCGAAGATACAGCCTATCGAAATTCCACGCTTCAAGGTGGTTATCTGATGATGGCTGCACGGGCCATTGGTCTGGACGTCGGCGCCATGTCGGGCTTTTCAAACGCCATTGTCGACGAAGAGTTTTTTGCTGGAACCACCGTCAAATCCAATTTCCTCTGCAATATCGGATATGCGGATGAGTCGGCGCTGTTTCAAAGATTGCCCCGCTTTGAATTTGACGAAGTTTGCGAATTCGCTTGATATGATTGAGCGAGAATACGGAATTTAACAAATGACACTGACTATTCGCCCGAAGACGACCGTGAAACTGAGAGCAGCGGCTCACTGCCCGTCTCATTCTCTCGCAGAAGTGTCTATTCGCGATCTTTCCTTTGTGATCGACGAGCCTACGGAAAGGGGGGGAACCAATTTGGGGCCAACACCCACCGATACAGCGATTGCCGCTCTCGTTGGCTGCACCAATGTGATTGGCCATAAATGCGCCAGCAAGCTTGGCATCAACATCGGTCATCTGGATATTTCGACAACCTGTGAGTTTGATCGTCGTGGCGTAACCCTTGAGGAGGAAATTGACATCCCTTTTTCCAAGATCAGCCTCAGCATTGAAACCAGCGAAGCGGTTTCAACCGATGATCTGGAAAAGCTTGCAACCGAAGTTGCAAAATTCTGCCCCCTGTCAAAACTGTTTCGACAAGCGGGAACCGTGATCACTGAAGAGTGGACAACCAAACAAAGCTAACGGGTTCGGGTGCGTAATGCTCGAACCACAAACCGGGAGGAATACCATGTTAAAGAAAATAACAACCAGCAGTCGCCGCGCGCTCTTAGTCGCAGCACTTGCGGCAGGGACAACCCTGTCTTTCGCTCCTGCAACTGTGCAGGCCGCTGAAACCATCAACATGATTGCTATTGACGGCTATCCGGCTCGCGCCATGTGGGTCAAGGAATTCACTGGTTTTTTCATTCCCCGCGTCAACGAGGAACTGAAGGCAAAGGGCAATTACGAGATCAAGTGGCAAGAAGCCTATGGTGGTCAAATTGTTAAACCCCGCGGCGTTCTGGACGGCATTAAACTCGGCCTCGGCGACATCGGCATCGTAACAACCATTTTTCACAATTCGAAATTGCCAAGCCAGGGTATCTCGGCGGTCACACCCTTTATCGCTGCCGATGCACGGGTTGTGGCGAAGGCCGTTGATGAAATTGCCAAAGAATTTCCACAAATGGCCAAAGAGCTCGATGGTCAAAATCAGGTTTATCTAGCGACCGGTGTTGTCTTGGACACCTATCAGGTTTTCTCAAAAACCCCGATCAACTCACTGGCCGATCTGAAAGGCAAGAAGGTTGCAGGCGCGGGATACAATCTGCGTTATCTTGAAGGCATCGAGGGCGCCGCCGGTGTCCGTGGAGGCCTGCCTAATTTCTACAATATGCTGCAGACCGGTGTTGTCGATGCAGCCATGTTGTGGCCGGAAGCAGCCAAGACATTTAAGATCGCGGAAGTGGCACCCTACATGTTGAAAGCCGATCTTGGCGCGGTGAATTCAAAAACCGTGACGGTCAACAAGGACGTTTGGAGCAAGCTTCCAGACGAGGTCAAAGGTGTATTGCAGAAAGTGGCCGTTGAATATCGCGACCATGTGGCCAATACCGCAATGGGCCGGGCGACCGCTTCACTGGAAGCTTACAAGAAAGGTGGCGGAACGGTTGTTGAACTGCCCGCTTCAGCACGCGAAGCATGGGCCAAGTCGATGCCAAACATCGCTGTTGACTGGGCCAAGAAATTGGATGGTGCCGGTGCTCCCGGTTCGGACATGCTGAAGGCCTATGTCGGAAAACTGAAAGCGGCTGGTTTCTCACCAGTACGCGACTGGGCCAGCGAACTTTAAGTAAAACTGGTCCGCGGTGGAGAAACAAGAAATATGACTGACCAACTTCACCGCATTTATACGCCGTTCCTATCCGTGGCTATCGTAGCCAACGCGATAGGAACGGCGGTTATTTTTGTTCTCGTCTCGATCATGAATGTCGACATCATCGCCCGCGGCGTATTTCACGCCCCGTTGCGCGGTGTGGTGGAAATTGTGATCTTTTCCCTGATTTTGATTGTCTTTTTGCAATTGCCCGACGTCGTTCGCAGCAATCGACTTACCCGCTCAGATGGGTTTTTGGTCTATGCTGCTCAACGCAAGCCAAAACTGGCAGCAACAATTTCCCGTCTCATTGATCTGCTCTCCGCCATATTCATGCTGTTGATTGCCTGGACGGTATGGCCGGAGTTTCTCGAGTCCATTGAAACCTGCCACTTTATAACGCCACCGGAGTTCGGTGCTCCTCCTACGGGTGAATTCATAACTGACTTAAAAGCTGCATTTGCTCGATGTGAGTATTTTGGCACGCCAGGAATTTTCACGGCCCCGTGGTGGCCCGCCAAGCTGGCAATTTTCTTCAGCGTCAGCCTGTGCTTCATCATATTTATGTTCAAAGCGATATTGGGCACCCAAAAGCCGACAGGCTTTGAGCAAAGTGGGAGCCAAACATGACTCCTGTTGATATTGGTGCACTTTCGGTCGTCGCCATCGTGGCCATGGTTTATTTCGGTGTTTACATCCCGGTAGCACTGGGCATGGTGTCGTTTGTTTCAATCTGGCTGATCAGTGGCAAGTCCATTCTGGCTTTCAATTTTCTGAAGGTCGCCGTCAGCGATGGGGTCACCGAATACCCGTTTGCCACCATACCCCTGTTTACCGTAATGGGGCTTCTTGTTTCCCGAGCGGGGTTGGGCACAGACATCTATGCTGTGATGAACAGGGCTTTCCGCGCGGTTACCGGCGGCATCGGCATGGCGACGGTTGGGGCAAACGCTGTGTTTGCCGCGGTGACCGGATCATCCATCGCCTCTGCTTCTGTATTTACCCGCATTGCCGTGCCGGAAATGCGCAAACTCAACTACAGCAAACGGTTCGCCGTTGGTGTGGTTGCGGGCTCTTCAGTTCTGGGAATGATCATTCCTCCCAGCGCCATGTTGATAATTTATTCCTTCGTCTCCGAGCAATCGGTTGGTGAAATGTTCCTTGCCGGAATTGTGCCGGGGCTGTTGCTCACAGCAGCCTATATTGCCTGGATATATATTTCCGGGAAGATCAGTCCCAGCTATCTCGGCACCGGGATCGACAGCGGTGATGACAATCCGATGTCACTATATGAAATTCTCGATAAGACCGTCCCAATCGTAACCTTGATCTTCATCGTTTTGGGCGGAATCTATACCGGCTGGCTGACCCCGGTTGAAGCGGGTGCAGCCGGTGCTTTGGCCGCCCTTATAATCGCCGTCCTGAGACGCCGCATTACATGGCGCGGTCTCTGGGAAACTGCAATCGAAACCGGTCACATCACCGCATCGATTCTGTTTCTGATCACGATGGCCTCCCTTTATAGCCGCATGCTCGGCTATGCCGGATTACCGAATGAACTCAACCAGGCCCTGCAGACCTATCAGTTGGGTTTTGTGGAAGTGATGATCATCTACGTTGTGCTGATGTTGTTTCTTGGCACATTGCTGGACACTGCATCGATAATTCTGATCGTCGTGCCGCTTTTTATCACTTTGGTTGAATCCATGGGCCTTAGTCTGGTTTGGTTTGGCATCGTTACAGTTATCGGTGCTGAAATCGGGCTCCTGACTCCGCCACTCGGCATTTCCTGCTTTGTCATCAAAGCCAGCCTTAACGATCCTGACATCACCTTGAAAGACGTCTTTTTTGGCGCCTTCCCATTTGCCGTCATCATGTTGTTGGTCTTGATATTGATCATCGCCTTCCCAACCCTATCCGTGGGAATCCTGCGCTAACTTAACCCCAAGGAGCCGCGCCATGCGCAACGTCACTTCTGAAACAATCACCCAGGCGTTTTTGGACTATTGCGGTGAAGACACTGATCCCAGACTGAAGTTCCTGCTGGAAAAATTTGCGCATCATTTGCACGATTTCGTCCGTGAAACCGAACTGACCCATGATGAGTGGCGCAAGGCACTGGAACTGCTCTACAAGGCCGGCGAAATATCCACGCCAGAGCGCAACGAGTTTGTTCTGTTCTCCGATGTGATTGGACTTTCCTCACTCGTTGACATGGTAAATTCTTCAGAAGATGGAACCCCGTCAAGTGTACTTGGTCCCTTCCACATACTTGGCGCACCCGATGTTCCCGTCGGCGCAGACCTTAAAGGCGGCAATGTTGGAGCGACGGTAATTGTTGGCGGACGGGTTCTGAGCAGTGATGGCACCCCGATTGAAGGCGCTGAGCTCGAGATCTGGCAAACTGCGGATAATGGGTTGTATTCCAACCAGGACGAAGCTCAATCAGATTACAATCTGCGCGCTCATATGACCACTGAAGCAGACGGACGCTATCTGTTTTCCACGGTCAGACCAGCACCCTATACGGTTCCAGATGATGGTCCTGTGGGTGAACTGTTGCATGCAACGGGTCGGCGTCCTTGGCGCCCTTCACATTTGCATTTCATTGTCACCGC
>CAJQPW010000394.1 GCA_905480295.1 uncultured Rhizobiaceae group bacterium | reverse complement strand
ACCAATCATTTCGGTCGCATTTATGTCCCCAACATGAAAGTTCGCAATGACGACGAGTTTGTTGAACTTGTTGAAGCTATCGGCGCAACTTTGTACGAAGCGGTAGACCGATGTGTGACAGCTGAACCTGACTATCTGATCATGGGCATGTCGGCATTGATGTTCTGGGATGGCCGGGCTGCCTCGGAAAGACGAATGCAGGAATTGTCTGATCACTGCGGCTTGCAAGTATCGGCAGGCTCTTTTGCCTGTGAGGCGGCGCTGAACCTAACGGGTGCAAAGAGGATTGCAGTGGTTTCCCCTTATTTCCCGATCTCAGACAAAAACGTGACATTGTTTTTTCAAGATTGTGGCTTCGATGTTGTCCGGTTCCGCGGTTTGAAATGTAATAGCCCGGTTGCCATAGCCCAGGTTCAGGAGGACGAACTCCGTGCCCATGTCGCCGAAATGGATGGTGATGATGTCGATGCCTTTGTACAAGTTGGAACCAACTTATCCATGTGTTCCCTGTGCAATGAATTGGAACAACAATATCAAAAGCCTTTTATTGCTATTAATGTGGCCACTTATTGGCACGCGCTTCGCGCCATGGGCATAAATGACCAGTTTGCCGGTCACGGGCCGCTATTTGAAAATCACTAGACAACAATAGGGAGACTGAAAATGCCAATGAAAACACTCGCTGGTCTAATGGCCGCAATCGTTCTTTGGAGTGGCAGTGCAAGTGCTGAAATTGCTGCACTGGGCTCAACCGCAAGAGGTGGTACCAGCCAGGTTGGTAGAACGCTGGCGGCGGCGATTTCCGAAGTCGGAAAGCTGCAGATGCGGCCTCAGGAATTGGCCAATACTGCAGATTATATTCCATTGGTAAACGCCGGTGAAATCGAGTTTGGCATCGCCAACGTTGTTCAGCTGACCTACGCTGTAAATGGCACGGGCATGTCGGAAGGCCGTCCCAATGGCAACCTTCAAATGGTTGCTACGCTGATGCCATTTCGCAACGCATATATTGTTCGCAAGGACAGCGACATCAAATCAGTCGCGGACCTGAAAGGAAAACGGGTGCCGGTGTTTGCTGAGCGGGCGTTAGGAGATTATGTAACCAAGGGCTATTTCGCCAATGCGGGTATGGGATTGGATGAAGTCGATGGTGTTCCGGTGCCCAACTTCCCGCG
Source organism: uncultured Rhizobiaceae group bacterium (assembly GCA_905480295.1). Taxonomy (GTDB): domain Bacteria; phylum Pseudomonadota; class Alphaproteobacteria; order Rhizobiales; family Rhizobiaceae; genus Pseudahrensia. The sequence continues at coordinate 2,367 of CAJQPW010000394.1, read as the reverse complement.
CATGTGGTCGAGTTTCGCAGAAGGTTCAGCCGATGTTGCAATCGTTGTGGTCGGCGCGGGGAACAGCCGGGAATACGATGCAACATTTGGCATCAGATATCTTTCATTTGAAGACAGCCCTGAGGCATTGGCGCGAATGCGTACACTTCTGCCTCAGACTTATCTCCAGCAATTGGACGCCAGCAGTGGCATTCCCGGCATCTCCGAACCCACCAACGTAAATGTCTTCGACTATACGTTCTTCGCTGGCAAGGATGTTTCGGAAGGCATGGTCTATGATGCGGTCAAGGCGCTTTGGGAAAAAGAGGCTGATCTTCTGGCTGGTGGCCCGTTCTGGAAAGGCTTTACCAAGGAAGGAATGGCCAAAAAAGTGGGCCTAAACTATCACCCTGGTGCCATCAAGTTCTACAAAGAAATGGGTGTTTGGCCCGAATAGGTTTCGGACCGTTTAAAATGGATGCTGAATTTGTCGCGTCCTAATCTCATGATGACGGCCGTATTGGCCGCGCTTATTACCCTGACGGCCATCTTTTGGTCGTCAGGTGCTCCTTTGTGGATCGGTTGGCGGGTTTATTCAGAGCAAGTCCTCATTGCAGCCCTGTCCTTTGCGATGGCTGTCACATATCTTGTAAGACCTCTAGGACTTCAATCTATCTCATTTACGGCGGCAGCAGTTTCGTTGTGTTTTGGAGCCTGGCTTGCGTACCGGTTCCCCATGCTGTCGGAAAACGTATTCTATCATCCCACTGAAGCGTTGATCGTTTCAGCATTGGGGTTTGTCCTCATTGTCGAAGCCGTGCGGCGTACAATGGGATGGAGCCTGATAGTTATTCTGGGCTGCGTTTGTGTTTATGCCCTATTTTCCAGTCATTTTTCTGGCCCGTTGCAAAGCAGATCCATTGCGCCCGATCGCTTGCTCACATTTTTGATGCTTGATAGCGCGTCGTTGGCGGGAGCGGCATTGTCCATCGCTGTCGCTGTTGTCGTTCCCTTCCTGATATTGTCTCAATTGTTGCTTGCGACCGGTGGTTCACAGTTTTTTTCTGACCTGTCTCTAGCGCTTGCAGGGCGCCGAAGAGGTGGGGCGGGTAAAATTGCAATACTCGGTTCGGCATTCTTTGGATCGGTTTCTGGAAGTGCGGTTTCCAATGTAGCTTCTACTGGAGCAATAACGATCCCGATGATGAAAAAAGGCGGCTACAGTCCGAAGACTGCTGCAGCCATTGAGGCTTCGGCGTCAACGGGTGGCCAATTGATGCCGCCTATTATGGGGGCGGCCGCATTTCTTTTGGCGGAGAATTTGCAGGCCAGCTATATTGACGTAATGCTGGCGGCGCTTATTCCGTCAATCCTCTACTATTTCAGCCTGTTTGTTTTTGCCGACCTGGAAGCGGGAAGGTTGAACATTGCACGCGTTGACGAGGCTCAAATTCCGGATCTCTCTTTCGTGTTGAAAAAGGGTTGGTTTGTCTTCTTGCCATTCGTCGTTTTGCTGATTGGATTGTTCAGTTTCAACCTCAGGCCCGAAACGGCTGCATTAGCTGCTATTGTTGTGTTGCTTTGTTTTTCCCTTTTCCAGACTTACGACGGATCGAGGATGCAGCTGAAAATGCTGATTGATGTGCTGATCTCTGCAGGCAAGGCGGCAGTCGAAATAATTTTGATCTGTGCTATTGCAGGAATGATTATAGGCTTGGTTGCTCGTTCAGGACTTTCCTTCGGGCTTGGATTTTTCCTGGTGCAGCTTGGCGAATCAAGTCTGCTACTATTACTTTTGGTGACCGCTGCAGTCTGTATTGTCATGGGAATGGGACTTCCAACGGTCGGCGTTTACCTACTGCTTGCATCGCTGGCGGCACCACCACTTGTTGAGCTTGGCCTCCGCCCGATGGCAGCTCATCTGTTTGTTCTATATTTTGGCATGTTGTCGATGCTGACCCCACCGGTGGCGATTGCCGCATTTGTTGCGGCAAATATGGCCAATGCCCCTCCAATGAAGACGGGCTGGGAAGCTGTGCGGATTGCATGGCCGGCATATTTAATTCCATTCGTGTTTGCGGTTTCGCCCGCACTGATCTTCATGGACACCGGCCCGATGATATTGCTGGCGATTGGGAAGGCATTAATTGGAGTTTACGTGGTGACGTCAGCTATTGTCGGATTTCTCAGCAGAGTTTTGGTTGGTAAAGAGCGTGTCGCATTTGCATTGAGCGGCTTGGCAATCATTTTTCCTTTGGAAGCAATAGACGGAGCTGTCTGGCTCAATGGAGTTGGCTTTGCAGCGCTGTTGATTTGCTGGTTCGTTGTCCAAAGACAGTCAGTTGACCCACAAGTTTCATAATTTATGTGGTTATGGATTAATCTTTG
>CAJQPW010000393.1 GCA_905480295.1 uncultured Rhizobiaceae group bacterium | reverse complement strand
GTGTTGCTGGGCTTTTCCGGCGTGCTGATGATTGTCGGCTATGATGCCCTTTCCGGGCTGGGTGGGGCAACACTGATGGCACAACTGGCCGCGCTGGGTGGTGCGTGCAGCTATGCTGTTTCGGGCCTGCTTGTCCGGCGGGTGGATTTCCCGCCCATACGTTTCGGATTCTTTGTCTTAGGCATGGGGGCAATCATATTGATAACACTGAGTTTGTTGATTCAGGGCAAACCCAATCTCGACCTCAGCCTGACCGCCGGTCTTGCCTTACTCTATCTCGGCATTCTGCCCACGGGTGCCGGCCAGATTTTGCGGTTTGTGCTGATCAAAAAGGTCGGCTACTCGGCGTTTTCCCTGTCGCTCAACCTGATACCGGTTTTCGGTGTGGGGCTGGGTGCCCTGCTGTTGGGCGAGATTATCGGCCCGCAGATGTTCATCGCCCTGGCTTTGGTTCTGGGCGGCCTGCTGGTTTCCAGAATGGACTGGAAAAGCCGTTACGGGCGATCCCAGTCGGGCGATATATCATAATCGCAGAGCCGACTATTTGCGCTTTTCAGGGCAGACAGGCTGGCCATTTCCTGATCGCTGAGCGCAAAGTCGAATATGTCGATGTTCTCCAGCACCCGCGACGGCGTAGCGGTTTTTGGGATGGCACCCGCGCCTTCATGTTGCAGATGCCAGCGCAGCACGATTTGCACCGCCGTCTTATTCTTGGCTTTCGCCAATGCAGCAATGGTCGGGTCTTCAAACAGCCGTCGTCCCTTGAAAAGGGGGCAATAGGCAATCAGCGCCATGCCAAGCTCTGCACAGCAGTCGCGAAGTTTAGACTGATCCAGATAGGGATGGTTTTCCACCTGATTGACGGTCAGCGGGTGTTTCAAAGCAGCCGCAATCTGACGCAAAAGCGTCGTGGTAAAATTCGATACACCAACATGGCGGGTCCAGCCCCGCTCAACAGCTTCATCCAGCAGTGCTGCCCAGCCTTCAATATCGTTGTCTTTGGGCGGCCAGTGAATCAGCAACAAATCAACATGATCCAGACCCAACCGCTTCAGGCTTGCCTCAGCCGATCGCTGAAAAGCACCATCATGCACCTCTGAAGGCCAGACTTTGGTGGTGACAAACAATTCATCGCGCGGTCGACCCGATGCCCGAATTCCCGCGCCAACCGCTTCTTCGTTTTCATACATGGCCGCGGTATCGATATGATCATACCCATTGCGCAAGGCATGCTCGACCAGTTCGGCACATTGATTGCCCTTTAATTGAAACGTTCCCAATCCGAGGGCTGGAATTCTGGCACCATTAGCGTCGAGGATTTTCAATTGTCTGTCCTTCTAATCGGCGTCGATCTTGCGTGAGTCGCTCGAAATGCTATCGATGTGAAGCGATTAAGACAATTGGCACTCCATGACCGAAGATCAGACAAAGGCATTGCAGCCGCAGCGGATAGCGCTGATCGATGTCGCGCGGGGTCTCGCGCTGGTGGCGATGGCGATTTACCATTTTACCTGGGATCTGGAATATTTTGGCTGGCTGGCACCGGCCACCACTTTTCAAACCGGGTGGGTGTTGTTTGCCCGTTGCATTGCCTCAAGTTTTCTCATTCTCGTCGGCATCAGCATGGTGCTGGCCCATGGCGAAGCCATGCGCTGGCAATCATTCAAAATACGCTTTGTGCAGGTTGCGGGGGCGGCCGCACTGATCTCACTTGTGACCTATTTCGCGATCCCGGGCGGATTCATATTCTTTGGCATTCTGCATGCCATTGCCCTGTTCAGCGTGCTTGGTCTGCTCTTCCTGCGCATTCCATGGCCTTTGACCCTGATCGCGGCGGCGCTTGTATTGCTGATTGGGAACAATCTGCGCTTTGAGGTCTTCAATATACCGGCGCTGTGGTGGGTGGGGCTGGCGCCGATACCGCCACAATCGAATGATTTCGTGCCGGTATTCCCATGGTTTGCAACCGTGTTGATTGGCATTGCCCTGGCGCGCATGGGGTTACAATTCGGGATTTGGCAACGGCTTGGGACGGTGAAAATGTCCCATCCTGCAAGCCGGCCGCTCACTTTCATTGGCCGGCATTCCCTTGCGTTCTATCTCATTCACCAGCCGATTTTACTGGTGTCGATCTGGCTATTCACCTCGCTTGCGGGCGAGCCGGACAAGACACCCCAGTTTCTCTTTCACTGTCAAAACAGCTGCCTGGAAACCAGCAGCGAGGCGTTTTGCACGACATATTGCTCTTGCATGGTCGACGAGATGAAGGACAAAAAACTCTTCACCCCGTTTTTGAATGGCGCGCTCGATGATGCGCAGAACGGAACACTGCTGCAATTACGGGACATGTGTGTCGTTCAGCAGACAAAGTAAGAAACGCTGCGCACTCCGTCACTGCTGATGGCCCGGCAGCATTGGCATGATCAGTACCAGGGATGGTGATCGGCATAGTCGAAATGTCCGGTTTGCAGAAAGCGACCGTTGACCCAGCCATATTTCCAGCCCTTGCGGATTTTGCACCAGTCGGCACCGGATTTTATGATGCAACGCTCAACATGAACAATCTTCCCGGGTCGGATCTGAGCCACTTTTTTCGAATGGCTCGCAGGCCATGCGCGGATGTTCAACCGGTCCCATGCGGGGAAATTGGCGGTCTGGGCGGTATCTTCCACATAATAGCCTTCCGCGGACGCTCCTGTTGTGCCCAGCAGGGCGCTGAAGCCAGCCAGAGCGGCGATCGTGATCAACCCGTTGCGGGACAAAACTGACAGTTTGGATTTGTTGAACTGAGACATTTTTCTCTTCCTGGTTGGGCCCGGTGGAGGATCCGGACCGTTGATGACCAGAAAAAAATAGCGCGTCTTTGCTGAACACAGTTTGAGTTACCGGTTCATCTCACGTTCAGTTTTGAAAGTCGGGTTTCATGTACCCAAACCGGCGTCATTCAAACCGGGTCAATATTGAACAGGTTGAGCGGAAACAGATGGCCCTGGCTCTGCATTTTGGATTGGTTGCTGGGGGCCGGCAGATAACATTCGCTCTTGAACCATTGCCAGTCATCCGCCCAGGTCCAGCAGCCGGCCTCGCGATAGACCTGCGCAACCTCATCGGCAAACGCCCGGTTTACCGGCAATTCCACAAAATCATTGTCCACGGTGTTGAAATAGCGCTTCGCCAGCGGCAAAGCCCGTTCGGTGCAATAGTTCGACATCCAAAGATTGAAGCCGATTTCCTCACGCAGGCCGATCAGCACCTGATGCAGCTGGACGTGATCTTCATGGCCATATTCTCCCCAGGGGTTGTGGGTGAAAACATTCATGTCTGCGCTGAGTTCAGGCCGCAGGCGTTCGGTCAGCTCGTCGAAATTCGATTGGTAACGCACCCGAATTCCCAATTTTGGGGCTTTGCTCTTTCCTGCAAGACGCAGAGCCTTTTGCTTGGCATCGCGCAACTCACACGTCCTACCCAGCTCGATTCCCCATTGGGAGACCTCTGGATTGTTCCAGTCTGCGCAACCGTAAGTCGCCGCCTCAGACAAGCGAAGGCTTGAGACATTATTGCGGGGGTAATTGGTCAGCGCCTTGGCTCTCGCCGGGCCCATGTTCGGATCGGGCCAGAAGTCTTCAAATGCAATGATGACGCGGTCAACCTTGTGCAGGATCGCGGCAAACCACAACAATTCGTCATCGGGATGCGCCGCGATGATCAGAGAATTATCGGTTATCGATGAAAGAGAATGCGTCATAACTACCGCCGTAATTGCTTCTGCAGGAAGGTTGTCGCCAGTTTTCCAACAAGGTTGTTCGGGCGCAGCACGATCGACATCGGTTCGGCCCTGGCACCAAAATCGGTTTTGAACGGTTCGTCACCAATGGTGAAATCGAAACAGGTTCCACCGCGTGAAATCCAGTCTTCGATAATCTGGTCATACATTTGCAAACCGGGCGAATGGCGGCCGTGCCCGTCGTAATCCGCCCCGATCAGGAGATACAGGAACCGACCCTGATGGGTTAAGCCAAACAATACACCGACGACTTCTCCATCACTGGTCAATATCCAGGTTTCAGCTTGCGATGACTGCGCACCGGCAACCGCCACCGCGGCATAAAAGGATTCAATTTCTGCCGTTTGAATGGGATCACCATCAAACCGGCCCCGTCGGAGTTTGACGAGGTTGGACAGCGCCAGCTCGATGCATTTGGGATCACTCAGCCGTTCCAGTTGGACTTTGTGCTGGCGGTTCCACCGACGAGCCTTGCGGGAAATCATACTTTTGCATCTGTCATCAAGATGCGCCGCTCGCCACTCGTCAAAGGGTTGAGCCAGCTGCACGGCGTGCGTGCTGAAGTCCAACTGGCATGGCTGCTGTTGCAGCAGTTTTTGCCAAATATCCCGATGTCCGGGAAGAACGGGGCGTACCCGCAGCAGGTCGTGGGGACCGATGGCCGCGACAAACCGCGCAGCGAGGTTGGAGTCAACCTCCAGTGCGCGTTGCAACTCAGAGCCAAATACCGGCGCAGCATAGTCGGAAACGCCCATATCGGTTGCTTCCACCAGATCAAGACCGGTCTTTTTGCGCTGCATCAGCGCAACCAGTCCAAGCAGTTCCCCTTCCTTGCGGAAAGTGATCGTCAGGGGACGGGCGTCTGCATATTTGATCAGGTTTGCGTGAAAACAATGCAACCAGACCGGCGATTGGAATGCGGTCGCGTCTGAACACGCGAATATGTCACCATATTCGCGGCTCAAGAAATCAAAATCGTCTTCTCGCTTAATCTCGACCATGGACCTCTCCGCAGCGCAGAAGCTACGAAGAAGGGCCGAAATTTAAGTAAACCGCGGCAATCAATTCCGACTGTTGGTTAACAAAGCCTGCCCGCGTTCAGGCCGTTTTTTCATATAGTTGGCGGCCAATCAGCATGCGGCGGATCTCACTGGTTCCGGCACCGATCTCGTAGAGTTTCGCATCGCGCAGCAACCGTCCGGTGGCATATTCGTTGATATAGCCATTGCCACCCAGCAACTGAATGGCGTCAAGGGCGGTCTGCGTGGCCTTTTCGGCTGCAAAAAGAATGGCCCCTGCAGCGTCTTCGCGGGTTGTTTCTCCCCTGTCGCAGGCCTGGGCCACGGAATATACATAGGCCCGAGTCGCATTCATACCGACATACATATCGGCAACTTTGGCCTGCACCAGCTGGAAGGTTCCGATCGATTCACCAAACTGTTTGCGCTCGTGAATATAGGGAAGAACAATATCCATCGCCGATTGCATGATGCCGATGGCACCGGCGGAAAGCACCGCCCGCTCATAATCCAGACCGGACATCAGCACGCCAACACCGCCATTGACCTTGCCAAGCACGTTCTCCTCTGGAACTTCGCAGTTTTCAAACACCAGTTCACCGGTTTCCGATCCGCGCATCCCCAGCTTGTCGAGCTTCTGCGCAACAGAAAATCCGGCAAAGTCTTTTTCGATCAGAAATGCAGTAATGCCCTTTGAACCGGCGTCCATATCGGTTTTGGCATAGACAATCAGCGTATCCGCGCAAGGACCGTTGGTGATCCAGAATTTCGACCCGTTGAGGACATACCGATCCCCCTTCTTATCGGCCCGCAGGCGCATGGATACAACGTCGGAACCGGCGCCGGGTTCGCTCATTGCAAGAGCGCCGACATGCTCGCCGCTGATCAATTTGTCCAGATAACGGGTTTTCTGGTCATCATTGCCCCAGCGGCTGAGCTGATTGACGCAGAGATTGGAATGCGCCCCATAGGAAAGGGCGACCGAACCGGATGCACGGCTGATTTCCTCCATCGCCAGACAGTGTTCCAGATAACCAAGCCCCACGCCGCCCCATTCTTCCGGCACGGTGATCCCGTGCAGTCCAAGCGCCCCCATCTCCGGCCATAGATGGCGGGGAAACCAGTCCTCGCGGTCAATCTTCTCAGCCAGGGGTGCAATATTGTCCTGGGAATAGGAGCGCACACTGTCGCGCAGCATGTCGGCTTCTTCGCCAAGGTTAAAATTGAAGGCGGGGACATCATTGGGGATCATGGAACAGTCCAATTTGAATTGACGAAAGGCACTGACAATTATCTAGCCCCAAACAGCATAGATCGCATAGCTCGATTTTCCGTCCCACCATCGATCAGTCCAAAATCAGCGGCACATGGATCAAGGTTTTACGCTCTACAGTTTGTGGCCATATTTGATAAATGGTGTGCGGTCGGCAACTTTGTCGTACAGGATTCGTCCGGTGTAATTGAACTCCTGGGTCAGCCAATACACCTGGTCAGCTCCATGTTCACGCGCCGCCTCGTAGACAGCTTCAATCAAAGCCCTGCCCGTTCCCTTGCCGCGCGATTGCGGCAACGTAAACAGGTCGTGCAGATAACAACGGGGCTCAGCCGACCAGGTTGAGCCGTGATACAGAAAGGTCACCATGCCGATCATCCTGCCGTCATCGTCAACGGCCTTGAAGCCGCTGATGTCACCGTCAGGTGCAATCATTCGCTCCCAGGCCTGTTCACCAATCTCGTCGGGAAGCGAAGCCTTGTAAAACACCAAATAGGCCTGCCACAGTTTGAGCCAGTCTTCCCGGTCGCCGGATTCGAAGGTTTCAATGCGCACTTTTTTGCCTCCAAAGATCGTAATTCGAACGGCGATTTGAGCCTATCTTTGCTGTCCACACAAGCCATGCAAAGGCAATCTATTCAGCCAGATACAGGCACAGAATGAATCGATCTGTCAGCAGTCGCACACCGGTTCAGGCAAACTGACGGCGCAGTTTATCAGTCTTCAGCCAGATCCAGCACAATACCAGTTTCCAGATAGGTCTTCAGACGGGCGGCGATCTTGGCCCAGCCATTGCGCACACCCTGCAGTTCCGGTGTTACACCAAAATGAGAAATGGTCAGTTTGCAGGCATTGGGCAATTCTTCAATTTCATAGAGATTTTTTGATAGCGTTTCCGGGCGATCCATGAAGGCAGGCAGAAACGTCATTGCCAGACGGGTGTAGGGACTGGCTTCCAATATTTCACCAATCAGCATGCGGTTGCCCTGGGCGGATGTGTAGACATAGTCAGCACCGGTCTCGAACGTGCTTTCGATACTGGCATCACCCTGAAAATAATGTTTGGTAATTTCGCCATCGGTTAGTGCAGTCCAGAGCTCTTTTGGTGTCGTTTTGATATAGGTTTCGAGGACGAAATCTGGTTTTTCAGAAGCACTCATTTTACATTTCCTTCCATTTTTGCTTTCAAATCCAACGCCGCTCTTGCCAGCGGTTTCTGCGTTAAAGGTTCAATCCATCGATCCAGTATTTCCTGCAGCGGGATCACATTGAGATAGTGATATTTGAACCGACCGTTGCGGCGGCTGATGACCAGCGAAGCGGCCTCCAGCACTTTGAGATGCTTCATGATGCCGAACCGGGTCATCTCCAGCCCTGAATCAAGAATTGCCTGCTCCAGCTCCACCAGCGAGCGGCCGTCGCGTTCTCGTAAAATATCAAGCAGCCGACGTCTGGTATCATCGGCCAGCGCTTTAAATATCAGGTCCATAATTTTTTATAGGTTACTAATTTATCACGTGTCAATATAGTCACCTATAAATTTCTTGACCCTGCGCCCATGACCGGTTTTTGGTGGTGGCAATTCAGAAAGGCCGATCATGAGCGACTTAAAACAGCGCCCCAACAAACTTCCCCTGCCCCCGATGCTGACGGTGGGCACCCTGATTGTGTGCTGGATACTCGATCTTTATCTTCCTCTCGGTTGGGAGGCCGACCAGGTCACCAACCTGATGCGCGGCACCGGGCTCCTGTTGATCGTGGTTGCCCTTGCCCTTGATATCTGGACGCTGATGACGTTCCGCAAGTTTAACGCCAATTTTCGACCCGACCGTGCAGCGACGAAGATCCTGATGACTGGGCCCTTTGCCCATTCGCGCAATCCGATCTATCTCGCCAATGTGCTGATTGTGGCAGGGTTTGGTTTTGCCGTTGGCAGCCGTTGGTTCGTTTTGGGGGCGGCTGTTCTGTTCTTTCTGCTCAGTGAGTTGGCTGTGAAACGCGAAGAGGCCCATCTGGAAGCGAATTTCCCGACCAGCTGGGCTGATTACAAGAAATCCGTAAGGCGATGGATCTAGATCAATTGACGAGGCTTATCGATTGCCGCATAAACCGGCCATGGGGTTTGCGAGCACCCCGTGAGGCCCCGGCCCAAGTATCGCATCCACACCATCTCTATTGAGTACAAGGATGCATCATGGCCTCTCCCAATGAAATCACCACGTCACAACTTCACC
>CAJQPW010000392.1 GCA_905480295.1 uncultured Rhizobiaceae group bacterium | reverse complement strand
CTGGCGCTGACGATCGATTATGTCAAAGAGCGCAAGGCCTTCGGCAATCGGGTGATTGATTTTCAAAACACCCAGTTCAAGCTGGCAGAATTAAAAACCGAGGCCAGCGTCGCGCGGGTGTTTGTTGACCATTGTGTCAGCCAGCATCTGGCAGGTGGTCTGGACGCCACCACCGCCTCCATGGCCAAATACTGGGTCACCGACTTGCAGTGCAAGGTGATGGACGAATGCGTCCAGCTGCACGGCGGCTATGGTTATATGAATGAATATCCCATTGCCCGCATGTTCCGGGACGCCCGGGTGCAACGGATATACGGCGGCACCAATGAAATTATGAAAGTGCTGATTGCCCGCAGCCTTTAGGCGCGACGGGAATACAGACACACGGTTGAAAAGAGAGAAAATTATGACTGAAGCTTTTATCTACGACCATGTACGCACCCCGCGCGGACGGGGCAAAAAGGATGGTTCGTTACACGAAGTGCCGTCCAACCGGCTGGCGGCGGGTATTCTGGAAAGTCTGCGCGACCGCAATGAGCTCGATACCAAACTGGTCGATGACGTGGTGTTTGGATGTGTTGATCCGGTCAAGGAAGCCGGTGGCGACATTACCCGGACGGCAGTTCTGGAGGCCGGCTATGACCAGAGCGTTGCCGGTGTGCAGCTCAACCGCTACTGCGCGTCTGGTCTCGATTCAGTCAATTTCGCAGCTTCGAAAATCATGGCCGGGGTCGATGATGTCGCCATTGGTGGTGGCGTGGAGAGCATGTCGCGGGTGGGCATTGGCGCAGCGGGCAACGCCTGGCCGGTAGATCCTTCCATCGCCGTTCCCTCGTATTTTGTACCCCAGGGCATTTCAGCTGACCTGATTGCGACCAAACACGGATTTTCCCGTGATGATGTCGATGCCTATGCGGTTGAGAGTCAAAAGCGGGCTGCCACCAGCTGGAGTGAAGGCCGCTTCAAAAACTCAATCGCTCCGGTCAAGGATATCAACGGCCTGACCCTGCTCGACCATGATGAGCACATGCGTCCCGACACCAACATGCAATCCCTGGCGTCGTTAAATGCCAGTTTTGTTATGATGGGGGAAATGGGCGGTTTTGATGCGGTATCGGTCCAGCGTTATCCCGAAATCGAGGATGTCAATCATGTCCACCATGCGGGCAATTCTTCCGGCATTGTTGATGGTGCCGCCGCGGTGCTGCTGGGGTCAAAACAGGGGGGAGAATCCCTGGGGCTGAAACCGCGGGCAAAAATCCGCGCCTTCACCAACCTTGGGTCCGAACCCAACATCATGTTGACCGGGCCGGTCGATGTCACCAAGAAACTGCTGAAGCGGGCCAATATGACGATCGACGACATCGATCTTTTTGAGCTCAACGAGGCGTTTGCGTCAGTTGTCCTGCGCTACATGCAGGCCTTTGAAATTCCCCACGACAAGATCAATGTCTGCGGTGGTGCGATTGCCATGGGGCATCCACTCGGAGCCACCGGTGCAATGATTTTGGGCACGGTGCTGGATGAGCTGGAACGGCGCGACCAGAACACGGCGCTTGTTACCCTGTGTATCGGTGCCGGCATGGGCACCGCCACCATCATTGAACGCGTGTGAGGGTTTCACCATGAAAAATTTTGACCTGACGATTGAGCAAGACGGCATCGTGCTGATCACCTGGGACATGCCCGGCAAATCAATGAACGTGATCGACGCGGTTGTAATGGACGAACTGGAACAGCTGATTGAAACCGTTGAGACCGACGATTCCATTTCCGCTGCGATTCTGACCTCCGGCAAGAAGACCTTCGGCGCCGGGGCTGACCTGACCATGCTGCAGACCATTTTTGCAGACTATGCTGCCGCTAGGGAAGTCGACCCTCAGGCCGCGGCACAGCGCCTGTTTGACGTCGCTTACCGGCTCAACCTGGCCCTGCGTCGGTTGGAGACCGGGAAAAAACCCTGGGTGGCCGCTATCAATGGCACCGCGCTGGGTGGATGTTTTGAAATCACACTCGCCTGTCATGCCCGGGTAATGACCGACGATGAATCAGCAACCGTCGGCTTGCCTGAAGCCAAGGTTGGCCTGTTGCCGGGCGGCGGCGGCACCCAGCGTGTGGCCCGTCTGGTCAACCCCCAGGACGGGGTGCAGATGCTGTTGCAGGGCAAGGCGCATCGGCCGAAGAAAGCCAAACAGCTTAATCTCGTGCACGAGATTGTTCCCCGGGAAGAGCTGCTGCCACGGGCCAGGCAATTGATTGCCGATGGTCTGAAAGCGGAAGCGCCATGGGACAAAAGGGGCTTTAAAGCACCGCTCAATCTCTGGTCAGCCGAAGGCATGCAGATGATGGCCGCGGGCAATGCATTGCTGCGCAAGGAAACCTACGGCAACTACCCCAATGCCACCAACATCATGAAATGCGTTTATGAAGGATTGCAATTGCCGTTCGACACGGCGCTGAAAGTGGAAAGCAGATATTTTGCCAACACGATGGCCACGCCGCAGGCACGGGCCATGGTGCGGTCCCTGTTTGTCAACATGCAGGAGCTCAACAAGGGGGCAAGACGGCCAGACATCGCGCCCCGCAAAGTTGGCAAAATCGGTG
>CAJQPW010000391.1 GCA_905480295.1 uncultured Rhizobiaceae group bacterium | reverse complement strand
TGACCAAAATCCCGAAACATTTGTCACTTGCAGATGCGGCGACAATTCCATCCGCGTTTGCAACGGCTTATTACGCCCTCAACCGTGTTGGCAATCTTCGCAAGGGTGAAAAAATTCTTATCCACGTCGCCACCGGTGGTGTCGGATTGGCTGCAATTCAGATTGCCAAACTGATTGGTGCAGAGATATTTGCAACGGCTGGCAGTGTTGAAAAGCGCAGGTATCTAAAGAAGTTGGGCATCAAGCATGTCATGAATTCCCGCAGCCTGGACTTTGCCGACGAGATTCACAGCATCACAAACGGTGAGGGCGTCGACGTTATTTTGAATTCGTTGCCCGACGCGTATATCCAAAAGGGTCTCGATATACTGGCACCCTATGGTCGGTTCCTTGAGATCGGAAAACGGGATGTTTACGTCAACAGCGCTGTTGGCATGAAAGCCTTGCGCCGAAACGTATCGTTCTGCGTATTGGACCTGGCTGCCATGGGGAGCGAACGCCCCGATCTAATGGGTGATATATTCAGCGAGCTTGTGAGCTATTTTCGCAAGGGTCAGCTGCAGCCACTGCCTAGCACCACTTTCAAAACCGATGAAATCGCCGACGCATTTAAATATATGTCTCAGGCCAAACACATCGGTAAAGTAATTGTCGATTTCAATCAGTCAGAATTCCTGGTTCTTGAAGACAGGAAAAAGCAGTTCCGACTGCATGCCAGGGGCACCTATATGGTAACTGGTGGTTCAAGAGGATTTGGCATCACTGTAGCGAACTGGTTGAGTCGAAGTGGGGCTGGCAAAGTGTTGCTGGCTTCGCGCAGCGGAACCGTAGATGCTGAGTACAAAACAATTCTCAATGAAATGAGAAACAGGGGAACCAAAGTGGTATCAGCTGCCGTTGATATTACCGATGAAGCATCACTGGCCCAATTGATCGAGAAACACCACACTCCCAAAAACCCGGTAAAAGGTGTAATCCACTCGGCTGCTGTTATCGAAGATGCACTGCTCACCCAGCTCGACGCCGATTTGATAAACCGGGTTATCCGGCCAAAAGTAGCCGGAGCCTGGAATATATATCGTGTATTAAAGACGGCGAAAATCAAAACTGATTTTTTTGTTAACTTCTCCTCTGTTGCCCAGCTGTTTGGCTCTGCAGGACAAGCCAATTATGTTGCGGCAAATGCGTTTTTAGATGGCATGGCGCACTTCCTGAAGGACAGCGATTTAAATTGCCGAACAATTGATTGGGGCGTGCTCGGCGAATCCGGCTTCGTAACCAGAAACGACTCGCTGGAAAGTTATCTGGATAGTGTGGGTATGGGCGGTATTACCGACGAACAGGCCTGTGGTGCGTTGGAAATGTCAATCCGCTCCAATGCGCCCAGTCTGTTATATGCTGCAATGGACTGGGAAAAGCTCGCGCGGGCGAATCCTGTGCTGGGTCAGTCTCCCCGCTTGTTGCCGCTGTTGCAGAAGTCCGACGGAAAGTCATCGCGCTTGAAACTAGAACTCATCGGAATGGACCTTGAAGCCCGTACCGAGCGATTGGGTGAATTTATCTGCGCTAAACTGAGCAATGTTTTGAAAGTGGAGCCAAACCAGATTCCATATGAACGGCCGATGACGGAATTGGGACTAGATTCCTTGTCAGCATTCGAATTGAAAAATCGCATCGAAGGTGAATTGGATATGACAATTCCCATATCCAAATTTCTGCGCGCTCCTACGATTGTCGAATTATCAACAGTTGTCAGTTCGGAAATTGAAAAACTTGCCGCAATCGAGCGCCAAAAGGCCAATGATCAGAAAAGTGGCAAGACCGGCGGTGTTTCGTCAAATTTGGACACAGGTGGTATGATCTTAAGTGATCGGCAAGAGAAGCAAATTGCCGCATCCCTCGGCAGGCTCACCAGCAATAGCGGAAGACAATCCTTCATCAACTCCGTTGCTCTTCGGGTGAATGATGAGGTCCAAGAATCGGCGGTACAATCGGCAATGTCGAAAATTGCCAAGCGCCATCGCGGAATTCTCGCCCAGGTAAACATGAATGATGATCAATCCGATCAACTCGTTACCTACTCACGCAAATCCGCCAAGATTCAGGAATGGACGTCCAACTCTCAGTCACCTGAAGTTAATATCGAAGCCGGTGAGTTGTTTGCAGTAGAGATCAAGCCTTTTGAAAACAGCACCGATATTCGATTGTCGGCACATAGTGCTGTTTTTGATCGTTGGTCGCTGCACGCCATAGCTGAAGAGTTGCTGTTGGTACTCAGTGGCGAAAAACTTCCGTCGATGACGAGGAAGAGCAAATACGCAAGTTTGATCGATGCACGCTCCTTCGACATGGATAATCCCATTGCGTCGGGACACCGCTCCTTCTGGCACTACGCCAGCCAACCTTTGGTTGAATCCGTTGCAATCGCCGGGCGCCGCCGTCCAATTGCCAACGTACTAGAAGGAACCGATCCTGGCCATCCGCACGCTTATGATGTCGATCTGAGATTGACAAAGAGCGCTAAGCCAACGATTGCAAAATTGCTCAATTGTCATGTACGATCTTTGGGAGAGGCACTTGGAAAAACGCTACATTACAGCGGTCCTCTGCTCATCAATGCTAAACTGGAAAACCGAGAAGCAGGCAGCGATGTTGGAACAGCAGTCGGTGCTTTCGATGGTGAATACCCGATATTACTTCAAAACCATGCGGCCCATTCAAATCAACTGGTGCGGATTGTTAATTCAATGGATGACCACTTGGCATTTGACATGTATTCGTTCGCTGATCAGTTTGCCGACGAAGTTGAAAGAAAACGCGCTGCATTGTCGCAATTCACACTTTCAATTAGAATGGAGGGGGATGCGCATCCTCTGGAACTGATGCTCAATCGGGGGTCGGCTAGTATTGGCGCATTCACCGTAGAAAAACTGGAAACTTCACAACCACCAATCCGATCGGATATCCAACTTGAATTGGTTGTTTCTGAAGATGCTGTTCAAGCAAAGTTGATTTGCGACAGCAAGGTTATAGGTGAAGAGACTGCCTGGGCTCTTGTTGGCAATATCGCTGGATCCCGTAATCTGGTTGCGGCGGAATAAACGCTGCTGACAACAGCGTTGTGACCATTGCAGAAGGCTCCGGTCGTGCTGTCAGACAAAACAAACAAAACTCTGATAGGCGGAGTTTATAGGATCTTCAGGCCGCACAGATCTGCCGCCACTCATTCAAAGCGGCAGTGCGGTTGATCTTGAAATTGTTCCGGCTGTAGAGATGTCTTTGCTGATTGAAGTGGTTGTAAACGGAGGCGTGAACTGCGGCGAATT
>CAJQPW010000390.1 GCA_905480295.1 uncultured Rhizobiaceae group bacterium | reverse complement strand
CATCACAACCCGGTTTTGAAACCCTTCGCCGACCGCCTGCGTGCCGCAGGAAAACCGCACAAGGTCGTTATTACAGCCGTCGCCAGAAAGCTCGTCACCATCGTGAATGCGCTGTGCAAATCACGCCAGAATTGGACTGTTACGGCCACCTGAAGATACAGTTGCTAGGTTTCATGACATGAATTCAACCACTATACTGAGCGAATGCTGAAGTTCGATGACGAAACAACCAAACTGCTTGAGATCGCCTACCAGGGTGGCGACGTAACTCGACGCAGACGCAAGGCCTTCGATGCTCTCCTTCTTTGTGAAGGCGATACAGTCGTGGATATAGGGTGCGGCAATGGGCTTTTGACAGAGGAGATCGCGCGGGCCGTGGGTGGGACGGGAGGTGTCGTCGGCGTCGATCCCAGCGAGGATATGCGTGCACCGGCCACAGGGCGTTGTGATGCATTTCCGACAGTTCAAATCCTGGATGGATCAGCCGATGCGCTGCCGTTACCGGACGGCGAGGCTGACAAGGCGGTAGCAGTACAGGTGCTTGAATATCTCTCCGATATTCCATCGGCTGTTCGCGAAGCGCACCGGGTACTGCGTCCGGGAGGTCGGTTTGTCGCGGTTGATACAGGCTGCAAAACATTGGATTGGTTCTCAGAAAATCAAGAGCGAATGCGCCGCGTTCAACAAGCATGGGATCATCATTACACTGAAGCCCGTGTGGCAGCACTCTGGCCAGGTTTGACGCGAGAAAACGGCTTTGCAGCTATCGAGGTAGAACCGTTCACATTCTGCGATGTGACGCTGCGGCCAGATGGTATCGCATTCATGTTGATGCACCTGATGTCGCGCTATGCTGCCGAAAACGGCCATATGGCTGAAGCTGAAACGAAAGCCTGGTTTGACGAACAAATTGAACTTGCAGATCAGGGACGCTTCTTCTTTTCACTTACCTATTATCGGATGAGCGCCATCAAGTTGTAAGTGGAGGTTGGCGCGTGTCTATCTCATGGATGGCTCACAACCTCAGGTGTAATGCTGCGGTTGGTGACGCCCCAATGAACGGTGAAGATGTCCGCATTTCTGCGTTCAGCAAATGACAAACCAACGGGTCCTGACCCTAGATGTAGTGAATGTAGAAATCCCGGAGGCGATCACCTTCCAGATCCCTAGTCTTCTTTGCTTCATGACGTTTCATAGCGATGTGGTTGTCTACCAATTCACGCCCCACAGCATCACCCAAAACACTGTCTCGTTCGAGATCGTCCATCGCCCGTTTCAGGTCCAGCGCGGTTCCGGTTTTGGCATTCACATTGTCGAAACAATCGCCGGTTTCCATTGGTTGCAAGGGGTAATTGTGTTCGACCCCCAGCAAGGCGGCCTGCAGGACAGCTGCCGTTGCGGTATAGGGGTTGGCCGATGCATCGGCCATGCGGTGTTCCATTCTGGCCTTGGCGCCACCTTCGCTTGAAATCCGCGCCGTGACGCCGCGGTGATCCCCGGCCCAGTTTTGCCAATACCCGGAAATACTGGCGGGTTGCAGACGCTGGTACGATGTTGCCGTCGGTGCAATCAGACCAGCCAAACCCTGATGATGGTGCATCAGTCCCGCCAGGCAACCCCGAGACAGATCATTGAGATGATCCGGCCCCCCCTTGTCCGAACCAGATGACACAGCATTGCCGCCATCCTTGTCGGTGAAAGAGAAATTGATATGCATGCCAGAGCCTCCGGCTTCCGCTATCGGCTTTGGCATGAAGCTGAGAACGATGCCAAATTCCAGGGCAATTTCGCGGGCCATCTGACGGAACAGGAAAATATCGTCCACCGCCTGAACGGCATCGTCAAATGTCAGAGCATATTCAAACTGCGGTGCATCATATTCTGCGGTCAGACATTCAAGGGAAAAGCCCAGTTTTTCAGCCATCCCCCAGATCGCATCGTTAAAGCGAAGCGGGTCGGTAAACGGTCCCGTGCCGTAGACGACACCACCGGGATTATCATAGGGAACCAGACGCCCCTGCTCATTGGCCATAAAGGCAAAACACTCCAGTTCGATCCCGACTTTGGGATTGAGATCGCGCTTCTGCCACGCTGCCACAGCCCGCTTCAATGCACCGCGGCCACACAGGCTGAGGGGTTCCCCGTCATGGCCATACAGGTCGCCAATGACGATGCGTGTGTCGTCATGCCAGCTTTCCCGAATGTCGGTTGCAGCGTAGCGCGCTTCCATATCCGGCAATCCGTGCATCATCAGCGAGCCCGGCACATCGAGCAGGTCCTTGTCATAATGAGTGCCGAAAACGCCCTGGCTGAAGCGACTGGCATTGTCGCCGATTTTACTGGCAGGCAGATATTTGCCGCGGGCAATGCTAAGGGCATCGCAAAACAGCAGTCGAAGTCGGTCGGTCATGACAGGCCCTTAATTGAGAGAAACGCGAACAGGAAGGCTCTTTAAGCCACACACAAAGTTGGATCGCAGGAATTGTTCCGGGCCGGTCTGCTCCACACGCTTCACCCGTTTGGAAAACTCTTCAAACAGCAACCTAATTTCCAAACGCGCAAGCCACATGCCGAGACAGACATGCGGTCCTCCCTGGCCGAAGGCGAGATGCCGATTCGGTGTGCGGGCCAGATCAACCTGAAATGGATTGTCAAACGCCGTCTCGTCGCGATTGCCGGAAATGAACCACAACAGGACCTTTTGCCCTTCACGAATGGTTTTGCCGTGCAGCGTCACGTCGCGGGTTGCGGTCCGCCGAAAATACATTGCCGGGCTGGCCCATCGGATTATCTCGCTGGCCGCCACATCGCCGGCACGGGCATCGGCATGACGCCATTGTTCCATCAGTTCCGGTTGGCGGCACAGCGCCTGAATGCCAGCGGCGATGGAATACCGGGTAGTGTCGTTGCCCGCCGCAACCAGCAGACAGAAGAAATTGCAGAATTCCGTGTCGCTCATAACCGCACCATCTGCGCCGGGCTGCATGATCATATTGAGCACACCGCTGTCATCCCCGGCGGCTTGCTTCTTCTGCATCAACTCCCGGGCATAGACATAGAGTTCAGCCCCCGCTGGTGAATTGAACGGCATCATGCGGAAGTCGTCGGTCTGCATTTTGTCGAGCACATGGTCGGTAAAGTCCGGATCGGTATTGGCGATCAACGCGTCGCCCTTCTCAACCAGCCATTCAAGATCGGAGTCCGGCGTGCCGATGATCCTGCCCAACATCCGCATCGGCAATTGACGGGCGATCGTCTTGGTGGCGTCAAACGAGCCCGTGGCCAGAACCTCTTCACAGATTTCGCTGCATAATTGCCTGATCTGGGTTTCAAATTCGGCGATAACCGGTTTCGAAAAGGCGCGTGTGACCTTCATTCGGGTGTGGCCATGTTCTGGCCGATCGGTCTCCTGAAACGTCCGGCGGGCGAGATATTCTTCGTAGGTCTGGTCTTCCATCCGAATCCCGCGTGCAGACGAAAACGTCTCCCAATCGGCATTGGCGGCAAAAATATCGGCATAGGCCGTCAGGTTCCAGAAACCTTCGCCCCCGTCCCAGTCTGTCCAGCTGACCGGATCCTCCCGTCGCAGACGGGAAAACGTGTTATGGGGTGCTCCCTCGACAAAAGAATCATGGCTTGCCAGATCCGCAAACCCGTCATCTTTCGGCTGCCATACCGTCATGGCTATACTTCCCCAAACAACTGTTCCAGAAACGTACCTTAGACGAATTTCAACTGATGAAAACAGCCATGCGCATCGCAATTCTTTTAACATCCAATGATACGTCGAACTTCGCCCGGCGATTTGTTGATGATGGGGAAAAATTTGCCGAACTGCTGCGACCGCTGCGGCCTCAATGGGACTATGTTGTCTACCCGGTGATCGATGATATTTTTCCGACACATGTTGAAGATTATGACGCCTACATCATCACCGGCAGCCCGGCATCGGTGCATGACCGCCACCCGTGGGTTGGGCAATTGATGGCCTTTATCCGCGATGTGGCCAACCGGCGCATTCCGATGATCGGCATTTGCTTCGGGCATCAGGCCATAGCGCTGGCACTGGGGGGAACTGTGGTCGACAATCCCCAGGGCTGGGTCGTCGGAACCACACGCACGGCGTTTCAATCCCAATCCTGGATGACGGGCAGCCATTCCGCGCTGACGCTCTATGCCGCGCACAAGGAACAGGTGTCGCAACTGCCGCAAGGCGCAGAAGTTATTGGAACCGCTCCAGGATGTGCCCACGCTGCTTTTGTCATTGGTGATCACATTATGACAACCGAATATCATCCGGAAATGCCGGAGCGTTTCATGCGGGAACTGGTCGATGAAATGGGTTCGCTGCTGTCACCGGCACAGGCGGAACAGGCTCGACGGCAAATTGCCGACGGTGAACAGGGGCAGGAATTTGCCGGTTGGATAGTTGCGTTTCTGGAACAGCAACGCCCCGCACGATAAAGCAGATATTCAGCCTTGCGGTGTCATCACCCGGCGTTGTTTGTCCCGTTCAAGACCAAGCTGGCGCTCCCGATAGATGATGATCAAACCCGCTCCGACAACAAGACTGACACCAGCCAGCACGGTGATTGTCGGCACTTCATCAAATACCGTGTAACCGATCACCACGGCGAGCAGGATTGAGGTGTATTCAAACGGAGCAATAACGGACGTGTCTGCATAACGATAGGAAGTGGTCAGAAAGATCTGGCCGAGGCCGCCGAGCAGTCCGGCTGATATCAGTAAGGCAAACTCGGTTGCGGTGGGCATGACCCAGCCGAAGGGAAGGGTCAGCAGCGACAATAATGTCGCTGTAATGGAAAAATAAAATACGATGGCTGCTGTGCTCTCGGTACTGACTAGTTTGCGCAAAAATACCTGTGCCAGTGCAATGAATACAGCGCCCATTATCATCAAAATGGCGCCGATCGTTTCCAGCTTATCGGCGGTTTCGATATTCAGCACGGTCAGGCGTGGTGACAGGATGACAACAACACCCAATAACCCAAGCACAACAGCTGACAGGCGAAATGCGCGTATTCTCTCGCCCAAAAACATTGCCGCAAATATGACGGTAAGAACCGGCGCGGCATATCCCAATGCGGTGACTTCCGGCAGGGGTAGCAGACCAAGGGCGGTGAATCCCAATCCCATTGCAGCGGTGCCGAGCAGGCCCCGCCAGAAATGGCCCATCAGGTTTTTGGTTTCCAGTCCGTGCGCCAGATTGTGCTGAGCGATGAGCCAGATCAAAATAACGGGAATGGCAAACAACGAACGGAAAAACACGGTTTCGCCGGGGGGAACATGCGCTGCAGCCGCTTTGATGCATGTGGCCATGACCACAAAAATGGTGACTGAAAGAATCTTCAGGACAATGCCGCGCAGGGGATTCATAAGAGGGACTTTCGTTGCCTACCAGCTATGCATATCTCTGCCGGGTCATAATGTTCAAGTGATTGGCAGACGGTAAGCGCGGACTGCACAGGTAAAGCAATTCCTCAATGTGTGATGTTGGCCAATGCAGCAGAGCAAATCTTTTGCTTGTCTTGATACACTTCCAGCTTATTGGGTGAGTCGGGCTGGTGCTGAGCTGTCCGCTGGCCCATGATGCGTGTGGAATTGGAAAGGAAAACAATGTCGTTTTATGAAGCGGTTGATCCGCTGTTCGCATCCTATGTATTGGGCAATGCGCCGGTCAAAAAACTGGCGACGGGATTTGATTGGGTTGAGGGGCCTGTATGGTTCGGCGATGCCAACTGCCTGTTGTTTTCTGACATTCCCAACAACCGGATCATGCGCTGGACGCCTGGCGAGGGCCTTACGACCTATCGCAATCCATCTAACTATTCCAACGGACATACCCGTGATCAGCAGGGTAGGTTGATTTCCTGCGAACATGGAACGCGGCGTGTAACACGCACCGAATGGGACGGCACAGTTACGGTCATCGCTGATCAGTTTGAGGGCAAGCGGCTGAATTCCCCCAATGATGTGGTTGTGCGCTCAGATGGATCGATCTGGTTCACCGATCCCCATTATGGAATCACGTCGAACTATGAAGGGCACCAGTCCGAAGAGGAGCTGCCTTGCAACGTCTACCGCGTGGATTCAACGGACCTTTCAATCACTGCCGATGTCACGGACATGGGCTGTCCGAACGGTCTGGCGTTTTCTCCCGATGAAAGCCTGCTTTATTTGGCTGATACCGGTCGTGTGGATGATCCGGGTGCCAAAAAGGGCATGCGGGTCTATGACGTCGATGGAAATGCAACCAGCGGGGGGCGCGCATTTCACACCATTAATCCGGGCGCTTCCGACGGGTTTCGTCTTGATACGGATGGAAATATCTGGTCATCAGCCGCCGATGGCGTGCATTGCATCAGTCCTTCCGGTGATCTGCTGGGCAAGATACTGGTACCGGAACTGGTCTCCAACGTGTGTTTTGGCGGCCGATCCAAACATGTGCTTTTCATCACGGCGACCACCAGTCTTTATTCCATCGCGCTTCGACGACAGGGTGTTCAACACCCCTGAGCCGAGCTTAATCCGATAAGACAGACTGAACGCGTTGACGGCACGTCATGGGTGCGACTTTTGCTGTTTCAGCTTTTATGGATGTCGTTGTCGTTGTCGCTACTTTATCTTAGGCAGCATTTTTTTAAACGCAGGCGTGCCTGCTTTGCCGAGCCATTCAAAGACGACCATTTCGCTGGTAACGATGCCGACTCCAGCGGCGCTGAGCCGAGCAAGGCAGGCCTGCTCACTGTCTGCGGAGCGTGAGGCGGTCGCGTCGGACGTTACAAAGACCTCAAAACCGTCTTCCAGCAGGCTTGCTGCAGTTTGCACCACACAGATATGGGCCTCCATCCCAGCAAGCACGATCTGTTTTCGTTTCAAGCCCCGCAGAGCAGTGGCAAATTGCGTGTCTTCCATGCAGGAAAAATGGGTTTTTTCAAACACCGGACAGTTTTCTGCAGCAGCCTTCAACTCTGGCACGGTACGTCCCAGACCTTTTGGATATTGTTCGGTCAGCAGGACCGGAATCTGCAGTTCCTGTGCCGCTTCAACCAGCAGGATTGCGGCTTTCAGTGTGCGGGCCGGCGCCAGCATTGCGGGCACCAGCCGTGTCTGCATATCAATCACAATCAATGCGGAATCATCGGGTCTTATCAACATTATGGAATCCTTCTGCAGCAGCCATAGTGGATGAATATCCACCATTATCTGGTATACCACAGAATGATTTTTTTTAGAATTTTTGTAGGGAAATAGACATAACTAAATGATAAAAAACAATTTTATGGAATTTTTTCAATCACTCCCGAACTATGAAAGTCGGTTGACGCGCATATTTTCAGATGTATGGTATACCACATAAACTTGGTTTGCCCTTTACCGTGAAGTGTTGAGGAAACCCGCAGTGTTTTGGTTCGGGAGGTATTGCAGCGTATGGCTATTGGCGATCAGCTATCCCCGATCGGTATCAATTTTACCCTCAAAGACCACACCTATGATGTGTTGCGGTCGGCCATCCTGAATATGAATATCTACGAAGAAGGGGTCGACCTGCGCCTCGATGAGCGACAGCTGGCGGATCAGCTTGGGATTTCCCGGACACCGATCCGGGAAGCCTTGGCCCGGTTGGCACATGACGGTCTAGTTGAAATTCAGCCGCGCAAGGGCGTCTTCATTCAGCGCAAGTCGATGGCCGAAATTTTAGAGATGATCGTCACCTGGGCGGCGCTGGAAAGCATGGCGGCACGGCTGGCGACAGAGCATGCCAGTGCCAAGCAACTGCGCAATCTTCGAAAATTCGCCATGAAGCACAGCGTTCATGCGGCCAGGGCAGAGTTTGAGGAATATTCGGAAGCCAATATTGAATTTCACCAATGTATTTTGGAACTGTCGGGCTGCACCTTGCTGAAGACTACAGCCGACGGGTTGTTCCAACACATGCATGCGGTGCGCCGTCGGGCAATGGGCGAAGCGGACAGGGCGACAAAGTCGGTGGTGGATCATATGGAAATCATCGAAGCGCTCGAAGCGCGCGATGCCGATCTGGCCAGTCGACTTGTTCGGGAACACACAATGAAACTTCATGCCCATGTACGGGCAGAATGGGTTCGTATTGAATCCATGAACCAATCACGAGACGACGCCGGTTGAACAACCGGACTCGTGTCGAGGGAGAATAATGAATGACGAATACAACATCAGATGAGCGTCCTCAGATCGACGGATTCCACCTTCTGATCGAAGCGTTGAAGCTCAATGGCGTTGAAACCATTTACGGTGTGCCAGGAATTCCGATTACCGATCTCGGTCGCATGATGCAGGAAGAAGGCTTGCGCGTGCTGTCATTTCGGCATGAGCAGAATGCTGGCAATGCGGCGGCAATTGCAGGGTTTTTGACGAAGAAACCGGGGGTCTGCCTGACTGTGTCAGCGCCGGGATTCCTGAATGGTCTGACGGCTCTTGCCCATGCGAGCACCAATTGCTGGCCAATGATATTGATTTCCGGTTCTTCCGAGCGCGAAATTGTTGACCTGATGCAGGGTGACTATGAAGAAATGGACCAGTTGGCGATCGCCAAGCCACTCTGCAAAGCTGCCTATCGTGTTTTGCATGCGGAAGATATCGGTATCGCCGTTGCCCGTGCCATTCGTGCGGCTGTTTCGGGGCGTCCCGGCGGTGTCTACCTGGATGTTCCCGGCAACCTGCTGGGTCAGGTTATGGACGAGATTGAAGGTGCCAAGTCGTTGGTAAAGGTCATTGACCCGGCACCTGCACAGTTCCCGGCACCCGAGGCAATTTCTCGGGCGCTGGACGTGATCAAGAGCGCCAAAAAGCCGCTGATTATTCTGGGCAAAGGGGCAGCCTATGCCCAGGCCGACGATACGGTGCGCGATTTTGTTGAAAAGTCGGGAATTCCCTATCTGCCAATGAGCATGGCCAAGGGCCTGTTGCCCGATGACCATCCGCAATCGGCTGGTGCTGCGCGGTCGCTGGCGTTGAAGGAATCCGATGTTGTCATCATGGTGGGCGCGCGGCTGAACTGGCTGCTGTCGCACGGTAAGGGCAAGAGCTGGGGTGAACCGCATGGAACCCGCTTTGTTCAAATCGACATTGAGCCCCGGGAAATGGACAGCAATGTTGAAATTGCAGCGCCGCTGGTCGGTGACATTGAGTCAACTTTGTCCGCCGTGACCGAAGCAATGGGCAATGACTTTCCCTCTCCACCGGCTGAATGGGTTGATGCGGTGCGTGAAAAGCGCGATTCAAACGTCGCCCGCATGGCGCCGACGCTGCAGAACAATGCTTCGCCCATGAATTACGCGGGTGCACTCGGCGCCATCAAACGTGTGATTGATCAGAAGCCTGAAACAATGCTCGTCAATGAGGGTGCCAATACGCTCGATTTTGCCCGCTCCATGGTTGACATGCATCGGCCGCGCAAACGCCTTGATGTCGGAACCTGGGGAGTTATGGGCATTGGCATGGGTACAGCGATTGCTGCTGCGGTTGAAACCGGATTGCCGGTGCTGGCTGTCGAGGGGGATTCAGCGTTTGGATTTTCCGGCATGGAGGTGGAAACGATCTGTCGTTACAACCTGCCGATCTGCATCGTTGTGTTCAACAATAACGGCATTTATCGTGGCACGGACCAGAACCGGTCCGGTGGTGCCGATCCGGCGCCCACGGTGTTTGTCGAAGACAGCCGTTACGACATGATGATGCAGGCATTTGGTGGCGAAGGCATTAATGCGACCAATCCCGACGAATTGCAGCGCGCTGTGGCCGCCGCCCTGGAGTCGGGCAAACCCACATTGATCAATGCCGTGATCGACCCGAAAGCGGGCAAGGAAAGCGGCAACATCGGAAGTCTCAACCCAACCAGTGCAGTTGATGGCGGCATGAGTGCCGAGGCATTGGAAATTTTGAAGAAAAAGGCAGCTCAATGAAAGCTCTAGAAGGAATTAAGGTTCTCGACTTTACCCATGTGCAATCAGGCCCGACCTGTACTCAGATTTTGGGCTGGTTTGGCGCGGACGTCATTAAGGTCGAGCGTCCTGGTGTCGGTGATGCGACCCGCAAACAGCTGATCGATGTGCCGGGTGCCGACAGTCTGTATTTCACAATGCTCAATCACAACAAGCGATCGATTGAGCTGAACTCCAAGAATGAAACCGGTAAGGAGGTTCTGACCCGGCTGATTGAGGAATGCGATGTTCTGGTGGAAAATTTCGCCCCCGGTGCGCTGGATCGCATGGGCTTTTCCTGGGAACGCATTCAGGAAATCAATCCCCGCATCATCATGGCTTCGATCAAGGGATTTGGCCCTGGCAAATACGAAGACTGCAAGGTTTACGAAAACGTCGCGCAATGCGCGGGTGGCTCGGCATCGACCACCGGGTTCCGCGATGGGCCACCGTTGGTAACCGGCGCTCAGATTGGTGATTCAGGTACCGGCCTGCACCTCTGCCTCGGCATCGTTACAGCGTTGTTTCAGCGTGAAAAATCCGGCCGTGGTCAAAAAGTGTCCTGTGCAATGCAGGACAGCGTCTTGAACCTGGCCCGCGTCAAATTGCGCGACCAGCAACGTCTGGATGCCGGTCCGCTGAAAGAATATTCGCAGTTCGGCGAAGGCATCCCGTTTGGTGAGGCCACACCGCGCGCGGGCAATGATTCCGGTGGCGGACAACCGGGTCGTATTTTGAAATGCAAAGGCTGGGAGCAAGACCCCAACGCCTACACCTATTTCATTATCCAGGCTGCGATCTGGGAAAAGGTCTGCGATGTTATCGGCAAGCCGGAATGGAAAACCGAAGAGGGTTACGCCAAACCACCGGAGCGGCTGGACAAGCTGAACCATATTTTTGAGACAATCGAACAATGGACCATGACCAAAACCAAGTTTGAAGTCATGGATATCTGCAACCCCCACGATATTCCTGTTGGACCAATTCTTTCGATGAAAGAAATCGCCGAGGATGAGGGGCTGTTTGCAACCGGGACCATGGTGCGTGTCGACCATCCTGAGCGCGGAGAATATCTCAGCGTCGGATGCCCGATCAAACTGTCGGACAGTGAAGTCGAAGTTACCCGGTCGCCCCTTCTGGGCGAACACACAACCGAAATCCTGTCCGAGGTTCTCGGCTATTCCGGTGATGAGCTGGAGCGCATAACAGGGTCCGGCGCAGTAGGTGAAATCAAGGCAGAGGCGGCGGAGTAGATCATGTCCACTCCAAATTCTTGTGCAGGAGAACGAATATGCGACTGATCGTGATGGGCCAGCAGGCGTTTGGTAAAGACGTTCTGGAAAAACTTCTGGACACCGGCACTGACGAAGTTGTGGCGGTATATTGTGAACCGGACCGAGAGGGAAAACCGGCGGATCCGATCAAGACATTTGCTCTGGAGCGCGGGCTTCCGGTACATCAACCAGCGCATTTTAAAGATCAGGAAACCCTGGATCAGCTTGCTGCCTTTGACGCGGATCTGATGATCATGGCGTTTGTCAACGTATTCGTACCTGAAGCGGCACGGGATACGCCAAAGCAGGGCTCCATCTGTTTCCATCCATCGCTCTTGCCCCTGCACCGGGGTCCATCGGCGGTGAATTGGCCGATTATCATGGGCAGCGATAAATCGGGTTATTCCTGGTTCTACCCCACCGATGGATTGGATGAAGGCGATGTATTGCTGCAGTGGGAATGCCCGATTGACCCCGACGACACGGTGATCAATCTGTATTTCAAGAAAATCTATCCTTCGGCGGTGGCGTCGGTATTGCAGGTCTGTGATCTGTATCGTTCGGGTAATCCGCCCCATATTGAGCAGGATGAAGCATTGGCCACTTATGAACGCCGCTGCACCCGTAAACACGCCCAAATCGATTGGAACAAACCGGTTGCGCAGGTCTACAACCTGATCCGCGGAACCAATCCGGCCCCGGGTGCCTGGACCACGTTTAATGGTGCCGAGCTCAATATATTCGACTGCGAACGGGTTCCCGGTGATGGGGTATCCGGCAAGATCGTCGATATCAACGACACCGGTTTTACGGTTCAGTGCATAGGTGGACGTGTTTTGGTGAAGCGTGTTCGTGCGTCAGGTGGTGACAAGGTTTTGTCTTCGGTTTGGTGTGATGAGTTTGGCGTGATGGTCGGCGATGGTATCGGCGGCACTGTTTA
>CAJQPW010000389.1 GCA_905480295.1 uncultured Rhizobiaceae group bacterium | reverse complement strand
CTTGACGCCAGATTCGCAATATTCGCGCAGCACACGGATATAGTCGGTGTTGGCCACTTTTTCAGAAAACACATATTCAATTTCCCCCTTGGCCTTGGCCGCTTCCAGACCCTGATGCAGTCGCGCATCCCACTTTTGCTGGATCGGCTGGGTATAGATTCCAGCCACTTTGATGGTGGAGGCCATTGACGGAGTGAGCCCCAGCGCACTGGTGCCGGCAACTGAGGCCAGAAGGGTATTGAAGGTTCTACGATTTGGAGTCCAAGTCATTTGCTTTCCTACTCAATTTTTTGGCGGCGTTGGCACCGTTCCCGGGCATCTTTAAAATTTTGACCGATTGGTCAATAAAGGCTAGGCCAATAAAGCCTGCGATGCCAGTGGCAAAGCGTCCCAGCTGCCAATCTGTGGAAAATAATCCCCCCAAAACGCCCCGCAAAGACGTCTGTTCACCTGCAACAGGGCGAATTGTCATTGCCGATTGGACAAGCGACAGCAGATATGCGTCAATTACCCGTCGCTGCAGCAACGGGAGCTGGTCATGAAATCTCTATTCAACCTGCACCGCTGTGCTCTCGTGCTGATTTTTATACAGGCAACTGGCGCCTATGCGCAGGATACTGAAACGCTTCGCAAAACCGGCGCAACCGTCGCCGAGCAACAGTGTTCACGCTGTCATGTTGTGCGCAGCGATGACCCGTTTTCGGGAATTTCCTCAACCCCGTCCTTCCAAATTCTCGTCAACGGGCTTGAGGATTGGGAAGACCGGTTTCAGTCGTTTCATACAAGACTGCCTCACCCGTCGATCATCCAGTTTCGCGGCGACGAAATTGACGAAAACCGTGTGATGTCGAGCATCCCTGTCATACTGGATTATGATGACATTGACGCGCTGGTCGAATATGCTCGCGGTCTGAAGAAAGCTAAATGATAGCTGCCCTGTGAGTCCGAAAAATAGATGAATGACATTTGGCAGGGAATCGGCGAAGCCTTTCGCCTGATCGTATCACTGGATTCTGATCTGTTCGAAATCGTGCTTCGATCGCTTCACGTGACCATTTCTGCTGTCGTGATTGCGTCAATCATCGGCTTGCCGCTGGGCGCATGGCTTGCGGTCAATCGGTTTCGCTACCGACGCGCGACCATTGCCCTGCTCAACGCGCTGATGGGCCTGCCGCCGGTGGTGGTGGGTCTGATTGTCTACATCCTGCTTTCAAGGTCCGGTCCCTTTGGCGTAATGGGGCTTTTGTTTACACCCACTGCGATGATCATCGCCCAGGTCATTATCGTAACCCCGCTTATTGCATCGATATCCCATCAGGCCATCCGAGATCTGTGGTCGGAATACCATGATCTGCTGATTTCACTGAACACCACCAAGCGGCAACGCATGATGGCCCTGATCCTTGATTCGCGTCGGTCACTGCTGACCGCGGCGCTTGCCGGTTTTGGCCGCGCTATCGGTGAAGTGGGGGCGATCATGATCGTGGGTGGCAACATCGATCACGTGACCCGGGTTTTAACAACCGCCATTGCGCTGGAAACCGGCAAGGGAGAATTCGCCATGGCGCTCGGATTGGGCTTTATTCTTATAGCGTTGGCGATTACCGTAAATGTAGGCATCCATTCCCTCTCCAAGACCGAACGGGCGGGACAGTGGTAGATTGAAGCCACGACAAGGGCTCGAATAAAGGACAGAACATGGACGATGAAATCCGGCCAAACCGCAAGAGCCGTCGCGCCGCTGAGGCCAGTGGTGAAATCACTGAAGTCAAAATGATGCAGATTGCCGATCGGTTTATCGACGTGGCAAACCGGGAAAACAAATCCATCAATGCGACCGACCTGCACATCGCCTTCCTCTATGCGGCCGCGCGGTACAACGCCCATGTCGGCAAGAATGTCATGGAGATCGATCAGCACGAACCGTTTGTGGAAAGCATGCTGAAAACCTATCAGGAAATGTTGC
Source organism: uncultured Rhizobiaceae group bacterium (assembly GCA_905480295.1). Lineage (GTDB taxonomy): Bacteria > Pseudomonadota > Alphaproteobacteria > Rhizobiales > Rhizobiaceae > Pseudahrensia. The sequence goes on along the minus strand of CAJQPW010000389.1, from coordinate 16,420 downwards.
GCAACCACCTGGCCGATCCGTCGGTCTGACCCGCACCATCAGGAAAACGGGGCTTAGGCGTCCAGTTCAAAACGCCTGCGCAGAGATACGCGAACAGGAGCTGCCGGTTCTTCCTCAAACGGCAGATCCTCGGCGATGAGTTCTTCTTCATCAGCAGTCATGAGATCATCTTCCTCGGCGACCTGAAGCGGTTCTTCTTCCATCACTTCGGGTTCGGCAGGATCACCATCTTCTTCATCCGCCTGCGCCTCGACGCCTTCATCCGGCGTGACGTCCTGCGACTCATCGACAGCAACAGTGTCGGTATCGGTTGATTCCTCATCTTCCTCATCGTCAAAATAGCCCTTGCCAATCTGGTAGGCGCTTTTGAAGGTTTTCATGATCAGATCCGGACTGGCATAATCTTCGCCATAATCCACCAGTCCATCGACATTGGCCAAGACCGGGTTGGTGCGCCAGAGAGCCAGCATCGCCTGCTTCTTGAGCAGTTCAGGCACGCCGTCTTTCATGAACACCGTAAAGTCGGAATCGGCATCCAGATCTTCAATCTTGATGGCTTCTGCAGCAATACGATTGGCTTCCAATTCAGCATCAACCGCTTCGGCATCCAGCGCCGCCTGCTCGCTCGTTTCTTCCGCCAAATCTGCGTCAACCGGTGTTTCGGCTTCAGCCGCCGAGGCCAGTTTGCGCTTGGACCACCGGGACAACCGACCGCTTTTTTCCTGCTCGTCATCCATAGTTCAAATCCGTCGCTGATCAGTGTCTGGTCGGACCCGAAAAAATCGGATCCTTGCCAAATTTTTGCTCTTCAATCTTCAATTTGTCCCGCTTGCGCTTGATGAATGTTTCTTCCTCATAATGTTCTTCCACAAAGGCCTGAACAAAGGCCGCAACCGGTTCAGGCATCGCGACTTTTTCTACAATATCGTCACCGGCATCAGCTGCATCCTGGGCGTCATAGGCAGATGCGGTCACCGAATGCGGGAAATAAGGAAAGTCGGCAGACAGATCCTCGCCTTCCTGCAGCACAATATACAATTCTGGCACGGGAAGCATCAGGTTTGCCCGGAGCGCTTCGCAATCCTTGCGATGAAGGGTGAGAAAAAGCGTACCGGCCAAATACTGGATGCAATTCTCGCTGGCCACCAGCTCTTCCCAATCGGCGGAAGGCTTGGCATTGGGGACGACCGCCACCGGCATCCACGTCCAGTCGGCCCAGGGATGGGAAGACTTTCTCTTTTCAACCACGATGCCAAGAGCAATGCTCACTTCATGCTTTTCGACACTACGCAAAATATAGAATTCCCCTTCAACAGAAGCAGCAGTCTGCACGTCGGAGCGCCATATGCCAAGCAAGCATTGGATCAAAAAAACGACAAATCATGCGCAATCGCACATTCATCGTTTCCCCCCCACGTTGAAGCACTCTATAGTGCCGCCGATAACCGGGCGAGCAGTGAATTTGGGAGATCCTGCATGAAGGCGAATGGGCGAACATGTCTGATATGTAACTGCGAAGGCACGATGCCTCTCGACGCTGCCAAAATTTCCGACAACATCAACGCTGAAGTGGGTAAACCATACAGCCATCTGTGCCGCAGCCAGCTGTCTGCATTTGAGGCAGCCCTGTCTGGCGAGCAGGACCTTGTGGTTGCCTGTCAGCAGGAAGCACCCCTGTTTCAGGAAATTGCGGAAGAAAACGGGCTTGGAGACCGGGTCAGTTTCATCAACATCCGGGAAACAGCCGGTTGGTCCGATCAGGCTGAAAAAGCGACCGCCAAAATATCGGCCCTGTTGGGCGCAGTCGACGACACGGCAAAGCCGGCGCGACTGAAGTCGATTGAGGCCGACGGCATGTGTCTGGTTTACGGAGCCGGTCAACAGGCTCTGGAAATGGCACAATATCTCGCCCGCACCCTGTCGGTTACCCTGTTGTTGTCGGATCAAGACGATCTGGTTCTGCCCCAACAGTCCGACATTCCTATTTACCGCGGCGACATTGAAACCATGTCCGGTTCCTTTGGCGGTTTTTCGCTGACGGTGAACAATTACGCCCCCCTGATGCCATCGGCACGCAAAAACCTTGAATTTGTCCTGGCCCGCGACGGTGCATCCACCACCTGCAGCCTCGTTCTTGATATTTCCGGCAAAACACCACTGGTAACAGGACATACCCATCGCGACGGATACAAGCGTGTCGATCCGGGCGATCCGGCCGCTATTTTGCGGGCCGTCATTGAAATGTCCGACATGGTCGGGGAATTCGAAAAACCAATTTATGTGGACTACAATGCCGAGACCTGTGCCCATGGGCGCTCCCAAAAGACCGGGTGCACCAAGTGCCTCGACACCTGCCCTGCCGGGGCGATATCCGATCTTGGCGATACCGTATCGATCGATCCGGGCATTTGCGGTGGCTGCGGATCCTGTCATGCGGTCTGCCCGACCGGGTCCATCACCTATCAGTATCCTGTCCAGAGCGACCTGATCGCCAACACCCAATCCCTGATCACGCGATACCGGTCGGCTGGTGGAAAGAACCCTGTTCTGCTGCTGCATGACCATTCTTTTGGCGCTGACATGATTGCCGCCATGGCACGCTATGGCCGCGGCCTGCCCGCCCATGTCATCCCCCAGGCTGTGCATGCGGTGAGTTCGATTGGCCACGTGGAAATCGCGGCCCTGATCGCCAGCGGATGGGAACAGGTTCACCTGTTGGCAAATCCGCAGCTGCAGGATGAGCTGGACGGCACACGGGCTGAAATTGAACTGGCCGGGTCAATCCTGAGCGGATTGGGACTGGCCGCAACACCGCGCTGTCAGCTGATTTGCGAAGCCGATCCCGACACTGTCGAAAACGCCATCTGGTCCAGTCCGGATCAGCCGCTTGGGATCGACGACATCTTCAATCCCATTGGCAGCAAACGGGATATTGCCCGCCTTGCCTTCGTGCGGTTGCAGGAACAGTCAGCAACCAAGCCGGATACAATCGACCTGCCTGCCGCGTCGCCCTATGGCCGGGTCAATATTGACCAGTCGTCTTGCACCCTGTGCATGGCCTGCACCTCGGCCTGCCCGGCCAATGCAATCGTCGACACGCCGGGTGAACCCAAGCTCCGGTTTGTTGAAAACGCCTGCGTTCAGTGCGGCCTGTGCGTCAGCACCTGCCCGGAAAGCGCCTTGGTTCTTGAACCGCGCCTGAACTTCACATCGGCATCCATGCAGCCGGTCACGCTGTATGAAGAGGAGCCATTCAACTGCATCGTCTGCGATACGCCCTTCGCGACCAAGTCGACGATTGAACGGATCACCACACAATTGGCTGGAAAGCATACGATGTTTGCCAGTGAGGAACGTTCAAACCTGATCAAGATGTGCGAAAATTGTCGTGTCGAGGCCCAGGCCAACAGCAGTGATGATCCGTTTGCCAGCGGCCAGCGGCCGCGTGTGCGCACCACGGAAGACTATATCGAAGCGGAAAAGGGCAACCTTACCGCCGATGATTTCCTGATCGACGACTAGTCTTAATCCACCGGCAATTTTGGTTCGTGACTTATGACGTCGGGTTTTGTTGCCGGCACAACTCTTCTGCACGCGCCCGGAAAGCGGCATATTGGGCATCGTTTAGAATGCCTTCCGACTTCATCGCGTCAACATCGCCGACGCGCTGGTCCAAACAGGCCTGAAGCGCTGGGTTAGCCGGCTTTGCAGGCTCTGATGAGGAGACAACGGGGGGGCTCGCCATCTGTTGACCGGCCATCAATCGCCTGAAATCATTTTCATAGTTCATCCACAGAACTGCGCCCAGCGCCACGGCCAGAAGCAGGGCGATGCCCCGAGCGACCGGTTTGTCCAGGAAGTTTTTTGATTGAGCAGTATCAGCCATGGTGCAGGAGCCCCTATTCTTTGCTTATGGGAAGATTCGTCAGAAGGTTCTGTGGCTTAAATACCAACTTCCGATCTGACGTCATTGCGACGGCAAGATAAACCGGTTTTCCCCGAATGCTTTCTATCACGTCATTTTGGTCGAGAAATTCCATCTTGTACAGCGACAGAATATTGACCAGCGTATCCTCATCAACATCTTCGCCTTCGTATAGTGCATTCAAAATCCAGGTGGATTCCAGATCACAGCCGATATGCCAGGACCATCGCTCGTCCTTGATGGATTTCACCGCCTGAACCCGGGTCCCAATTTTGGAAAAATGCTCGATCCACGCTTCAATCACCCGTCCAAGAGCGTCCGGCACCGGCTGGGTAAAGCGAAAGTCGACAGCCAGATCAAAATTGTCGGAACGGGACCAATAGGCATCTTTGTTGTCATCACCCAAAACATCCAGCGCGACTTCGCGTGCCGGTGTTCCCGCTTCCGCCAACAGCTGACCGAGCCCGCCAAATCCATTTTGGCTTTGCATGTCGATGATTTCCTGATCGGCCATCATCAGCTGATCCGTGCCCAGGGTGATAACCTGCTCCCGGAAAAACAGCTCCGCTGCCCGCAACCGCATCGGGTCTTCAACCCCGTCGAGAATGTTGCGCAGGATAAGATGCACCATCTGGTCAATAAAGACCGGTGGGATTGATATGGTTTCACCGGAAAACAAGGCCGCATAGGCGGCCTCAAGCGTGCCATGTTTTGCAAGGTGATCGCGGAACCGCAGAATGATCCGGTAATTGTCAGCCGTATCCTGATCTGCAATCGACGCAATTTCGGCTTCATCAACCGCCGCGAACGGGGTCGCCATCAATTTTTCAAACAACGCATTTTCAGCGGCGCAGGATTCTTCCACCGGGTGAATTTCAGGGCGCGTGAAATAGGCCCGAAGATAGTCTTCGGTCACCGTCAACCAGCCGAACTCATTGCGTTCGACAAGATGCATTCCGGCAGACTTCCAAAACTCCATCATCAATCCTCTACCACTTCCCAGACCCGAGCATGGGGCTTGGCGCCCGGTGCGTCGACAATACTGAATTCCTCCCGGATTTGGCCTTCGTCATCGAAAAAACGCCGCATGGCAAATACCGAGTTGATGGGAACCTGTTGACACATGTCACAGACAAAATCCAACTCCTGTTTCGCTGCCTGCAGCGCCATCTCCTGCGATGGTGCATTCATTTGCGTCACAAAGAACTGCGCCAGGCCACCGCTCAGTGTGTCGAGGGTTTCATCTGCAATCTCAGCGACCGAAACAAAGGTCGAATGGCCAAATTGGGCCAGCGACAGAAATCCGTTGTTAAAAGCCTGTTTGCGCTTACCCGAAAGCGTGTCTTCCGTGTCGCCGGCAAACAGAAAGCCGCCTGGAATCGCCCATTCATCAGACACCGCCGCGTTCTCAAACACGTGGGTGTCGGATGGGTCAAAACGAATGGTCTTCAGAAACTTCTTCATCCGTTCTGCCGGTGCGAACGCAGCGCAGAGAGCGCTTCAAACAAGTTGATGTCGCTATTTTTTTCATCGGCGCTGACCAGAGCATTGCCGCTCTCATCAAGGCCGATAAACCGATCGATGTCAGAACTGATCGGAACAGCGACGGGATTTTCCTTTGACAGGCGACCCGTCCATTGCTCGTGCACCGGTCGAAATCCGTCCTCGCTCCAGTTATGGATCGCGTTCAGAGTGTGGCGGGCAGTAGATTCCAACAATTCGGTTCTTGTCATATCCCCACAGCCTTCGTCCCACATCGTTGTCTGGTGATAATTTTCGCCGGGGTTCAGGTCCTCGAAATCCGGTTTCATCTGGATATCAATGCTCAACACCATCCAGTCAGGCACACCATCGGCTTCTTCTTCCGCGATGATCAGATCGACATAGCCGATCTGCCCCTCATTCATCAAAATGCAGCCGGGCCATTGATAGGTGATGGCGACTTCCGGCGGGATCAACGCCCCTGCCGCATCGCCAAATGCCGTCATTGCCACAAACACCATTTCGCCGCAGCGATGGCGGGGAACATCAGGCTCCAGAACCAAAGCATAGCGCATGTAATCGGTCTGGCGGGACCATACCAGATCACCGGCACCGAGCTTACCCTTTCCGGCACGGGACCTGGCCCAGTTCATCGGGACCTTGTCCTTCGCCAGACCGTGCCCGCTCAGCAAGGGGGGAAATGTGGGCGTAATATCTTTCACCATACCAGTCAGCTCAGGTTGATTTCGCCTTCGACCACATGGTTCAGATCCGTGCCTTCCGCGGTCAAAACCACTTTAACGGGCAGCGACGTGCGGCCACCCAAGTCAGCACTGCGTGCGATCCGTTCAATCTCCTGCTGCGACGTTACGCCGACCTGTTTCAGGAACTTCCGCATGGACATGTTAAATTCTTCACTCATCGTTTTTCCTCTTATTTTTCAATTATATCGAACCGACACGGTCTGCTGAACATTGTCGCGTAGGATTGTCACCGGCACCGTAGTCCCCTTTGGCAATAACGCCAATGCAGCGCGATAGGCCCCCACCCGTTTTATGCGTCTGCCCCCAACTGAAAGCACAATATCATCGACCTTCAGGCCCGCCCGTGCCTCGGCCCGGTCGTTTTCGACCCGTACCACCCGCGCACCCATTGTGCCCGTCTCACCGGGGAACAAGGACGGCCGGACCAGCAAGCCCGGCTGCACCCTGACCACGCGCCCGTATTGTTGATAGCTGCTCAGCACGGTTTGAAGCAATTGTGCAGATACGGCGAAATTGACCCCGATGTTGGAGTCAGATTTTTTGGTGAATATCGCCGATAACAGACCAATCATCGCACCGGTGGAATCGACCAGCGCCCCGCCGGACATGCCCGGGTTAACCGCTGCGTCGGTCTGAACAAAATCCTCAACCGGATTGAACCCAACCCCGGACACCTGCAAAGCCGAAATCACGCCACAGGTAAGCGACAGGTCCAATCCGAAACTGTTGCCAATGGCGCAGACCGGATTGCCGATGTCTGTGCTCTCAGCCAGCGGTAGCGCGGGCAACGCGATGTCAATTTCCAGCAGGGCCAGATCAGTCGGCAGGTCTCGCAGCAGGATTTTTGCTGCTATCACGTCACCCCGGGAAGTCCTGACCATGACCCGTTTTGCCGGTCCCAGAACGTGGTTGGCCGTTGCGACTATCCGTCCATTGCCAACCACAATGCCGGATCCCTCAGGCTCTGCGCCGGACGCCACATTGGCTGGCAAAAGCGGCAGCACGCTGACCACTGATTGCAGCGCGCAGGACGCCTTATCGCGACAGGCACCGGGTCCGGTGTCGTCGGCCCATAGCGGATTTGCCAGAGCAAAAAACGCAGCAATGGCAAGCCAGAATACGGAACTTGAACTGCGCAAGTTCAATCAGTCCAATCGAACGGAATCATTGCTGGAGACGAAAGCCTCTCCGGAAGTTGTTTCCTGAGAGCGCATGACGCCCCACGCCAGAGCACTGACGATGACCATTAGGCAAATTCCTGACAAAACGGATTTCATGGGCTCGTTCTCTTCTTTTAAATTACGGTTTCGGTGCTGTTGCTATCTTCAGATAGCGGATCAGATCATCGCGGCGTGTGATCGACTTTAAACGTTGTATCGGCATTTTGGTTCCCGGCATCATGACATCCGGCCCCTCATCAAACAGCCGCGCAATCGAGGTTTCGTCCCATATGACGTCTGAATTCTGCAAGGCCCGCGAATAGGTGTAGTTGGCAACCGTTCCGACCTTACGGCCAAACAGATCATACAGCGTGGGACCGGCCCGATTGGCCCCGTCCGGTGTCAGCGTATGACAGACACTGCATTTACGGCGGAATTCCAATTCACCGGGATCGTCGCTGCGGGCCATTTGAAACCGCCGTGGGAATTTGCTGTCAATCTTGGCCAGCTTGCGCGGTGCGACCTGCCATCGAATGGCATAATCGTCCAGGCCGACATGAAAAATCTGGCTGGTACCCGGCAGAAAATCGAAATCCCAGATCGGACCATAGGCCACAACCGTGCCTTCCAGTCGTTTCAGGTCAGAGGTCTGGAACACTTCTATATGACCCGATCCATCGCCAAAACCGAGCAGACTGCCATCCTGCGAGGTTTTCACAGCCTGGATCGGGCGGTCCCGCTTTGCCAGTTCTGCGATTTTGGCCGCCTCGGCAATGCCAACAATGCCAACCGTTCCATCTATCGCGCCAAAGGCGAGCCGGTTTGCACCCAGAGAGGCAATGGTGTTGATCCCCCAGCCATGCCGGTAAACCGGACGCACCATCTGTCCCGATTGAACATCCCATTCCAAAATCTGCCCATCATAGGCAGCCGAATACAGATGACTGCCATCAGCAGAAAACGAGACTGCATTGACGTTGCCCTTATGGCCCTTGAGAATCGCAATTTCCGAACAGTCGACCAGGTCGTAGAGACGGACTGTTCCATCCCACCGGGCAACGGCTGCAAGACGGCCATCTTTTGAGACCGTCACGTCGAGAACTTTGAAAACCTCAGCCTGGATGCGCGATATCAATTGTGCCTTCTGCAGGTCCCAAATGCCGAGCGAACCGTCATCACTGACCGATACGGCCCGCTTGCCATCCGGTAGGAACATCACGTCATTAACGGCACTTTCATGCCCGATCAGGCGCGCCAGCACCCGTCCTTCTTCACCGCTGAGGTCCCAATGAATGATGGTGTAATCGAACGATGCCGTCAGCGCCTGTTTGCCATCCGGTGATATCGAAATGGCCTTAATCGGCCCACCATGACCAACAAGCCGCGCCGGCAGAGCAGCGCCATTTTGCGAGTTTGCCGCCAGCCCGGGCTGAGAAAACACAATGGGGCACCACGCGATCACAGCACCAAGCAACAGCAGGATCAGCAGCCGTGTAACCGAAACGTTTGTAACGTCCGCCTTCTCGACGATGGCACTGCCCTCACCCATGTTCTGTTCCTCGGTTATTCCGCGGGTTGAGCCGCAGCGCTGCCCTCATCTTTTTTCGCCATGCGGGCTTCTTCTTCTTCAACCCACAGCGAGTGGTGTTCCCGCGCCCAATTTGTATCGACATCGCCGGTGGTCATGGCATCCAGTGCCCCTTCCATGCCGACGGAGCCGATATAAATATGCGCCAGCACCACAGCGGTCATGAAGACAGCCATCACTGCATGCCAGATCGATTGCAATTGCTGTTCGGCAATCGGAGACAGGTCGGTGGGATAGGTCGTGCCGAACCAATTGTTGATCAGGGCAAACGTGCCCGAAAACATTTCAGTGGTGAACGGATTCATCAGCGCCCAGCCGGAAAGCGAAATTGATGCGCCACACAAAATGATGATCCAGAACAGGATTTTCTGTCCCGCATTGAATTTTCTGGCCGGTGGATGCCCACCGCCAATCATGCCACCTCCGCGCAAAATCCACATCAGATCATGACGGTTGGGGACATTGTGAACGATCCACATCACCGCAATCATCACCAGTCCCAGCATGAAAGCAAAAGCGACGTAGTTGTGAATGAGTTTTCCGAAAATCGTAATGCTGGCGAACGCGTCCTTGCCGAGCAGCGGTATCAGCAGAGCCCGGCCGAAAATCAGGTTCAGCCCGGTCAATGCCAGGATGATGAAACTGGACGCAAGCAGCCAGTGCCCGGCCCTTTCGATCGCAGAAAACCGTTTGATGGTCTTGCCCGAGATGCCGTGATCCACCCGGATACGGCCGCGCAAGGCAAAGAAGACCGATAGCAGCATCAACATGCCCAGAATCGCCCAAGCGGAATATTTGGGCAGCGGACCATTGCGGATCATCCGCCAGTCCTGACCACCGGATTGAATCATCAGACCGCCGGATTTGTCGCCACCGACAACGGTTCCCGGCGCTCCCTTGCGGATTTGTCGCCATATATCGGCGTCGGAAGAAGAGCCTGTATCCACGCCACCAGGCGTCGCGCCTGCCACGGGCTTGTCAGCGCCGGTTGCCTGGGCTGATACCGGGTTTTGAACCACCAGGCTCAGGCACAGAAACAAAAACAAAGCGGCGGAAATCACAATCGATTGGCGGATTGCAGACATGGGTTCTCTCCAGGTGCCGGAAAACATCATTGGTCCGGCTTATTGTACAAAAGAAAAAGGCAGCCCTAGAATCTGGCCGCCTCCTCCTAAATTTTGGTTCGCATCATCTGAAACGAATTCGCGAGCAGGCTTAGCCGCCGGTTTTGGAACCGTAAGCGGTACCCCAACCCCAGGCGCCAGCACCAAATCCGCGGGAAACAACGCGCTCACGATAGACTGCTGAAACGACGTCACCGTCGCCTGCCAACAGGGCTTTCGTGGAGCACATTTCCGCGCACAGGGGCAGTTTGCCTTCTGCGAGACGGTTGCGTCCATATTTCTGGAACTCGGCAGCGGAATTATCGTCTTCCGGACCACCGGCACAGAATGTGCACTTATCCATCTTGCCGCGCGAGCCGAAATTAGAGGCCTGCGGGAACTGCGGCGCACCGAACGGACATGCATAGAAGCAATATCCGCAACCGATGCACAGATCCTTGGAGTGCAGAACCACACCTTCTTCGGTGTCGTAGAAGCAATCCACCGGACAAACCGCCCGGCAGGGCGCATCTGAACAGTGCATGCAGGCCACGGAAATGGACCGTTCGCCAGGCTTACCATCATTGATGGTGACAACCCGGCGGCGATTCACGCCCCATGGAACCTCGTGCTCGTTTTTACACGCTGTGACGCAAGCATTACATTCGATGCAACGTTCAGCGTCACAAAGGAACTTCATTCTAGCCATAACAAATCTCCCTTATGCCCGCTCAATTTTGCAGAGCGTGGTTTTCGATTCCTGCATCTGTGTTACCGAATCATATCCGTAGGTTTGAGCCGTGTTCGATGACTCACCCAGGACATATGGATCTGCCCCTTTCGGATATTTATCGCGAAGGTCCTTGCCTTCCATGTGTCCACCAAAGTGGAACGGCATAAAGGCAACGCCTCGTCCGACCCTTTCAGTGGTCATGGCCATGACTTTGACCCTGACGCCTTCGGCACCTTCGACCCAGACCTGTTCTCCATCACGAATGCCAAGATCGTTTGCATCCGCAGTGTTGATTTCAACGAACATGTCCTGCTGCAGCTCTGCCAGCCATGGGTTAGACCGGGATTCATCACCACCACCCTCATATTCGACCAGTCGGCCGGATGTGAGAATCATCGGATAATCCTTGGAATAATCCTTTGCCTGGATCGATGCATATGCGGTTGGAAGACGGTAGAACTTCTTGTCTTCATAAGTTGCATATTTATCGAGCAGATCGCGCCGCGGTGTATAAAGCGGTTCACGATGCAGCGGTACAGGATCCGGGAATGTCCAGACTACGGCACGCGCCTTAGCGTTACCGAACGGTGCACAACCATGTTTGATTGCAACCCGCTGAATACCGCCCGACAGGTCGGTTTTCCAGTTGGTTTTTTCGCCGGCAACCTTATCGATTGCTGCGCGTTCGTCTGCAGTCAGATCACCATCCCAGCCCAGTTTCGTGAGCATCGCCATGGTAAATTCAGGATAACCATCCTTGATCTCTGAATCGACCGAATAGGAGTCCTCGGCCAGCAGATTATCACCATCGCGTTCAACACCAAACCGTGCCCGGAAAGTCAGGCCGCCTTCAGCGACAGACTTGGACGGATCATACAGGATCGGTGTACCCGGATGTTTCATGTCGGCATTACCCCAACATGGCCACGGCATACCATAATATTCACCGTCAACCGGCCCACCACGTGCCTGCAACGTTGTTTTATCAAACGTGTGCTGGTTCGCCATGTGGGCGCGAATGCGCTCTGGTGATTGTCCGGTATAACCGATCGTCCACATACCCTTGTTGAATTCACGGGTAATGTCTTCGATCAGAGGCTCGTCATTTTCCACCTTGATGTTCTTGAACATCTCAGCATCAAATCCGAGTTTCTTAGCGAACTTGTACATGATCGTATGATCAGGCAGGGATTCAAACAGCGGCTTAACCACTGTCTCACGCCACTGCAGTGAACGGTTTGACGCCGTCACCGAACCATAGGTCTCAAACTGGGTACAAGCTGGCAACAGGTAGATGTTGTCCTTCTTGTCCGACATGACCGCGGAAACGGTTGGATATGGATCAATGACGACCATGATGTCGAGCATCTCCATCGCCTTGGCCATTTCCTTCATCCGGGTTTGGGAGTTCGGGGCGTGACCCCAGAACACCATACCGCGAACCTTGTTGGGGTTATCCATGTTTGCCGGATCTTCCAGCACCCCATCAAACCAGCGCGACACCGGAATACCGGTAACGTTCATCAGGTTCTTGTCTTTGCCATCGGCACCTTTGACGGTGGCAAAACGACCCTTCAGATAATCAACGTCGGTTTCCCAGACACGGGCCCAGTGTGCCCATGAACCGGCTTTCAGGCCATAATAGCCCGGCAGCGTATGGGACAGAACACCAAAGTCGGTTGCGCCTTGCACGTCGTCATGGCCACGGAAAATATTGGTTCCGCCACCGGCTTTACCCATATTACCGAGTGCCAATTGCAATACGCAATAAGCCCGGGTGTTGTTGTTACCATTGGTATGCTGCGTACCACCCATGCACCAGATCACGGTACCGGGACGGTTCTGCACCATCAGGCGGGCAACCCGTCTGAGCTGTGATCCGGGAACCCCGGCAACATGCTCGACTTCTTCAGGCGTCCATTTGGCAACTTCAGCCTTAATCTGGTCCATGCCCCAGACACGCTGGCGGATAAACTCACGGTCTTCCCAGCCATTTTCAAAAATGTGCCACAGGATGCCCCAGATCAGGGCAACATCAGTACCCGGACGGAACCGGACATACTCATCCGCATGAGCGGCCGTTCGCGTAAAGCGCGGGTCACACACGATCATCGGAGCATTGTTGGTCTCTTTTGCCTTCATCAGGTGCAACAGGGAAACCGGATGGGCCTCCGCAGGGTTGGACCCGATCAGGAAGATCGCTCTGGAGTTATGGATATCATTGTACGAGTTCGTCATCGCACCGTAGCCCCAGGTGTTTGCAACACCGGCAACCGTGGTTGAGTGACAGATACGGGCCTGATGGTCCACGTTGTTGGTGCCCCAATAGGCAGCAAACTTGCGGAACAGATAGGCCTGCTCGTTGTTATGCTTGGCTGATCCGAGCCAATACACTGAATCCGGTCCGCTTTCTTCGCGGATCTTCATCATTGAATCGCCGATCTCGTTGATCGCATCGTCCCATGAAAGCCGCGTCCACTTGCCACCGACAAGCTTCATTGGGTATTTCAGGCGACGTTCACCATGGGCGTGCTCCCGAACAGCGGCCCCTTTGGCGCAATGCGCTCCGAGGTTGAACGGCGAGTCAAAAGCCGGCTCCTGGCCGATCCAGACACCATCCTGTACTTCCGCCAGAACGGTACATCCGACCGAGCAATGGGTACATACAGATTTTATGACATCTACTTTTCCACCAGCAGTACCAGCGGCTTGCGCCTTGGTTGCTGCTCCTGAAGCTGCTGCGCTGATCGCAGCAAGTCCGCCTACCGTCAGACCGGAACGCTTCAAAAAGTCACGACGGCTGACCGCCATTTCCGTTATCGAGCCAGATCCTGTGGTCGATGACAGACGGGGGCCTCTCGCAACCCCACCTACCTTCTTCCTTAGCATATGATTTCTCCTCCAAATACGGCCCCTTATGGAACCGTCAACAGTTAACCCTAGAAACGGGTCGATTCGTAATAAGTGTTTACATGAGCCGTTTCACGGTATCCGCTTCCAGACTCATCGATGACTTCTGCAGCTTGCGCTGATCCGCCCGTTGCCAAGGCGGCACCGCCGAGCACTGTGCCCAGACTTGCGAGCTTCAGAAAACCTCGACGATCCTCCACACTCTTTTCGTTTTTAGCCATTTGGCTCTCCTCCTTCTGCCGTTCCATGATCCGCGCTGAACACATGGTTCCTTCCAACGCGAACGATGCGGTGACAGAGCCCGCATCTGTCGTTTCATTCATTGCATCGAGAATGCATCCTTCTCGATTTCCACGAACAATCGGCCGATCGTGCCAACAGGCTGATAGAATCGGCTCAGTTCAGCGGCCTCAAGGTCGCTGAAGAAATGCCCAGCCCACGGCTGAATATGTGTTTCAAAAAAGTCCTGCTGCTGCGCCAGGGTCGCAGCGTCACCGTAGCGACCGACGATCATGCCCGACATCATCTCACACAGCGATCCGATATGATCTTCCGGCTCGGCAACATCGTCATTTTGTGCAATGCCGAAATCGCGCATCGTGTTGCGCAGTTTGGCCAGCGGTTTTTCATTCAAAAAGCCCGTCAGATAGTAGGACGCATAAGGCAGCAGCTCACCGCGACCCATGCCGATAAACAGGCCTTCATATTCCTCCACAACGCTCGGCAGATCAATCGAGGATGCCAGCCGTTTGGTTGTGGAAAATGCCCGACCCATGTCCGAATCATCGCCGGAAATAGCAGCCAAATCTGTTAGTAATTTCTGGTCAGGGGGCGCAAAAAGAAGCCGGCCGAGCAGACCATAAAGATCCGACCGCATTTTATCTTCTGCGTCTACAGACTGTTTCTGCAACTCACTGTGCGTCAACAACGTTCCTCCCGTTGCTGGAGTAAACACCGAAAAATCATTCCAATCAAGTCACTAGTTGTCGCAGACCATCCTACCCATTAGCAAATCAGTCGAATACAATTTCAGGCTGCGCATTATCCACAGCCTCTGCCTGCAATCGGGCAATCACGCCCTTCGCCAATTCCCGGTAAATCTGGGCATGCGGACCGTCGGGATCCGTCACTGTAACGGGTGTTCCATTGTCAGAATTGCTGCGAATATCCATGTGCAGGGGCACTTCGCCCAAAAACGGAACGCCGAGGTTTTCTGCCTCTTTGCGGGCGCCGCCATGGCCAAAGATATCGGAACGCTCACCGCAGCTGGGGCATATGAAAGTACTCATGTTCTCAATGATTCCAAGCACCGGAACTTCAACCTTGCGGAACATGTTCAGGCCCTTGCGCGCATCGATCAGGGCAATATCCTGCGGCGTTGACACCACCACAGCGCCTGCGAGCGGCACCTGTTGCGCCATCGTCAGCTGTGCATCACCGGTTCCAGGCGGCATGTCCACGACGAGAACATCCAGATCGCCCCAGGCCACTTCCCGTAACATTTGCGTGAGCGCCGAAATAACCATCGGCCCGCGCCAGATCATCGGCGTATCTTCTTCGACCAGGAAACCCATGGACATCACCTTCAGCCCAAAGCCCTCCAACGGATTGAGAATGCGGCCATTTGCGCGCGGGCGGTCAGTGATTCCCAGCAGTCTGGGCATGGACGGGCCATAGATATCCGCATCCAGAACGCCCACTTTGAGACCGCTGGCCTGCAGGCCGAGAGCAAGGTTGACCGATGTTGTCGACTTCCCAACCCCGCCCTTACCGGACGCCACTGCAATGATCGATTTGATGCCCGGCACACCGGCTTTTTGTTCGGCAGCACCAGCAGCACCACCTCCGGAAGCAGCCGCCTGAGCCTGCATCGGCGGGGGCACGGAAGCCATCTGGGCGGGCGATGGTGCGGGACGCACGGGCGCCGAGCCCGGCTTACGCTCCCCCGTCAGCACCGCCATCACCTTGGCCACACCGTCGAGGCGTTCCACCGAGCCCTGGGCCGCGGCCCGCAGGGGTTCCAGTTCCTGCGCCCGTTCGGCGGGCACGGTGATTGAAAAAATCACCTTGTCGCCATCAATTTGAATGCCACCGACCATGCCGAGGGAAACAATGTCCCCCTCCAGGTCCGGGCCCTTCACTTTCGACAACCGGTCGAGCACATCTTTTTCTGTAATCATCGTCTGAACTTTCTTCGTCGGGGCAGGCATTGCGGCCCTCATCAGCGCGGCATGATAATCCACACCGCAAGAGATTTTTTAGTAACTATAATTCACCCACCGGACTGATCCGGACGGGATTTGGCTTTGCCGCGGTATTTTTCCATCCACTCGGGGTCGATCTCGGTACCGTCATAGGTGCCCAGCACGATGCCCCTGCGCCGCGACCCGCCCCGCATTCCGAGAATTGTCTGTTCCGATATCGTGTTGCGTTGCGACATCCGCCGACCCCATTGGCCCAACCGCTGATACATCAAATCGATGACCTGCTGATGCGCGGCGCTCCTGCCGAGATCATGGAACTCCTGCGGGTCTTCCTGCAGATCAAACAACATCGGCGGGAACGGTCCATCGTCCCCTTCGCCTTCAGCATGCATGAACTTCCATCGCTTGTCGGTGACCATGAACAGGCGCGCGTCGCGCGGGGCCAGTTTCAGGTTCGCCGCCATCGGCGATGAGGAATAATCATATTCACTGACGGCAAATTCCCGCCAGTCATCAATCTCCTGCCCCTCAAGAATCGGCAACAGGGACGC
>CAJQPW010000388.1 GCA_905480295.1 uncultured Rhizobiaceae group bacterium | reverse complement strand
AATAGGATGGACCAATCAATTTGGGGCAGACCATGGATGCACCACTGGTTGTGGCGGTTAACGGCGCTGCCGGTGGCGGTGGCTTTTCCATGATGTTGGCGGGCGATTTTGTTATTGCCTCGTCAAAGGCCAAACTGGTTTCCGCCTATACGGCATCAGGCCTGACACCGGATGGCTCGTCGACCTATTATCTGGCCAAGCATGTGGGACTGTTGCGCGCCAAAGAGCTGATGTTCACGAACCGCGTTTTGACCGCGAACGAAGCCATGGACTGGGGATTGGTGAACCGTGTTGTCGAGCCTGACGAACTGATGGATACGGCAATGGCTATGGTTCAGGACTTCGCCAAAGGACCGACGAAGTCCTTCGGGCGACTCAAGCGCATGCTGCAGACCGCTTTCAGCGATCCAATGGAAGCACAATTGGAGAAGGAAACCCAGGGAATCGCTTCGATGATGACAACACGCGATGGTCCCCATGGGTTGGAGTCCTTTCTGAATAAGCAAAAACCTGAATTCGAAGGCCGATAGGAGCGCAGCCACGAGGGCGGTCGACAGTATAGATGGGCAATCCAGACAATCCTCGCGATGCACCGACCGAGGCCGCATTATCCCCTGTTACCATATGGATGATTGCCCTTTGCCTTTCGATGGGTCCGGCCGTCTCCAACGGATTTGCTCGCTTTGGCTATGGACTGGTGCTGCCTGCAATGCGCGAGGAGCATTCCTGGAACTATGCACAGACGGGATGGCTGAATACGGCAAACGCCACCCGTGCAAATCTTTTGTCATTGGCAAATCCCCAATCTAAGCCGAGACCATTCAGCGCACGTGCGGGTAAACGATTAAGTTGAGACATAGGATTCGTTGACAAAAAACAATAATATTGGCTGTTCTGGCCGTCTCCGGCAGTCCGGCCTGTCCCGGTATTCCCTGTTTAGCAGGGAAAAATTCCATAATTTCAAGCGCTCTACACTGACAAATAGGCGTCTCTGGTTTCTAGTTGAGATTCAAGTTGCTCAAAAGTGCCATCGAATTTTCCAGAGCCGCTTTCGATGATGATGGCCCGATCCGCTACCATTCGAGCAAAATGCAGGTTCTGCTCGGAAATCAGTACCGGCAAGCCCTCCTTTTTCAATTTTACAATTGTCTCGGCCATTTGCTCGACGATCACCGGAGCGATACCCTCTGATGGCTCATCGAGAAGAAGCAGTTTCGGGTTTCCCATGAGGGTCCGTGCAATGGTCAACATTTGCTGTTCACCGCCGGAAAGTTCTTTGCCGCGATTGTTGCGCCGCTCTTTCAGGTTCGGGAACAGATCAAACAGAATATCGGTTGTCCATTCGATCAGTCCTTCACGCGGGGCCTGCCGGCCAACTTCGAGATTTTCGAGAATTGTGAGGTCCGTGAAAATCCGGCGCTCCTCGGGGACATAACCAAGTCCCATTTTTGCAACTCGGTGGGTTGGAAGTTTGGTGATGTCGTTACCAAGAAAATGCACTGAACCACTGCTCGGTTTGACCAGTTGCATGATTGATTTCAAGGTCGTCGTCTTGCCAGCACCATTGCGGCCCAGCAGGGATACGACTTCGCCCGCCTGAATCGAAAAACTGATTCCATTCAGGATATGGGCCTTACCGTAGAAACTGTTAATTGCGTTTACTTCAAGCATGCAAATGCCCTTCATCTGAGAAGAGGTTTCCACCGCCAAGATAGACTTCCTGAACTTTTGGATCGTTTCTGATTTCAGTGACAGAACCATTGGCAATCAACTCGCCGCGGTTCAGCACCATAACCCTGTGTGCATGCGCAAATACAACGTCCATATCGTGTTCTGTGAACAAGACGCTGATGTTCCTTTCGCGGACGATATCAGCGGTCAGTTGCATCAATTTAATGCGTTCGGTTGGCGCCATTCCAGCGGTTGGTTCGTCCATCAGCAACAAGACTGGAGCGTGGCCGAGGGCAATCGCAAGTTCCAGTCTCTTCAGGTCGCCATAGGCCAGAATAGCGCAAGGGCGTTCAGCCTGCTCAGGCATTCCAACCAGTTCCAACAGACCCATTGCCTCATCGCGATACAGTTTGGTTGCCAACGGCAGGAAGGAATAGACACGTTCATAGTGAGACATCAAAGACATCTGCACGTTTTCAATTACTGTCATTGAAGGGTAGGTTGCGGTGATCTGGAACGTGCGTCCAACACCTTTGCGCCAAACCGCTCGGGGTGGCTTGCCGGTGATGTTTTCCCCGTTGAGGTAAACCTCGCCGTTGGTGCACGGCAATTGGCCCATCAACATATTGAAGCACGTTGTTTTGCCAGCGCCGTTGGGACCAATCAACGCGAGCAATTCGCCTTTTTTTACCGAAAAACTCACGTCCTGCACAGCGCGTATGCCGCCGAATGATTTCGACAGATTGCGTACATCTAGAATGATCGTTTCAGTGTTGGTCATTGTAGCCCCTGTGGTTCGCGAACCCAGCCAAGTCGTTCTCCGAGCTTGCGTGCCGTGCCAACAATGCCTTCAGGCGCCAGAATAACAACAACGATGATGATTATGCCAAGGGTCAGGCGCCAATATTCGAAGCGGGTAATCTGATCTTTCAGATATTCCAGGGATGCGCCGCCTATCACCGCCCCCGACAATGTTTTAACACCGCCCAGGAAGACAACAATCAGTGCATCGAAAGAACGGGCGATTTCCAGTTCCGTGGGGAAAATACTGCCTTTGGAAAACACGAAAAGCCCACCAGCAAGCCCGGCCATGGCCCCGGCAAATGCGAAGGCAAGCCATTGAACCTGTTTGGTGTTGATACCTGTTGCTTCAGCCTGTCTTGAGGAATCGCGTGAAGCTCTGAGCGCGTAACCAAAGGGCGAATGCGCAACGTGACGCAGAAACAGAATGCCTCCAACACCAAGAATTAATGTCAGATAATAGTAGCTTGCCGAATCTGAGAGCCATTCTGCTGGCCAGATGTCGACCATTCCATCATCACCACCGGTAAACTCATCCCACTGAAAAACGAGTGACCAGAGCAGTTGCGCGAATGCCAGTGTCAGCATTGCAAAGTAAACACCGGTCAATCGCATACACACCCAGCCAATAATGAACGCTGCCAACCCCGCGCCAAGCGGTGCCAGCAATAGCGCCAGTTCCATCGGAGTGTCGGCGTAGTTGACCAAGAGAGCTGAAACATAGGCTCCCCCACCAAAAAACGCGGCGTGTCCAAAGGAAACCAGGCCGCCCAACCCGAGGATGAAATGCAGACTGGCAGCAAAAAGGCAGAAAATGATGATGTCGGTTGCCAGCACAGACTGAAAATTGGATCCAAAGACCGGAATAAGTGCAAGCACCAGCAGCAAACCGACAACC
>CAJQPW010000387.1 GCA_905480295.1 uncultured Rhizobiaceae group bacterium | reverse complement strand
CGGCCATCTGACGGAATATCTTTTCAGACCAGTTGGCGTATTGCAGATTATCGATGATCAGGCGGGAATGGGTCATGCCCACCGATAGCACTGTCGGCGTCTTTTGCGAATATCAAAATGCGACATTGCTTACGTCGCTCTCTGTTCCTGAGTTCACGATGGGTGTAGAGGTAGTCCCGCAAACAAGGAGTTTTTGAATGAGCAAAATTGCATTGGTAACCGGTGGATCTGCAGGCATTGGCCGAAACGCGACATTAACCCTCGCCAAGGCGGGTTATACCGTAGTTGCGACCGGACGTCGCCAGGACGCGCTGGAGGAAACAGCCAACCTGGCAGATGGCACGGTTGATCCAATTGCGAGCGATGTTACCGATGAAGCATCAATTGATGCCCTGTTTGCGGCCATCCAATCAAACCATGGTCGGCTGGACGTGGTGTTCAACAATGCCGGAAACAACGTCGATACAACCAATTTCGGTGACCTGACCCTACAGGATTGGAATACGGTGATTGATGTCAATCTCACAGGAGCATTTCTGATCGCCAACCGCGCCTACCGCATGATGCGTGACCAGTCTCCTCAGGGCGGCAGAATTATCAACAATGGTTCCATCTCCGCGCACGTGCCCCGTCCGGGTTCGGCGCCCTATGCTTCATCAAAACATGCAATCACCGGTTTGACCCGCTCAATTTCACTAGACGGACGTCAACACAGCATTTCCTGCGGCCAGATAGATATTGGCAATGCAGCATCCGACATGACAGCAAAGATGGGCGGCGGAGTGCCACAGGCCGATGGGTCGATGAAGCCTGAGCCAACTATGAGTGTTCAACATGTAGGTGACGCCGTGCTGCATATGGCCAACCTTCCACTGGATGCAAATATCCTGTTCATGACCGTGATGTCTTCGGCCATGCCGTTTGTTGGTCGGGGGTAAACCAACCGATGGCGGCCAAGCCGGTGGTTCAACCAACATGTGCCGACATTATCGCGCAGTCGCGCGCCAAATTTGGCACATCCGGTCTGCGCGGTCTGGTGGAAGACCTGGACGATGCCACAGCCATCGCCCATGTTTTAGCGTTTCTCGGTCACCTGAAAAACGATCACGGGCTACAGTTCGGCGGCGATGTGTGGGTCGGCATGGATCTGCGCCCATCATCACCGGCAATTGCAAAGGCATGTCTCAGAGCCATCACCCATGCAGGATTTAATCCTCGTTTTTGTGGCGTGTTGCCGACGCCGGCACTTGCTTATACAGCGCGGCTCAATGCGGCACCATGCATCATGATCACCGGCAGCCACATCCCATTTGACCGAAACGGCATAAAATTTTATCGCGCAACCGGAGAGATGCTGAAGCAGGATGAAGCACCTGTTCTCACCAGCACCATCCCCTTCCCAACCGATCTGGTTCAAAACAACCTGGCTGGCAACGCACCAGACTCCATGGAAGACTTACTGCCAAAACCAGAATTAACCTGCGAAAACAATTGGTTGAATCGCTATCGAAACGCATTTGAGGGGGTGCTGGATGGATTGACAATTGGCCATTATCAACACAGCGCTGCAGGCCGGGACTTGTTGACCACCCTGCTGCAACAGCTAGGTGCACGCGTTGTACCGCTTGGACGGTCTGAACAATTCATTCCCATCGACACAGAAGCAGTCTCCGCATCAGACGATGAACAGGCCCGGCAATGGGCGCAAGAGGTGACGTTCGACGCCATCATCTCCACCGATGGCGATGGCGATCGCCCCCTGCTCGGGGATGAGCACGGTCAATACCTGCGGGGCGATGCGCTGGGTATTCTCGCCGCCCATGCGCTGAACGCCGACACCGTGGTTACCCCTGTCTCCTCAACGACGGCGGTGGAGAAATCCGGATGGTTTTCGTCCGTGATGCGGACCAAGATTGGATCACCAGAAGTTATCGGCGCAATGGACCAGGCAGCACAGAGCAGCCGGAATCGGGTTGTGGGATTTGAAGCCAATGGTGGATTTTTGACGGCAAGCCCCCTGCTCTCCCCCTGGAACAAGCATCCGCTTGCACCTCTGCCAACTCGGGATTCCGTGTTGCCGGTTCTCGCAGTTATTACGTTGGCGAAATTGCGCGGCGTGCCGCTTTCGCTCCTCACGCCGCTCTTGCCAGGCCGAGCCACTGCAAGCGACCGCATTGAAAACATACCAACCAAAAAATCCCATGCACTGATCGCGCACCTGAAATCAGATAAAACCAGCGCGACCACACTGGTGCAGGACGGCTCGGCTCCCCAAGCGATTGATGAAACCGATGGTTTGCGCATTACTTTTGTCGATGGTGACATTGTTCACGTTCGCCCTTCCGGCAATGCGCCGGAATTGCGCGTTTACACAGAAAGTGATGGAATTGACGCGGCCAACCGATTGCTGAAGCACAGCAAATCCATAGTCGCCGAGCTGATCGCTGGTTTGTAATGCCGTTGCCAGTCCAATCTGTACGCAAAATCACCACTTTCGCAATTGACCCTTACCGGACCCCGCGACACAGTGATTTTGAGACATAAACAGCTTTTTCAGGAGAGATGACCGATGGCCGATTTGTGGCGCCTGAGCGCGGTGGAAACAGCCCGGCGCATTCGCAGCAAGGAGCTGTCTGCCAAGGAAGTGATCACCAGCAGTTTGCAGCGGCTTGATGCCGTAAATGGGCGCATTAACGCGGTGGTGCAGGAGATGCCGGAATCAGCCTTGCAGGCCGCGGAACAAATCGATCAGTCCATCGCACGCGGAGAAGATCCTGGCCCCCTTGCCGGCGTACCGGTGACAATTAAGGTGAACGTCGATCAGGCCGGTTATGCCACGACAAATGGCCTAAGCTGCAGGAAAACCTGACTGCCGAAACAGACAGCCCGGTGACAGCCAATTTAC
>CAJQPW010000386.1 GCA_905480295.1 uncultured Rhizobiaceae group bacterium | reverse complement strand
CCAAAACACCAGATTCAGTCATAGCTCCGTAAGGACACGCAGCTGCCCGTAGGTTTCAGTTTAAAAAATATACAATCTGCATTGCAGGACTATGCACCCAACATTTGGGGAGAATTGCACGGGATTGCAGAGGGATTGAATATTTCGCTTGAACGGGCCGCCGCCGAATTTTCAAACGGCCGCTTGTTGTTTCCCGCCCGTGGGTGTTCCGCATTGATGAGTGATGGGTTGTACGGTCGCAACTACGACTTTGCCCCCGATCGCTATGATGGTCTTTTGGCTGCAATCCAGCCCGATAATGTGTATGCGAGTATCGGTTTCACCGACAGAATTACGGGACGCGACGACGGCATGAATGAGCATGGTCTGTGCGTTGGTCTGCACCATGTAAACGAAATGAACTGGCAACCGGGCCTGGTGTGTATCCTGATCGTCAGGATCGTTCTTGACCAATGTGCCACGACCCGGGAAGCGGTGGATTTGCTGAAGCGGTTGCCGCATGGACTGGGGTTCAATTATTCTTTGCTGGACGCAAATCACAATTCTGCTGTGGTGGAAGCGTCACCGACGGGGGTTGCTGTCCGGCTGGGGAGCAATCTGTTCTGCACCAATCATTTTCAAAGCAATGAACTTAAATCTGAAAACCGGCGAAATCCCAGCTCTATTCATCGCTTGGCGGCGCTTGAAGCATGGAGACCTCCTACCGTGGGCAAAAAAGCGCTGTTCGACTTCTTCAACGGATCAAATTCACCAGTTTTTGAGTGCAATTATTCCAAGGGAAGTGGCACACTTCACACCCTGGTTTGCAGGCCTTTCAGCCGTCAAATGATCGTTGGTGTGGGCGCCGATGCTGTTCCCATCTCATTCGACCTGCGGGCATGGGCTACCGGAGCTGAGCTGCCAGTGTCTCAAATTCATGGTCTGTTGGGTGAAACACGCACAGCACCAGAGTCACAAAAATCGAGTGGGGAGGGCGTTCAAGGCTCCACGGCTGTCTCAGGCAAATCGTTTGACGATCGTAATTTGGCGGAGGCCAGTTTCCGCAACGTATTGATGAAAAATGCAACTTTCCAGGACGTCAACTTAGCCGGCGCCAATTTTGACGACATAAATTTTTCTGGAGCGAGTATTTCGAGAAACTGTAATTTTGACAAAATGACGATCGCGGATGTCAGCGTAAAGGAACTGTTTGAAGCTTATAGAAACCAGCAAAGTGGTCAGAAAGAATAATCACTATTATCGCCCAACCCACCGACCGATCAAAGCACAATTATAACAGTTGAGTGGGTATTCTGACTTCATGAGGTCGAAGGTCATATCCTCGCCTGCATTAACCCATCGTAAGGGTCGGACGTTGCTCTGACTGGCGAACTGCGAGCCGACTGCAGCACTGAGAATTTATAACCCTGATTCAATCCTTGCCGCTGCCGTCGTGTTCCAACACCGGGTCAACGGCACGCCAGATAAATTGCATGAATGGCATGATGTTTTGGCCAAAACGGGTAATTTCATCGAGTAAGGCGTCGGTATGGATCAGTTTTTCGTCCAACATGTGCTGAACGATGAAGCTTTTATGTTTCAACCAATACAGCTGGGTTTCATCGCTTACCTGCTTGAAACCCAGTGGTGTGCGAGTGACCATGTCATCATGCAGGATCGGGAGTTTGGCATTTTCCAGATCGGAGACCAGCGACAGGAATTGATCGTGACGGGCGACAATCTGTTCACGCAACGCCTTCAGGAGCGGCCCGGGTGGAAACCAGAGGCCAGATGCAAGGAATGATTTTCCAGGTTCAAAATGCATATATATGCCACCGGGATCTATCTTCGTCCCGGTCCGGGTCAACACAGCGCTGACGTGCGAATTGTATGGATGCTTTTCCTTGGCAAAACGAATGTCCCGGTTGATGCGAAACAGGGAGGTTTTGCGTTCGCCCCGCAGGGGAATGTCGACCTCGGCCAACCGTTCACTCGCCGAAGCCACCAGGGCAATCAGCGGTTCTCGCACGTCGCTTTCGTAAAGCTTCTTGTTTTCCAGGAACCAGTCCCGGTTCTGATGAAATGCGAGAGCTTTGAGAAAGGGCAGGGCCTGTGGGCCAAAGCCGGTAAATTGCGTCTCGCTCATGACTTTGCTCCATCAAAAAGGGCGCTGTCTTTCGACGCGCCCTAAAATCGTTTCATCCAGAATGCATCTGGTCAATACGACGCCAGTCCGAAACCCCGGTCCGTGCGCCGTATTCGCCGTTAACGGGGTTAGGCGGTTGCCTTGCCAGCCATCACGATGCCTTTTTCTTCAAACAGGACTTTCAGTTCGCCAGACTGGAACATTTCTCGGGCGATATCGCAGCCACCGATAAATTCTCCTTTGACATAGACCTGGGGAACGGTCGGCCAGTTGGTGAAGTCCTTCACACCCTGACGCAGATCGTCGTCTGCAAGCACGTTGACGCCTTTCCACTCGACTCCGAGATAATCCATAATCTGCGCAACCTGGCCGGAAAAGCCGCATTGTGGGAAGGCCGGTGTGCCTTTCATGAAAACAAGCACATCGTTTGTTTTCACCTCGTTGTCGATAAAGTCATTCATGCTCATGCTGGTGGTTCCTTGCGTATGCGGCTTCAAGGGCCGTTGGTTGTTCCGTATGTAGGCGGGTTTGGAGGAAATTTCCAGCCCGTCGTTCAATTGGGTTTTCCGACCTGGTTGGTGCGGTATTGGTGTCACGATTGGGGCGATCTAACGTTCGCTTGGTTTGCCTTCCCGGTCGGGACCCTGGCGCGATCTGGTGCCCGAACGGTCCTCTCGCTTTTTTAAGACAGGAAAGCCGGGGGTCATCGGGGTCTCTCCCCGCATCACCACGTCGTAGTCCTGTTCCGGTTTCCAACGATAGCCATCGGGGTTTTTCTTCTGGCCGATCTTACCGCGGATCACGTAGAGGCACAGGGCCAGCACAACAAGCCCGACAATCGACAAAAGGGTATAAAATACCGGGTCGGACATGGCTGTCTATTCGGGAGCGCTGGTTTGAAGAGCCAGGGCATGAAGTACCCCGCCCATATTTCCTTTAAGGGCGGCGTAGACAATCTGGTGCTGTTGCACGCGCGATTTGCCGGTAAATTCAGCTGAGACCACCTCTGCGGCATAGTGATCACCGTCACCGGCGAGGTCACGGATTGTCACCTGCGCATCGGGCAGGGCTTCTTTGATCATCTTTTCGATGTCGGCTGCGTCCATCGCCATAGTGTTTACTCCGCTGCTGCTGCCAGGGCTGTTTCGCCCATGAAGGCAGGAAACCACGATTCATGGGTCGTTGTCATGTCTTCTACTGATATGTCTATCAAGTCGTTGATAATCAAGCGGTCGCCGCCCACAGTTCCGATTTTTGCAAACGAAACACCGGAACCTTCGCAATTGGCCGCAAACATGTCAGCCCATTGTTCGTCAACCGCAACCAGATACCGGGCCTGATCTTCACCAAACAGGGCGGAGTGGGGGTATGTGACTTCGATTTCACAACGCATGCCTTCACCGGACGCCATGCACATTTCGGCAAGCGCGATCGCAAGACCGCCATCTGAGATGTCGTGGCATGCCGAAGCATATTCTGAACGAATGGCAGCAAGTACGAAATCGCCCCGTGCCCGCTCCATCAACAGGTCAACTTCGGGCGCCGGACCGGATTCTTCAAACAGGATCTCGCGCTGGTACAGACTGTTGGCCAGATGAGTGGCCTCGGTGCCGATGAGAAAGACAACATCTCCCGTGTCGGCAGTATCAATGCGGGCCATGCGGGCATGGTCTTCGATCAGCCCAACGCCGCCAATCGTGGGGGTTGGCAAGATCGCCTCGCCATTGGTTTCGTTGTAGAGCGATACATTGCCGGAAACAATTGGCATCGACAGCGCCTCACAGGCTTCGCCGATGCCGCGCACGGCGGCAACCAGCTGCCCCATGATTTCTGGCTTTTCAGGATTGCCAAAATTGAGATTATCGGTGGCTGCGAGGGGTTCTGCTCCGGTCGCGATCAGGTTTCTGTAACATTCGGCGACCGCCTGTTTGCCCCCCTGATAGGGGTCCGCTTCGACATAGCGCGGGGTCACATCGGAAGAAAACGCGAGCGCCTTGGTATCATGGCCTTCGACCCGAACAACGCCAGCATCGCCCCCCGGCAATTGCAGGCTGTTGCCTTGAATCCACGTGTCATACTGTTCCCACACCCAGCGGCGCGAGCTTAAGTCCGGGGAACCGAGCAATTTGATCAATGCCGCGTTGTAGTCATGCGGTGGTGCAAACAGGTGGGGTTCCTGCGGGGAATGGGTGCCGGGTTCGATCCAGGGGCGGTCATATTCCGGCGCCTCATCACCCAGTTTTTTAATCGGCAGATTGGCGACTTCTTCCCCCTGATGGTGAATGGAAAACCGCAGGTCATCGGTGGTTACACCCACCACGGCGAAGTCCAGCCCCCATTTTGTGAATATCTGTTTAGCCTGTTCTTCTTTCTCAGGACGCAACACCATCAACATGCGCTCCTGGCTTTCAGATAACATCATCTCATAGGCGGTCATGTTTTCTTCGCGCACCGGAACATCATCGAGATTGAGGCGAATGCCGAGGTCACCGCGGGCACCCATTTCAACAGCGGAACAGGTCAGCCCCGCTGCACCCATGTCCTGGATGGCGATCACCGCGCCGCTGGCCATCAGTTCCAAACAGGCTTCCAGCAAACATTTCTCGGTAAACGGATCGCCGACCTGCACGGTTGGGCGCTTTTCCTCAATGGAATCATCAAATTCAGCGGAAGCCATGGTAGCGCCACCAACCCCGTCTCTGCCGGTTTTTGCGCCGAGATAAACCACAGGCAGACCCACGCCTTCGGCCTTAGACACATAGATTGCATCGCGTTTGGCGAGACCGGCGGCGAAGGCGTTGACCAGAATGTTGCCATTGTAGCGGGGATGAAAATTCACTTCTCCACCGACGGTGGGAACACCGAACGAATTGCCATATCCACCAACACCGGACACCACGCCAGATACGAGGTGGCGGGTTTTTGGATGGTCGGGTTCGCCAAACCGCAAT
Organism: uncultured Rhizobiaceae group bacterium; assembly: GCA_905480295.1. Lineage (GTDB taxonomy): Bacteria > Pseudomonadota > Alphaproteobacteria > Rhizobiales > Rhizobiaceae > Pseudahrensia. The sequence continues at coordinate 8,187 of CAJQPW010000386.1, read as the reverse complement.
GCGTTCATTGCAGCGATGGGACGGGCACCCATGGTGAATACATCGCGCAATATGCCACCGACGCCGGTTGCAGCTCCCTGGTAGGGTTCGATGAAAGAAGGATGGTTGTGGCTTTCCATCTTGAAAACAACCACGTCATCATCTCCAATATCAACGACCCCGGCGTTTTCGCCCGGACCGTAGACAACACGCGGTCCGTCGGTCGGCAGGGTTTTCAGCCACTTTTTTGAAGATTTGTAGGAACAATGCTCGTTCCACATGGCTGACCAGATGCCGAGCTCGGTAAAACTTGGCTCACGTTCGGTGAGCTCCAGAATACGTTGATATTCCTCGTCATTGATGCCGTGGCTCGCAATCAGTTCGGGGGTGATCGGGGCGGTGTTGTTTACGGTCATGATGGTTCGGTTTTGGTTAGCAGCTGGTTGATCCGCGCGCCCAGGAGCGCAGGGAGGAATCTAATCTCGGGCCGTCCGACGTTGTCAGCAGCGGTCCAAAAACTGTAAGCTCGGTGCGTCCAGACTGGCGTTCAGCCTGAACCACCAATTTGGGCAGTCCACCGGGATTGTCGCGCGGCACAATCAAAAACCGCGGTTTGCCGGAAAACGAATTGACTTCGGTCGCCATGCGATAGCGTGAAAATGCCTTGTCCTTTTTGCCAAACCAACAGGTCTGGGCCTGTTTGGCGACGCGCACGACCATCGTTTGCGGGCTTTGTTTGGCGGCGGCGTCCAGCGACATCTGTCCTGTCTTGGTGCAGGCTGCAAGAGCAAACAGGACGACGAGGCTTGCGGCAAATCTCATCAGGCTGGTTCAACCTCAAGCAGATCCAGCGCTCCCTGAAACAAGCGTTTTCCATCAATCCCGCTATGGGCAGGTTCCACCAGATTTTCCGGATGCGGCATCATGCCGAGCACGTTGCCCCTGGCGTTAAAAATTCCGGCGATATCGTTGAGCGAACCGTTTGGATTGCTGCCCTCAGCGTAGCGAAAGGCCACCTGGCCTTCCCCTTCGATGCGCTCGAGGGTTTTCGCATCGGCAAAATAATTGCCATCATGATGGGCCACCGGGCAGCGAATGATTTCTCCCTCCTGATAAAGCTGGGTGAAGGGGTTCTGGTTGTTGGCAATCTGCAATTTCACTTCTTTGCAGACGAATGTGAGTCCGGCATTGCGCATCAGCGCTCCCGGCAGCAATCCACTTTCGGTCAGGGTCTGGAATCCATTGCAAACCCCGAGTATCCGCACGCCATTTTCTGCAGCCTGCGCAACTGCTTTCATCACTGGTGCCCTTGCGGCGATGGCCCCGGCACGCAGGTAATCACCGTGGGAAAAACCACCAGGAATGATCACCAACTCGCTGTCGGGCAGGGCAGTGTCTGTATGCCAGGCGAGGGTGGGGGCATGGCCGGAAATTTTGGTGATGGCCGCAATCATGTCGCGGTCTCTGTTTGATCCGGGGAATTGGACTATCGTCGTTCTCAGCATGGAGATCCGTCAGGCAGATTGCGGGTGTCTGGTGCCGCCAGACCTACCAAATCACCAGCGTCAGCACCAGCTATGCACCGCCTTTGGGGGTATATATCGGTGGATGCAGGCGCATTGGGGGGCGGTTTATCATTGCTGCCACTTTAGGGGCGCAAAAATCCGATATTGCGTGTGACCCAACAGCGCCGAAGGGAATCAGTCTTCGTAGTAATGATGTCTTTTCGGATGTCCGAACCATTCGCGGTGCTTGCGGCGAATTTCGCGGCGTGCAGCGTGCCACATCACTTTTGTGACCTTGATGACCAGCTTGCCGCCGTTGCGATGCTCGCTTTCGTGCAGATGCTCGCCCTGATTGCGAATACGCTCCTGATCGTCATAAAACGCCTGTTGTGCAGCTGTTGGTGCACCACCGATCTGAACACCGGTGGAATAATTGCCGGACGAGGCTGCGACCGTGCTGGCAAGCAAAATCGTTGACGCCAAAATCAGTAATTTTTTCACAGTTCCGTCTCCCCGGAATCATCAATATCCTGGCGATGATTATCGGCGGGGAGTTCGGCGATATCCTTAGCGCATATGGTAAATTCGCCAGTAAGGATAACAAATCATTAGAGCGCAGAATCGCCGTGCAGAAACGCTTGCAATCGATCCCGCCGGAAATTGTCTAATCTTTTGAGTCGGTAACGGGGATTACTTGTCAGATTGATTCACGGTGACGTCGTAATCTTCAATCACGGTGTTGGCCAAAAGCTTTTCGCACATCGCGGTGAGCGCAGTTTCGGCCGCCTTTTTATCTTTGGCATTGAGGGTCACGTCGAAGGTTTTTCCCTGGCGGACCTGATCCACACCATCAAAGCCCAACGACCCCAATGCACCTTCAATGGCCTTGCCCTGGGGGTCCAGAACTCCGTTTTTTAATGTGACGCGAATATCGGCGCGAAAGGATTTCATGGTGTTCAGTCCGATTTTACGAGCACCGGGCCTTTTCCGCGAACCGGTTCGTTTTCATTGATAATGCCCAGACGACGGGCAACTTCGCGATAATTTTCAAGCATGCCGCCCAGATCCTGACGAAAGCGATCCTTATCCATTTTTTCTTTGGTTTTCAGATCCCACAGGCGGCAGGAATCGGGGGAAATTTCATCCGCCACGATAATCCGCATCATGTCGTTTTCGAACAGGCGCCCACATTCGATTTTAAAATCAACCAGTTGAATGCCAACGCCCAGAAACAGACCAGACAGGAAATCATTGACGCGTATGGCGAGGGCCATCATGTCATCGATCTCTGGCGGGGAAGCCCAGCCAAAGGCCGTGATGTGTTCTTCCGACACGATGGGATCGTTCAGGTCGTCATTTTTGTAATAGAACTCAATGATCGAACGCGGCAACACGGTGCCTTCTTCAACGCCAAGACGTTGGGAAAGGGAACCCGCAGCAATATTGCGCACCACCAGTTCAAGCGGCACGATTTCCACTTCCTTGATCAATTGCTCGCGCATGTTGACCCGTTTGATGAAGTGGGTCGGGATGCCAATCCGATTCAGGTTTTCAAACACATATTCGGAGATACGGTTGTTCAGAACCCCTTTGCCATCGATTATTTCGTGCTTTTTGGCATTAAAGGCGGTCGCATCGTCCTTGAAAAACTGAATCAGGGTTCCCGGCTCAGGGCCTTCATACAGGACCTTGGCTTTGCCTTCGTAGATTTTGCGACGTCTGCTCATGGCTCTATAATCTTGGTTGGAATGGCTCGGAGACTCGTTTGATCCCATAAGCTACCCATAGCGATAAAACAATTGCCTATGCACAATCGTCATCGCTTTGGCACAGAAATCACAATGTTGATTTGATGCCGTCAGATGCTTACATCAAGGGTAAGAGTGTTGGATCATCTGATTCCGCCAAACCCTTTGTCGAGGAGTATAAAATGTCATCATTTGAAGAACGGGGCGAAAGTTTTGAAAAGAAGTTTGCCCATGATGCAGAACTGAAATTCAAAGCCGAGGCGCGCAGAAACAAGCTGCTCGGTCTCTGGGCTGCTGGTGAAATGAATCATTCCGATGCAGATGCCTATGCCAAGGAAGTGATCATGGCCGATTTTGAGGAAGCGGGAGACGAAGATGTGTTCCGTAAAGTTCGTGGCGACTTTGATGCCAGCAACGTGTCGATCAGTGATGACGATCTGCGTAACAAGATGAAAGAGCTTCTCGGCCAGGCCGTTGAAGAAATTCAAAGCGAATAATCCAGCATTCGGGTAGAGATTTCATGGACAGACTAAAACGGCTGATGAATTCCGGAGAAATGGTCATTTCCGGATGGTCCGGGCAGCAGGACCCGATGTATCTGACAGAACTGGCTAAAACCGGTTTTGATGCAGTTACGCTGGATATGCAGCACGGCATGCAAACCGAAAACAGCGTTATTCGCGGCATTGCGGCCATCGCTGCGGCGGGCAAGCCGAGCATTATTCGTATTCCTGTTGGACGGTTTGATCTGGTCAGCCGGGCGCTGGATGCGGGGGCAAATGGTATCATCGCGCCGATGATCAACACGGTTGAGGATGCCAAACAGCTGGTTTCTTTCGGTAAATATCCGCCGCTGGGCGACCGCTCCTACGGGGTGTCCCAGGTTGCCAGTGTCTATGATGTTGCACCGTCTGATTATGTCAGATCAGCCAATGAAAACTGCATTATTCTGGCCATGATTGAAACTGCCCAAGCCGTTGAAAACATGCTAGACATCCTTGATCTCGATGGCATTGACGGTATTTTTTGTGGTCCTGGTGACCTGTCGATATCAGTGCGCGGTGACGTTGTGCCAGACGCTTATGGACCCGATACGATTGATATGATTCGGTCAATGCCGGTGGAGGCCAAGAAGCGGGGCAAGCTGGCATACACCTGGTGTGGCAACGCCAAATCTTTGGAACTGGCCCATGAACTGGGGTTCCACTACGCAGCGCTTGGCCCGGATTCGTTCTACTTGCGGAACGGCGTTGACGCGACGCTGAGCCAATTGTCGTTTCGCGGTTCCTAAGCCTTTAGATTCTTCATAAAATTGGCGAAGACCATCAGCCCGTCAGGCCAGGGGCCGTGGCCACTGTCGCTGTTGATGTGTCCGCTTTCCCGCGCGTCGACAAATTTCGACCCCCATGCCAGTGCCATTTCAGCGGCGGTTTCGATGCTGCAGAATGGATCGTTTTGACTGGCAACAACAACACTGGGAAAGGGAAAGGGCTCACGCCGATACGGTCCAAATGTCATCAGGTGCCTGGGCCGAAGTGAAGGGTTTTCCACGTCCGGAGGGGCAACGATAAACGCGCCACGGATCGTCGACAGTTGTGAATCTTCCATGCCGGCAATGGCCTGCGCGACCACCTGTCCTCCAAGAGAATGGGCAATCAGCACCACCGGTGCGGTGGCTTCGCTTACCGCTGCAATGAGGTTCGCCGTCCAGTCTTCAACCACCGGTTTCAACCAATCTTCCTGGTCAACGCGACGGGCAGTTTTCATCTGATTTTGCCACCGGCTCTGCCAGTGGTCAGCGTCTGAATTGGTGTAGCCTGGCACCATGATGATATCGGCTTGGGAAATCTTCATCCCCGCCACATGCTGTCGACGGCGGACGATGTCAAGACTGGAGACCTGGGCGTTCTTATTTGCCGCCGATCCATGTGCGGGTTACCCGATGGTTTTCATCCAAATGAACGATATTGGCCTCAGCACCGGGACGCAATGTGCCAAACCGGGGTGAAATTTTCATACATTGCGCGGGATAAGCGGCAGCCATGCGATAGGCTTCCATCGGTTCGAGCCCGACCTGGCTGATCATGAACCGCACGGCGGTTATCATATCGAGATCTGCACCTGCGAGGGTTCCATCTTCCAGCGTCAGGCGTCCGTCCTTTCGCAGAATGGTTCTTCCGTTCAATTGCAGGCTCTTCATGTCGGTTCCGATGGTCGACATGGCGTCGGTGATCAGGAAAATCCGACCGGGCTGCTGCTTTGCTGCAAGGGCGATTGAAATTGCCGCCGGATCAACATGATAACCATCGGCGATTATCCCTGCACAAATTTCGCCTGATTGAAGGGTGGCGCCCACCATGCCCGGTTCGCGATGGCTGAGAGGGCTCATGGCGTTGTAAAGATGGGTGACGCATTGCGCACCAGCAGCGATAGCGCGCTGTACCTGCGCATAGTCTGCATCGCTATGACCGAGACTGACGACAATTCCCGCATGGCTCAAGTCGGTAATCTGTTGCTCGGTTACCGATTCCGGAGCGACCGTGACCATCAGGTTTTCAAGGCGCTCTTTAGCCGCAATCAATATCGACAGATCCTGTGACGTCATGGGACGGATCAGGTCTGGATCATGGGCTCCCTTTTTGGCGCGGGCCAGATGCGGACCTTCAAGATGCAGACCCAAAAATCCCAGAACGTTTTTCTCTGTTGCAGCAATGCCGGCTTCAATGGCGCGTTGGGTTATTTCGGGGGTGTCCGTGATGAGGGTCGGCAGCAGGGCGGTCGTGCCAAAGGGGCGATGCGCCTGGCAGATCGTTTCAATGCCCGAAAGTGTTGGTTGCTCGTTAAGCAGAACTCCGCCGCCACCGTTGACCTGAAGATCAATGAACCCGGGCACCAGCGTGCCGCCACGGAGTTCAAGTGTTTCGATGTCATCCGGCAGATTTGATTGCGCAAACAATCCGGAAACCGACCCCTGTTCAACAACCAGTGCCAGGCCCTGATGCAGGTCCTGACCATCGAAAATGTCGGCGCCTGCAAGCGCAATCGCATCGCTGGTTTTGCTCCCGGTCATACGGTTTCGGTCACCTTTTTAAGGTTGCGCGGCTTGTCCGGATCAAACCCCCGCAGCCGTGCCAGTTGCTCGATAAAGGCGTAAAAGGAGATGGCAAGCATCAGCGGGTCGGTGAGCGGGTGATCGGTTGCCACATGGGGCAGGGGCGTCGCAAGTCTGGCGTTTGATGATGTTGCAAATACGTCGCCACCGCGTGAAACCAGATCATCGGCCACATCGCAAATCGATGGTTCCGACAGGTCCCGCGCGGCCAGTGCCAACACCGGGTAATGGGCGGCAACGATCGATACCGGGCCATGCAGGACTTCGGCTGAGCTGAAAGCTTCCCCCTGAATCTGGCAGGTTTCCTTGAATTTCAGTGCGACTTCGTTTGCGATGGCGAAGGAAGGCCCCCGACCCAGCACATATAGGGCGTCTTCGCGCAACAGACGGCGTGTGAGTTCGCTCCAGTCACATTCGATCGCTTTCTTTGCCTGCTCTGGCAGCCGCTGCAATCCGTCCAGCAGGCGTTGATCGTGTTGCCAATGTCCGAGCAGCAAAAGGCCTGACACGATAGAAGTCAGGAAGGTCTTGGTGGCTGCAACGCTTTCTTCCTTTCCCGCCTGGATGTTGATGGTGTGGTTGCACACATTGGCCAGCGGGGATTGTGATTCATTGGTGATCGCGATGGTGCAGGCACCACCGGTACGGGCAGATTGGGCCATGGCGGTAATGTCAGGGCTTTTTCCCGATTGTGAAATCGCAATGCAGGCACCCGAATTCAGTTTCAGATCGACGCCATAAATCGAGTTGATCGATGGCCCAAGCGATGCCACCGGCACGCGAGCGGTCAGTTCGATGGCGTATTTCAGAAAGCTCGCCGCGTGGTCGGATGAGCCGCGTGCAATCGTGCAGATGACAGCGGGGTTGGTGCGTCTCAACTCGTCGGCTGCATCCTTGATGACAGGCAAAGCACTGTCCAGAAGTCGTTGCAAAGCGTCGGGAATGTCTTCGATTTCTCGGCGCATTTTTGTCTGGAAATCAAACATGAATTATTACGATCCTTCGTTGGATATCTGCAGTTCGGCAACGAAATCATAGGAATCACCCCGGTAGATCGATCGGGTAAATTCAACGATCTGGCCGCCGGGCAAGTAAGATATCCGTTCAATTTTTAATCCGGCCGTGCCGTCGTCCACTTCAAGCAGCTCGGCATCGGCTCCGCTCAATATGGTTGCTGAAATGCGTTGGATGGCCCGGCTTGGCTTTTGCCCACGCTTTTCAAGATGTGCGTAGAGCGAATCGCTGATGTTTTCGGGGTCAGGCAGAATGTCGGCCGACAGAGATGCATTTTCGATGGCCATAGGCCGTCCACCGGCCAGTCGGAGCCGCGAAATGCGGGCAACATTTGCATCAGCAGCCAGACCCAGGGTCATGGATTCGGTCGGTGATGGGGTGAAAATTCCCCGCTCCAGCCATTTTGACTGGGCCTGCAGACCCCGCCTGGACATGTCTTCGCTGAACGAAGTCAGCCGGGAAAGAGATTGCTGAACCCGGCCCGATTGCGGGGCAACCGTCGTTCCCGAGCCCTGTTTTTGAATAACCAGTCCGCCATGCACCAGTTTTTGCACTGCCTTGCGAATGGTCACGCGGGACAATTTGGTGATCTGCGCCAGTTCCCGCTCGGAGGGCAGGGATGCCCCTTCTTCAATCTGACCGGAGCGTATCGCCGATTCAATATGTTGGCTCAGTTGGGCATAGAGTGGCCCGCCGTGGGACCGGGACCAGCTTTCCGGAGACAGAACCTCGATCATGTCGGTGGCCATGATTAAACTGCTCCTTTGCCAAAATGTTTGATGGCGAGCTGCGTTGCGCCGGTCACGGCATCGCCAAGCGGTTCGCTTAT
>CAJQPW010000385.1 GCA_905480295.1 uncultured Rhizobiaceae group bacterium | reverse complement strand
CGGACCTTGGAATCCGGTTGTTGCGGCATGAGCTTGCGCACATGATCGACCGGAGTTTGGTCGGGATAAAGATCATCCATGTTGTGCTGCGCGAACATCGCCACACGCAGTTTTTCTGATCGGACAAGCTTGCCGTCGGTGACTGCCAGACGGCCTGAAATCAGCTTGGCAAATGTGGATTTTCCATTGCCGTTGGCGCCCAGAAGGGCAATTCGGTCATCTGCATCGATACGCAAATCCATGTTGGAAATGATCGGCTTGCCGGGCTCGTATCCCGTTGCCGCCCGCTCCAGATTGATGATCGGAGAGGCAATGGCTTTTTCGGGGCTTGGAAAACTCAGCGGCGCCACTTCGGTTTCCTGTACGGCAGAGATTTGGGCCATTTTCTCCAACGCCTTGACCCGGCTCTGTGCTTGCGTGGCCTTGGAGGCCTTGGCCTTGAAACGGTTGATGAAGGCTTCCATGTGAGCCCGCTTGGCATCCTGCTTGGCCTTCATTTTGGTCTGCAAGGCCATGCGTTCGGCGCGGGTCTTTTCGAAGAAGTCGTAATCGCCCTTGTAGGAGGTCAGTTTAAGGTTCTCCAGATGTACAATCGAATTGCAGCACTTGTTCAGCAGATCACGGTCGTGGCTGATGATGATGACCGTGTGGCGATACCGGGCGATGTAGTTTTCCAGCCAGAGTGTGCCTTCCAGATCGAGATAGTTGGTGGGCTCGTCGAGCAGCAACAGATCAGGCTCTGAAAACAACACGGCGGCCAGCGCCACACGCATGCGCCAGCCACCGGAAAAATCCGAGCAAGGGCGAGCCTGTGCCTGTGAGTCAAACCCCAGTCCGTGCAGGATGGCCCCTGCGCGTGCTTCAGCGGAATGGGCGTCGATATCCCCAAGTCGCGTGTGAATATCTGCAATCCGCGTAGGATCGTGTGCTGTTTCCGCTTCGGCCAGCAATTGGCTGCGCTCCACGTCGGCTTCCAGCACCGTGTCCAGCAATGAGGATTCTGTGCCGGGAGCTTCCTGTGCAACCTGACCAATGCGCATTTTGCGCCTCAGTTTAAGCGAGCCGGTCTCAGGACCGTATTCACCGGTAATCAGCTTGAACAGGGTGGTTTTGCCGGTTCCGTTGCGTCCAACAAACCCCACACGTGCCCCCATGGGCACGGTCAGGGACGTGTTGTCCAACAGCAGGCGGCCCTGCATGCGAAATGTGAGTTCAGAAATCGTCAGCATGCGCGGCTTGTGGGCGAAACCGGCGACAAGTTCAAGGGGGCAGTTACAATTGGTTGCAGCGAACTTCGCACCGGTGTTGTTTCGTGTGGCGGTGGCGAATTATTTCATTGCGATTTAGGCCGCCGATTGACCAGAACAATGCCGATACCCACCAGCACCAGCGCAGCCAGCAATCGAATCCCGACCGGTTCGTCTAATATCAACCAACCAAAGGCGACCCCAAAGACTGGAGCCAGAAATCCGAAACTGGCCATATCGGATGTTGGATATTTCGACAACAGCCAGAACCAGGCCAGGAAGCCGATGCACACCACACCCACAACCTGAAACGAAAATATCCCGATATGATAGGGTTGCAGGTCCCGGATAAGGGGGCCAAAAAACGGTGCAACAATCAGGATAAGAAGAGCTGAAACGGCCAATTGATACAGCAGAAGCATTTCCGAAGACGTGTTGCATAGTTTTGTTGTTCGCGCTGCAAGCGCAATCGCGGCCCACATTGTTGCCGCAAGAAGACAGATCAGGTCCCCGAGAAAGGCTTTGGGAGTAACCGGAGCAGAATCCTGAGATAGAGCCAGCACAACACCTGCAATCGCCAGCACGAGTCCCAGAACGCGTATGGGTGTCAGTCTGTCGCCCGGGATCAGGAAATGGGCACCTACAGCGACCCAAAACGGCATCGTATAAAAAAAGATCGAGGCTCGCGCCACGCTGGTGTAGTCGAGGGCAAGGAACAACAGTACGAATTCACCGGCAAACATGGTGCCGACGAACATGCCGGGCCAGAAAGTGCCATCGGTTACCGAAAGCTTTCGCTTCATGATCAGGGCAAATATCAACAGCAATGGAAATGCGCAAAGCGAACGCAGTCCTGCCTGAAAAACCGGCTGCATACCATCGTTGACGATTTTCACCAGGACCTGATTGAAACCAAGCAGGGCAGAAAACAGCACAAGGCAGGTTGCGCCAAACGCATCGATGCGGAGTTTGCGTTCCAATGTTTACATGTTCCCTTTGTCTGACAGCGCGCGCTGATAATAAAGCAGGTCGAGGGCAGGGGCCTCTCCTGTCAGTCGGGTGAGAATGGCATGGGCCTGACCGCGGTGGTGCGTTTGATGGTTGAATAAGTGAGCCATTGCGGGGGCCAGTTTCTGGGTCACGGGCCGGGGGTCGGTGATCGGCGTGTAACTGATTGTCTTGTCCAGCGCCGCAGGGTCCAATCCGTCAACAAAATCTTCTATCTCCCGATCATAGGCAAACCGCGCGGTTCGCAGGGCTTCAAATGTCTGGTGAAGAATTGTATCGAGCGAAATGGAAGGCGCCACCGTGCCGCGAAAGCGGCTCATCCAGATCATGTCACCACCCAGCAGGTGGTTCAGCGTGCCGTGCATGGAAGAAAACGCAACGGCGCAGTCGCTGTCATAGTCGTTATCGCTTAATTTGCCTGCCGCGTTATACAATTTGCCGTTTGCCCAACTGTTATAACCGGCAAACATTTTGAAGTGATCGATCATGCTCTTTTTTCCCCGGTTAAGGCGTGATAGCCAGTCCCTGCTTACTGCACTTTTACATCATCCGGAACCATTCAATGACAATTCAGATTTACGAACTCTGTGGCGCAGATCAAAACATCCTGTTCAGTCCTCATTGCTGGAAGGCCAGGCTTTCGCTCGCACATAAGGGGCTGGATTATCAGACCATTCCTACGCCTTTTACCAAAGTAGCCACAACTGAAGGGGGCGATTCCCGTCGTGTTCCGGTGATCCGCGATGAGGAAACCGTGGTCGAAGAGAGCTACGAAATTGCCAAATATCTCGAGCGTACCTATCCCGACGCGCCCAGCCTGTTCAAGGGGGATGGGGCCCAGGCACTCACTCAGTTTGTCATCAACTGGTCAAACACCCAGGTGCATCC
>CAJQPW010000384.1 GCA_905480295.1 uncultured Rhizobiaceae group bacterium | reverse complement strand
TTTCGTCAATCCATGCGCCGTCGTGATTGCCATAAACGCCAACTGTGGAAAGATACCCGATCCATTTCAGATTGGGAACGAGAAACGCCAGAGGGTCGTGGCCATCGAGATTTGATGAATTGGCATGATGGTTGTTTAGTGCGACCAGTACCGGATCAACCGGTCGCAGTGTCAGATCTTCAGCTTCGTTTCGCGGTGGAGCGATAGAGATTACCAAATGAGTGACAGTAGAAAGGGCGCTGACGACAGAATCTTGAAGTGCGTTTCCGTCAAAGATCAGCGGCTCTATTCCTCGCATTGACAGACCGTTTGCCTTGTTGGGATCGCGCGTTGTTCCCCACACCTGGGCCTCGGATGTCTTCATGGTCGTGCCGATCTGTGTGCCACTGAAGCCACAGCCAAAAATTCCGACTTTCATGGATGTGCCTCTTTCAATTCTCGACTGGCCCATTGAGCCGCATCGCGAACGACGGGATCTGGGTCCAGCAGCAGGTCGTCAATGGCTGGCAACAGCTCGCACTGGTTGGAATTACCCGCGGCAATCAAACAATTGCGTATAAAGCGGTCGCGCCCGATGCGCTTTACCGGTGATCCGGAAAATCTTTGTCGAAAGGCCTGATCGTCCAGCCTGAGGAAATATTCAAGGCTGTTTTCGGTGGGCTGTTCCGGACTGGCCAGTTTGGCTTCCTGCGCCTGTCTGGCAAATTTGTTCCACGGGCAGACGGCAAGGCAATCGTCACATCCATATATGCGGTTGCCCATAGGGCGCCGGAATTCCTCTGGAATAGGGTCCTTATGCTCAATCGTGAGGTAGGAAATGCAGCGGCGGGCATCCAGTTTATACGGTGCAGGAAAAGCATCCGTGGGACAGATGTCGAGGCAGTTTGAGCATTGGCCGCAATGGTCGTCATGGGATGAAGTCTGCGCCAGATCCAACGTTGTGAAAATGGAACCGAGAAACAGCCACGAACCAAAGTTGCGCGATACCAGATTGGTGTGTTTTCCCTGCCAGCCGATACCGGCTTGTTGGGCAAGTGGCTTTTCCATGACGGGGGCGGTGTCGACAAACACTTTAACATCGCAATCCAGTTGATTCTGCCTGGCCCGGGAAACCAGTTTCGCTGCCAATGTCTTGAGACGCCCTTTGATCACGTCATGATAATCGCGGTGTCGGGCATAGACGGATATCACCCCTTTGGATGGTTGCTGCAACGCCAGCATCGGGTCTGTTTCTGGCCCGTAATTCATCGCCACGACGATGATCGAGCGTGCCTGCGGCCACAATTTCCTGGGGTGACCGCGACGGGTCATGGTTTCAGCCATCCAGTTCATGGAGCCGTGGTACTCAGCGTCAACGAACTCCCGCAAGGCGGGTTCCGCATCGGCAATCGAATCGGCAGATGTCACTCCCAGCGCATCCATGCCGAGCGCCAATGCATCTTGTTTAAGTCCGGAAATGAGTTTGGTTGTCGTGCTCAAAAGTCGAGATCAACATAATGCGAAACCGGCGGCATGCCACGTAACCGGTCTGCCAGCAAAGGGCGAAAGGATGGGCGGGATTTCATTCGCGCATACCATTCCTTCAATCCTGTCTCTTCGCTCCATTCGATTTCACCCATATAGTCAAGAACCGAAAGAGTTGCCGCGGCAGTCAGGTCGGCATGGGTGATTTGATCGCCAGCCAGCCAGTCGCGATTTGATGCAAGCCAGCCGAGATATTTGAGATGGAAAGAAATATTGGCGCGCACAGCCCGCAAAGCCTGACTGTCCGGTGCACCACCCCCAAGGTTTGATGGCATCTGTCTTTTGGTGACCCGTTCATGCACAGCATATCGGGTGACTTCAGATTCAAGTTTGACCAGGCACCAGTCGATGATTCGGCGCATTTCAGCGCGGCCCATCGGATCTTCCGGAAACATCCTTCTGTCCCGTTTGAGCGCGCCGTGGGTTTCGTCCAGATATTCGGCGATAATCTGCGAGCCAACGATTGTGCGGTCACCCTCAACCAGCACCGGCACCGTGCAGGCTGGGTTGAGAGCCACAAATTCTTCGCGTCGCTCCCAGACTTGTTCTTCCTGCAATGTGACGTCAATTCCATATTCTGACATCAGCAGGCGAACGGCCCGGGAGCCGGCGGACATGGTGCTGTGGAAGAGAGTCGACATGGCGTTTCCAGATGGCAGGCCCAAATTGGACCATGGTGGTTTTATTGAACGTTGAACACCTCTATAGGAGGCGAGAGAAAGGGCGGCAAGTCACCCGAATCAGTACAATGGGACGCGTTCGTGAGCATAGAACAAATACTCGTTCTGGCGATTGTCCAGGGTCTCACCGAGTTTTTGCCGGTATCATCCTCCGGCCACCTAATTTTAATACCCGCTTTTTCAAACTGGGACGACCAGGGCATAGCAACCGACGTGATGGTGCATGTGGGCTCTTTGTTTGCGGTTCTGGTCTATTTCTGGCGTGATGTGCTGAAACTATTAGGCGGGTGTTTTGACATTCTCAGGGGTCAGGTGACACCGAACTCCCGTATGGCCACCTATATCGCCCTTGCTACGATCCCGGCTCTGGCATTTGGCGCACTGCTTAAATACTCCGGCGCTTCTACGGCGCTCAGGGGCATTGAAGTTGTTGCCTACGGGGCCATATTTTTCGGTATTTTAATGTATGTCGCAGATCGTGTTGGCCTGCGGCTGAAACGCATGGAAGACATGACTTTAGGTCCGGCAATGCTGATCGGCGTTGCGCAGGCTATCGCCTTGATCCCCGGCACCAGCCGCTCGGGAATTACAATCACCGTTGCCCGCTTCCTGGGGTTTCGTAGAGGCGAGGCAGCCCGCTTTTCGTTTTTGCTGGGTATACCGGCGATTGCGGCAGCGGGTTTGTTCACCGCGTTGGATGCGATCCAAACAAATCAGGGCATTCCACCTGATGCCCTGTGGGCCGCGTTCTTTACGTTCTTTGCGGCCCTAGCGGCGATTGCATTTTTGATGGCCCTGGTGCGGCGCACCTCTTTTTTGGTGTTTGTTATCTACCGCATTGCGTTGGGACTTGTGCTGTTGGCGATGCTCTATGACTGGTTCCCAAACCATCTGCCGTCCCTGGCTGGCTGAATGCCAAACTGAACGAATGTCAGCTGACAATCGGTGGCCTGCCGCTCGCGGTCGCCAATATCCTGGCTTCAATCAACATATCCCGCGATTCAATCTGCGCATGTTTAACGTCGCGGACGACGTTCATTTCCACCTGCTTTGCACCTGCTTCCTCGGCCAGGCGTTCCACTTTGGCTAAAGCCAAAGTTTCAGCCTGCATCAGAGCTTCCGATTCATCAGCAAAGGGTGTGGCAATTCCCGTTACCTGAAAGCGGCCTTCGGTAGGTTGTGAAACTGTAACTTCCGCTTTCATCAATACCTGACCGACCACGGCGCCGATGGCATTGGCAACGTCGGCATCGTCGGGAACGTTGATTGTGGTTCCCAGCAACTGTGCCGCCGCCGGGTGATAAATATGCGCCGAAGCGCCCAGCCCAACGAGCGGCCGGTCCAGCTTCAAGTCTAATCTGATTGTATGTCGTTGTTCTCTTGATTTGTCGCCGGACGGGCTTTCAATGTCCATCTGACGGGTGTCCAAAATTTCCTGAACCAGGGGATGTGCCAGTTCATCGCGGCCTTCCTTTCCGTCAGTTTGGAAGGCGGTTTCGAGAACGACCTCGGCGGAGCGCCTCTGCACACGGGTGAGGATTGCGTCTGCGAGTTTCAGCGGGTCAGGACAAAATGCTTGACCGGAACCATCGCGCTGACGACCGAATAGCGAAAGTGCTTTGGTTGCAGCCTCTACATTCCATACGTTGTGGTGACCAAGAACGTGCAGCGCGTCGCTTGGTGTCAGACCGGCAACCTGAACCAGACCCCGTCCGACCAACCGGGTCAGGGCGGCCCTTTGCAACGTGCCATCAAGCAAACTGTTGAGTGGTTTTGCGGTGTCTGAAATTTTGTCGAACAGACGCTGCTCATTTTGCGACAGATCGGCTTCCAGACCCATGCCTGAGCGGAATGCAAACCGTCCATCATTGCGACCAAAAAGCGTGCTCTTCAACTGTCTGTTTAGCTCGTCCATGATCCCTTCACCGTGTTCCTGGCTTAACAGGCTGATCGGGACCAGGCGACGCGGGCCGAGTTCAATCTGCGGTCTCAGTGCGGAACCGCCAAGGCTGACCTCTGAATCACCACCCAATCCGAATGTGTGCATGGCAACGGCTTCGACCATGGTTCTGAATCCACCGACCCGTGCACCATACGGATCCAGCATTGGTCGGCCATTTTCCAGCATGGCAACATCGGATGTCGTGCCGCCGATGTCATTGACAAAGGCATTGGTTACACCCGTCAGATATCGGGCTCCAACAAGGCTGGCCGCCGGTCCGGAAAGAATTGTCTCTATCGGCCGTCGCACGGCAAAGTCTGAACTGACCAGCGCACCATCGCCTCGAACGATCATCAGCGGTGCATCAACATTCTGCTGTTGCAGCGATCGCTTTGTGGCTGCGATCAATCGGGTGATGGTGGGCACCAACCGGGCATTCAACACCGTGGTCAGAGCTCGTTTGGGGCCGTTGAGCTTGGCCGATAATTCATGACTGCAGGTGACGGCCTTGCCGGTTCTGGCCAGCAGCAGATCACGGACTGCAAGTTCGTGTTCGGGATTGCGAACGGCAAAGTAACCGGCAACCGCAAAACCGCTGACTTCGGCGGACAAGGCATCCAGCTGCTCGTCCAATGGGGACAGAACCAATGGTTTAGCCTGGCTTCCATGGGTTGTATGCCCCCCCTGCAGCACAACAATCGGATCGTTGCCCATAGCATCCGCCAAACCGGCATTGCTCAAATCCCGGTCTTCAAACCCGATGGCGATCAACGCCACACGTCCGCCCTGCCCCTCAACCAGGGCGTTGGTTGCCAATGTGGTCGAAAGCGACACCAAGCCGACCATGGACGGGTCGCACTGGCTTAATTCGATCACCTGCTGAGCTGCACCGGCGATACCGATTGCAAAATCATGACGCGTTGTCAGGCACTTGGCTTTTGCTACAACTTCCCCGCCGGAGCCCTTGTCATCGGTTTTCAGCAGCACCGCGTCTGTAAATGTGCCACCTGTATCAATGCCGAGAAGGAGTGCCATGCGCGGTTCAGTTGTACCTTACTACAAAACAGAGATCTATCTGCCGTGTTTGACCCGATTCGCCAAGCCTTAAATGCGACGCCGATTATTGAAATTCAACTTTGCGAAACACGATTATTAAGCACCTTCAATTCAGGTGCCAATGGTGGTGTTCTTTGCTCAAGTCTGGCCGGGTTTGACAGGCGCTGTTCCCATGCCAGCGCGTGTTCCACAATCGTTTCCAGATTGGTGAATCTGGGTTCCCATCCAAGTCTGGCCATCATGCGAGAGGCATCTGCCACAATTGCAGGAACATCGCCTGGCCGACGGGGTTTGTGCAGAACCTTGAAATCGCTTCCAGAAGCCTGTTTGACAGCGTGGGCAACTTCAAAAACAGAGCTACCAAGGCTGTAGCCGGCATTTCCGGTAAATTTGCGGCCGCCGTCGCGGAGAAAATTCAGAGCGGTGTAGTGGGCGTTTGCAAGATCACTGACATGAATGAAATCGCGAATGGCTGACCCATCTGGTGTGTCGTAATCTGTTCCAAAGACGTCAAAATGATCCCGTTTCCCGGTTGCAGCTTCGCAGGCCAGTTTCATCACGTGGGTTGCGCCACGGGTTGAAAGACCGGCTCGACCCTGAGGATCTGCGCCGGCAACATTGAAATAGCGCAGCATCACGTATCGCAGATCATGCGCCTGCGCGACGTCGCGAATCATCATTTCACTCATCAATTTGGATTGACCATAGGGCGAAGCGGGAACAAGCGGAGCCGTTTCATCGACCGGCACAAGAGTATCCGGGGCTTGGTATACCGCTGCCGTGGAAGAAAATATAAGCTTGTTCACACCACAACGAACGGCTGTTTCGACAAGGTTTCGGGTCGCACAGGTGTTGTTGGCATAATATTTCAGCGGCTTTTCGAAGGATTCAGGAACCACCACCGATCCGGCGAAATGGGCGATGGTGTCGACATTGAATTCTTTGATGACGTTTTCTACCAGAACCCGGTCATTGATATCGCCGACAACCAGCTTGGCCTGTGGCGATACAGCCCAGTCAAATCCGGTGACCAGATTGTCAATGACCACCACATCTTCACCATTGTCGATGCACTCCCAAACCATGTGGGAGCCGATATAACCGGCACCACCGGTGATCAACACGCTCATTTCCGCACCCGTCCAAAGGTCAAAACACGGGCCAATATTGTCAAAGAACCTATACGAATCGGTTAAGAAAGCAGTGTTTCGAGGGACGATAGCGTGTCGGCCTCTCTCGGGCTTTTATCCCAACGCAGTCTTGAGATTCGTGGAAATCGCATCGCCACGCCAGATTTGTGGCGTTTTGAGCGGTTGATGCCCTCAAAGGCGATCTCCAGAACGAGGCCAAAATCCGGCCGCGCGGCAACCGAGCGGACAGGTCCAAACCGATCAACCGTGTTGGTACGCACGAATGTGTCGATCTGTTTCAGCTCTTCATCGGTAAATCCAAAATAGGCCTTACCGACTGGCACCAGCACATTGTCGGATGTCCAGACACCAAACGTATAGTCGCTATAATAACTGCTGCGTTTGCCATGGCC
>CAJQPW010000383.1 GCA_905480295.1 uncultured Rhizobiaceae group bacterium | reverse complement strand
TATGAAATGACTTAACCCACAAATCCACGTGCTTATCCCATCATCTAATTCGAGTAATTTCGTACCCGATCCACCATCTGTTCCACATGTGAAATCGGTGTTTCAGGTGTAATGCCATGGCCGAGGTTAAAAATCAGTGGTCCAGCACTCAAACCTTGTAAAATAGTATCAACGGCGTCGTCCAACGCTGTCCCACCCACAATAAGGCGTTTTGGATCGAGATTACCCTGTACCGGGCATATTTTCTGTAAATACTTTGAGAAATCCATGGGCAGGGTCCAATCCAGACCGACAGCATTCACACCGGTAAGTGCTGAATAATCTTTGTAAAAGGCTCCGATACCTTTTGGAAATCCGATAATCTTCGCATTTGGTCTTTCAGTACGAACCTTTTCAACGATCTGTTGAACAGGACGGATGCACCATTTATTGAACTGATCTTCATCCAGTACCGATGCCCAGGAATCGAAGATCTGTACAGCGTCGGCACCCGCATCGAGTTGCGCAATCAGGTATTGCGACGATGCGTCGACCAGAACATCCATCAATTGTTGAAAGGCAACGGGTTGCTTCAAAGCAAACTCCCTGGCCGGCCCCTGATCGGGTGTACCATGACCAGCTATCATGTAGGTCGCCACTGTCCAGGGCGCACCACAGAAACCAAGCAACGCCGTTTCACCTGAAAGCGTACCATGCAATTGACGAACAGTTTCCAATACAGGCGCCAAATGGGTCAGAACCCCATCTGTGGACAGACGAGCTATACGTTCCGCATCAACCGTCTCTACTATGGGTCCCCGGCCTTCTTCAAAGCGAACGCCTATATCCAGCGCATCGGGAATGACCAGGATATCTGAAAACAAGATCGCTGCGTCAAAGCCAAACCGACGGATCGGCTGGAGTGTTACCTCAACTGCCAATTCAGGATTGTAACAAAGATCCAAAAAGCCTCCCGCTTTCTTTCGAGTGGCTTTGTACTCAGGTAGATAACGGCCAGCCTGACGCATCATCCAAACCGGTGGACTGGCCAGTGCCTCTCCAGCCAAAACCTTCATGATCGGTTTATTGCTCGCTTCCAATGCCATTCGATCTGACTTTCCACACCGGTTTTAATCACAGGGATTCTTCACCACGTGTTTTTGATTATTATTAGAGTCTGTGAATTAAGAGAATTTTAACCAATCCCCAAACCGACCAGATTAAGTCTTTCAACGTCTGTCTAGAACAAAATCTATCCGGTTGGAAGGATTGTGGGGAGAAACCGGATAAATGAATAAAACCATGCTGATACAGCCTTCCTTGATTGGCAAAACGCAAGGCTGGTATGTTAACAAAACATCCCAATCAAATTATGCCCACTGGAATCCACAGGTCGTATGCTCAATCAACTGACTCGATTTTGTGGATGAAATTTCGGTCTACAGGCGAAAATACCCTTCCTTTCATTTCTGACAAAACTTATTCACATTACATCACAGGCAAACCGTAAAAGAATTTTCGACAGACCATGAAACGCTGGATTCAAAAAGCCCGTGAAAAAGTGTCGAAAAAGACCTTTTTCCATCTCCATATGATATCGGATTCTACCGGTGAAACCTTGATTACCACCGCCAGGGCAGTCGCGGCACAATACAGCAATTGGCGCGCTGTAGAGCATACAACACCAATGGTTCGGTCGTTAGATAAACTGGAGACCGCACTCAAAGCAATCGATGGCGCGCCAGGCATTGTTTTGTACACCATGGTCGACAAAAAGTTGGAATCGGTTCTTGTCGAGCGATGCCATGTGATGGGGGTACCCACTCTCAATGTATTGGATCCAATCACCAAAATTTTCGATGGGTATCTGGGCGATACCATGTCGGGTAGAATGGGCGCGCAGCATGCGCTCGATGAGGAATATTTCAACCGGCTGGAGGCCATTCAGTTTGCGATGGCACATGATGATGGCAACCTGCCGGATGATATCGAACAGGCCGATGTTATTTTGATTGGTATCAGCCGAACATCAAAAACGCCGACCAGCATGTATCTGGCGCAACGCGGCGTTAAAGCCATCAATATTCCCCTCGTTCCTGACGTTCCCTTGCCATCAGAAATTCCCCATGTGAAACATCCGCTGGTTGTCGCCCTTATCGCATCGGCTGAACGTATTTTGCAGGTGCGGGAAAATCGGTTGCTGGCCTTTGATCGTGATCTGACCGGCGATGTCTATGTGGACCGTGCTTCAATCCAGGAAGAATTGGCCTGGACCCGTCGTCTTTGCAAAACCCATGACTGGCCGATGATAGATGTATCCAAACGATCCATCGAAGAAACCGCAGCAGCCATCCTGGCCCTGTATAAAGGCCGCACCTAGCGCCAATCAGAAGACGATAGTAATCCCAGCCATGAACAAACTCATACTCGCATCCGCCAGCCGCCATCGAGCCACCATTCTCGACAATGCAGGCCTGCAATTTGCCCAAATCGAATCCGAACTGGATGAGAGATC
Organism: uncultured Rhizobiaceae group bacterium; assembly: GCA_905480295.1. Classification (GTDB taxonomy): domain Bacteria; phylum Pseudomonadota; class Alphaproteobacteria; order Rhizobiales; family Rhizobiaceae; genus Pseudahrensia. The sequence goes on along the minus strand of CAJQPW010000383.1, from coordinate 7,420 downwards.
AATTGATGCGCCCCTTCAACAGGCTGACGTGCTGCCGGAAGATCGCGCAACAATCCTGGCAGAAGCGAAGGCGATAGATGTCAGCCAGCGCTATCCCGACCATTATGTGATCGGTTGCGATCAGATATTGTCATTGGATCAGGAGGTTTTGCACAAGTGTAAAACCATGAAAGAAGCACGCCAACGTCTTCTGGCTCTATCGGGACGAACGCACTATCTGCTCTCGGCAGTTGTCCTTGTTCAAAATGGGGAAACCATCTGGCGCCATGTATCCCCGTGCACCATGACCATGCGTAAACTGTCGCCAGAATTTATTGGTCGCCATTTATCGGATGCTGGTGAAACAATATTAGGTAGCGTTGGTGCCTATCAAATCGAAGGTCTGGGTGTGCAATTGTTTGATTCAATCGAAGGCGATGTATTTTCCATCATTGGATTGCCGCTGCTGCCGCTGCTTGCTCAATTGCGCAAGGAAGGGGTGATTGATGGCTGATGTCAAACAGGCCTTTGTCTGTGGCTGGCCGGTGAATCATTCCCGGTCCCCTATGATTCATCGCTATTGGCTGAAGAAATACGGTCTTTCCGGGGACTATGTAAAATACCCCTGTGAGCCAGAAAATTTTGCAACCTTTGTCGAAAACATGGCCGAAACTGATTTCGTCGGTGGCAATGTTACCGTTCCCCATAAAGAGGCAGCTTTGAAACTGGCGGACCAACCAGAAGCAGAAGCGCTTCGACTTGGAGCAGCAAATACGCTTTGGATCCGGGATGGAAAGATCAGAGCAACCAATACTGACGGATATGGTTTTTTGGCCAATCTGGATGAACGGGCTCCTGGATGGGACAGCCCTGAACACAGGCAGCGCGGCGCATTGGTTCTTGGTGCCGGCGGTGCGGCAAGAGCCGTAATCGATGCGTTGCAGCAACGAAATTTTGCCAAAATACAGATCGCCAACCGAACGGTTGAAAAGGCCGAAAAGCTGGCGCAGCAATTCGGTCCACCCTGCAGTGCGGTTGGCATTGAAAGCATTGACTGTTTAACCTGTGATGCAGCCGTGATTGTTAATACGACATCGCTTGGCATGAACGATGGGCGGTCACCACTCAACCTTGCTGGATTTTCGTCTGATACCATCGTGAACGACATCGTCTATACGCCATTAATCACACCCTTGCTTGAACAGGCCCGCGTTCAAAAAATGCAGGCAGTGGATGGACTGGGCATGTTGTTGCATCAGGCTGTGCTTGGCTTTGAAAAATGGTTTGGGACACGACCCGAAGTGGATGCCGAATTGCGTCAATTGCTGTTGGATGACCTGGGAGAAAGTCAGTGACAGTGTTTTTGGGTCTGACCGGCTCTATTGGAATGGGTAAATCAACCACAGCCCAGATATTTCGGGACCACGATATTCCCGTTTACGATTCTGATGCCACCGTCCATCAACTCTATTCCGGTAAAGCGGTACCGCTGGTTGAAGCTGCCTTTCCAGGAACGGCTGTGAGCGGAAAAATCGACCGTGCAAGACTGAGTCAGCAGGTAGTTGGCAATGAAGCTGCCATGAAAAAACTGGAGAAAATCGTGCATCCGCTGGTGCGGGCGGAAGAACTGGCTTTCAGACAATCAACGATTGAAAGCGAGGCTTTGCTGGCGGTGCTGGATATTCCCTTATTGTTTGAAACCGGGGGAGATTCCCGGGTTGACGGAATCATTGTGGTCACGGCTCCGCCATCGGTTCAGCGCCAACGGGTTCTAGAGCGCCCGGAAATGGATGAAGAAAAGTTTGAGAAGATCCTTGCCCGGCAGGTGCCCGATTTTGAGAAACGTGAAAAGGCTGACTTCATAATTGACACATCAAAAGGAATGGATTCAGCTCGCCGACGTGTAAAAGAAATTATTCGGCAAATCGAAGCAGGCTGGAAAAACGGAACCTAACACCATGCGTGAGATCATATTCGATACCGAGACAACCGGACTTTCTCCTGAAAATGGTGATCGGATTATTGAAATCGGTGCCATTGAGCTGGTGAATCGTTTCCCCACGGGAAACACTTTCCATGAATATCTTCACCCCGGTGATCAGGAGATACATCCCGACGCTCAACGAATTCACGGCATCAGCCGGGAGCAGCTCAAAGACAAGCCGAGTTTTGGTGACATATTGCCAAAGTTTCAGGAGTTTTTTGGCGATGGCACATTGATTGCCCACAACGCTCGATTCGATGTTGGGTTTTTTGATTCAGAATTGGCGCGGGTGGGGCAGCCGCCGGTTGATGGAACGCGGGTGGTGGATACGCTGGCCATCGCCAAACGAAAATTTCCTGGCGCTCGTAATTCGCTAGATGCCCTGTGCGATCGTTTTGGAATCTCTCGTGCCACACGAACTTTGCACGGCGCCCTGCTTGATTCTGAACTTCTGGCTGATGTCTATATCGAGTTAACCGGCGGTCGACAGGTCGGCATGAGCCTCGAGATTGCATCGGGTGATACGAGCTCTGCTGACGATGAGGCGGTTGCAACAAGTCCGCTCAGAAAGCGGGACCGGCCTTTGGGTTCAAGATTGAGTACGCAGGAAACCACCGCACACAATACCATGATTGAAAACATGGGAGACGGGGCAATATGGAATCGCTGGCGGGACGTTTAAGCCCAGGCGACACGGGTCGAGATGACCGAGCCGCCTGGAGAGTTAAAACCTAGTTGGCCATCTGAGATTTGACCTGTTCTTCTGCCATGCGCTGCTGGAACAGGGCTGCAAAATCAACAGGATCAATCATCAATGGCGGGAAGCCGCCATTGCGCGTAGCATCAGCAACGACCTGGCGTGCAAACGGGAAAAGCAGTCTTGGGCATTCGATCAAAATGGCCGGAGCAACCGCTTCTTCAGGAATATTGGTCAGGCGGAATACGCCGCCATAAATCAATTCTACGGTGAACATGGCATCGGCACCTTCGCCGGCGCTGGCTTCCAGTTTCAACTCAACTTCAAAATCGGTTTCAGAAAGCGGATTGGCATTCACATTGATGTTGATGTTGATTTCCGGAGAATCTTCACGCGGCCGCAAAGAATGAGGAGCGTGTGGATTTTCAAACGACAGGTCTTTGATGTATTGCGCAAGAACGTTGAGGGAAGGTGCCTCGCCGTTGGCAGCAGCGCCTGCAGCAGCTTCCATTTCTGTTTCTGCCGGTGCGGCTTCTTCTTTTTTGGTTTTTTTGGCCATTTATCTAATCCGCTCTATGAACTCTGGTATCGGAAGGCAGTTTTGACGACTGCCGGTAAAATCGTCGTGGGCGTTACCACGGCAACACCCCGCTGGCAAGCAAGCAAGCTTCAGGAATTTTTGCCCTTGGTCCAAGGAGAATCAGGATCTGGTGTGCCAGCCGAATAATCTGCTTCATCCAGATCAATGATTGTTCCCCCCGGATCGTTGGGGTTTTGCTGTCCGCGCCCCCTTTGTTCTGCAAAGGGATCCATTCCTGGTGTAACCACGGAGATGCGGGAAGATACAAATTTCCAAATGCCAGTGCGCACAGGTGGTACAAAGAGCAAAAATCCAATAGAATCAGTTACAAAGCCGGGTGTGAGCAACAGGATACCGGCGACCAGGATCATCGCTCCGTCTCCCAGTGCGCGGCCGGGAACGCGACCTGCTGCAACTTCCGACTGAATCTGATTTATCAGGCTAAGTCCCTGAATACGCAACAATATTGATCCAATCACAGCGGTGACAAAGATCATCAACAGGGTTGCAAAAATGCCGATTTTTCCGCCGATGGCAATAAATGCCGCGATTTCGACGATCGGCACGACGAGCAATAGGAATGGAATTAACGCAAAAGGCATGAGTCGGGAAATTCTCTGGCAGGATTGATAGACTATATATAGGATGTCCTTGCGCTGATTGCATGGTGAATCAAGATATTTGAACCAATTGTCTGATCGTCCTATATGAAGTGCAAAATCGGTCTCTCAATTTGAGCCCTATCCGTCTTCCACACCAAGGTTGTGACCCAATTATGGAATTTGATCTTTTCACCCTGCTGCCACTTGCCGCTGCGCTGTTTGTTTTTTGGAAATTGCGCAGTGTTCTCGGGACACGAAATGGCAACGAACGCCCACCATATGATCCCTATGTTGGCGACGAACGATCTGATCAGGATGATTCGGATAATGTCGTAACATTGCCCGGTGCCAAACGCCGCCGTGATGATGAAGAAGTCAATGCCGCTGAAGCCGCGATCAGCAAGATAGCTGGCAAGAACAAGGATTTGAAACAAGGGCTGACGGCAATATTGTCGCGCGACCCTGCATTTGAACCAGACCAGTTCCTGGGTGGGGCAAAAATGGCTTATGAAATGATCGTCATGGGATTTGCTGACGGCGACAAGAGAGCCCTAAAGGGATTGTTGTCTCGCGAAGTGTACGAAAACTTTGTATCGGCGATCGATGACCGTGCAGATCGAGGTGAAAAGGTTCAGGCCAGCTTTGTCGGACTGGAAAAGGCGGACATCAAAGCTGCAGAGCTAAGCAAGGATGAAGCCCAGATTACCGTTAAGTTTGTCAGTCAGATGATTTCAGCAACGCTGGACCAGAACGATGAAGTTGTCGATGGAGATCTGCAGGAGGTTGCCGAGGTCATTGACGTATGGACCTTTGCCCGCCCGGTGAAATCGCGTGATCCCAATTGGAAACTGGTCGCAACTGACGATTGATCTGCGTTGGGGTGTCCCAGATGCAAATGCCAACTTCAAAGATCTGCGGTGAATCCTCTCACACGGGATTTGCCGGACTCCCCCATTGGCATCAGGATGATCACAGCGCGGCGTTTGCGGCCTTTGTTTGCAGTGCTAGAGAGATGCTGGCTCGTCCGTATCGACATGTATCGTCCGACTTTGATCAGGATGCTTTAAGGCGATGCTGCGAAAGGGCTGAGACGCAACCCGACCTGTCACGGGATCAGGCACGCGCGTTTTTTGAAGAAAACTTCTGTCTTGTAGATCTTGAAGGTCCAGGATTTGTCACCGGATATTTTGAACCTCTGATGGAAGCCTCGCCGGTTCAGACCAAAGACTTTTGCGTTCCGCTCTACTGCCGCCCACCAGAATTGGTGGACATAGATGATTCCAACCGACCATCCGATATGGATCAGGATTGCCGCTTTGGACAGATCAAAGACAACCGTCTGGTCGAATATTTTGATCGTGGTGCCATACAGGCCGGAGCCCTTGCCGGCCGCAATCTGGAACTGGTCTGGCTCAAAGACAAAACGGATGCCTATTTTATCCATATTCAGGGTTCCGCCAAACTGGTTTTCCCGGACCAAACGATTGTGCGGATATCTTTCAGCGCAAAGAGTGGCCACGCATACAGTTCACTCGCAAAACACCTCAGTGCCAAACAAGGAACGGATGAGCAGTTGATGACCGCTGATCGACTGGCCGATTGGATGCGGTCCAATCCGGATGAGATCGATGCGTTCATGGCCCATAACAGATCCTATATTTTCTTCAGGATCATAGAAAACATTAGTGAATCCGACGGACCCGTGGGAGCCGCCCGGATACCACTGATCAAGGGCCGCAGCTTGGCGGTCGACCGATTGCTGCACACATTCGGTGTCCCTATCTGGGTCAGAACCAAAGAGCCGTTGCCAGATCAGGAAAATCCTTTTCACCGCTTAATGATCGCGCATGATACCGGGTCTGCCATTGTCGGTCCAAGCCGGGGTGATATCTTTTTAGGTACCGGTCCAGAGGCCGGATTTATGGCTGGCCAAGTCCGCCATGATGCTCAAATGACATTGTTGGTTCCGCGGCAATGAAAGAATCCAGAGCAGATTACCAAAGAGCGTCGCGCAGAGCACTAAGCGGAGAGGAGGTCAGACTCTGGCGAAAAGTCGCTGACACAACCACGCCGCTGTCGCCGCAACGCGATGTATCGTTGAAGCAAGAGATGGCAAAACTGATGGATGCAACCGCTGCCCCGGCTGGGGCAAATGACGTTTCTCCAGAATCGATGGATTTTAAGTCTGCGCTGCATCCATCTGCTGGCAGCGGAAAAAATATGCAGACCATGTCGTCCAAAACCAATTCAGGGGCAACAAACAATCGCTTCCTCCACTCGCATCCGATTGAAGAGCGCATCGCCCGCAGTCTGAGCAAGGGCAAAGTTGAGATTGATGCGCGTATTGATTTGCACGGCATGACCCAGGATCGCGCCCGGTTCGCATTGTTGGATTTTTTGCAGATGGCACAACGGGCTAACCACCGCATAGTGCTTGTCATTACAGGCAAGGGGAACGAAGGCCGCGGCGTACTGCGCAACAATGTGCCGAAGTGGTTGTCCTTGCCGGGGTTCCAGCAATTGGTGAATGGTTTTAGAGAATCTGGTGGCTCTCATGGTGGGCAGGGAGCTCTTTATATTCGCATTCGCAAACTCAATGCGGGCCAAATCCGATGACGCCGCTCGGAAATCATCTAAGAAACCTGCGGCTTGCTCAAAATGTGACCCAAAAACAGATGGCGACTGCCATCGGAGTATCCCCGGCCTATCTTTCTGCGTTGGAACACGGCCGTCGTGGCAAACCAAGTTGGGCCCTGCTGCAGCGCATTGTTGGGTATTTCAATGTGATTTGGGATGAAGCCGAACTGATGCAGAAATTGGCGGCCCTGTCTGATCCAAACGTGGCGGTCGATACGAGCAATCTGTCCGAACAGGCCACGAAGACCGCCAATCTGCTGGCCGCTCATATTGACAATCTCGATGATGAAACGCTGGAGATGCTGTCGGATCTGATTTTGCAGGCATCTGAAAAACATCAGGACTGAAACAGCATCGAAAAATGTGCGGCCTTTCTGATCGGCGGGTGACCCTACAACAGCGCCCTCAGTTCTGAGGCCTTTTGATTGATTAACCAGCCATAGTAATTTTCACGGGGAAGAGACGGCGCTTTGCCGGAGGCTTTGCGCTCTTTGTTTCGCGCCCGCAGGGCCTGTGCCCTGATCGTGACATTGCCGAGATTGTATAGTGTTGCCGTGACCCCTGGATTACGGGAAATGTCAAAGCCCGCAATGGATTTATAAGCATCGATCGCGTGCCGTATGACAGCTGCCATATACAGCAGAGAGCTGTCCGGCTCCATGATCGTATTATAAATCAGTGGTGCCTTTCTGACTGACAATTTCGGTTCCCGTGGCGAACGCGCCCGCACCATATCGTTGACTTTCAGCGCAGTGAGCGGATTGAGCTGACCGAGACCAAAGGTCTGGCCGGCATAAAGTGGCTGGAAGAATACGGCTCCGAATCGATTATTGGGCCACTTTTGTCCGGCGTAGTTTTTGCCACGATATTTCCGGTCCCAAACCTGTTCGCGACAGGTCCATTTGTCATAAGCGCTGGCAATACCATCACAGGGCCGGAAG
>CAJQPW010000382.1 GCA_905480295.1 uncultured Rhizobiaceae group bacterium | reverse complement strand
TCCGGCTTGACCACAGCCCCGCATAGCTTCGATGCTGTGGAAGGCACTGCGCTAAGCGGGTCTGGGGACAAACCTGCAATCGTGCAAAGTGGTGTATTTTTACTCCGGCCAATGGTGGAATTTTAGTCCGGCGTTGACACGCGAGTCTTGGAATTGTGCGATGGTCAGCGAACTCTCGCCGACATGGCTAAAATTCTGGGCGAAGAGGAAGCAGAAATTTTTGGCGCATTGAAAAAACTGTCTCAAACCGGACTGCTGGCTGACGGGCCGGAAAGCCCCGGCAAGGATCGAAGGAGCTTTCTCAAGGGGGGAACTGTCAGCCTTGCCGCTGTAACCACAATGACGATTCCCGGCCCCGCATCCGCTATCAGCGGTTTGGGAAAGGGTGCGCGGTGTCTCATTTTTTCGTCGTTCGAGTCAAATGCCTGTTTTCCACCAAATTGCAATACCTGCATCAATGGTCATGATTTCCATGGACAATTAACGTGCGGCGGATCTGCATATGCCGCAGGAACTTGCAAATAATGCCTTCATTGTTGCGTGGGACACAACACACTTCTTCCGTGCACGCCGGGCTGCGGCAAATTCGTTGTTGCGCAGCAGGGAATGATTTGCCGCAGTTCTGCTGATGGGTTGGCGATGACCATCCCATCCGTACCAAGACAGCGAAGAGCCGCCCGGTCCGGTCAGGACCGCCCCCGCGGAGCGGCGGCTTCAGTCGCCTGCGCGAGCGCAAACATAACTCACCCCAACCACACCCCCCAACCGTATCACGCGGCAAGGCGGCAAGGCATCATGACAGCAAACGGCAGCCCGCGCCCGATGTTGCGCCTGGCTTTCGTTTCGCTTGTATTCGCGGTGCAACATATTAAAACCGGTGCAAGACGTTTGGTTGGATGGGAAAGACCCCATAGACGGCGATGAAAGCTCTTGTCGAAAAGAAGGAGCTTTGAAAAACCCATACCAGCCAGGCCCTGCAGCACTGGAGCGACGACTTACGTGAACGATAAAAACGGTTCCACCGCCGCAGACCTGTTGGCCTCCTCCTGGCGGGAGCAGGCCTCCCCGACCGATCTCAGCCATGATGCAATCAGCTCCATAATGCCGGTCATCACGTCAACCGGGGCATCGGGTCTCGCCCACCAGCGCGTAAAACACGCCGCGCATCTGAAAGAGTCCGAGGTCGTGTCCACGCTCAAGCAGCAAGCGCGTGAAACCGCATTGCGCTCGGCAATGCAGGCTGTGGCGATTGAAAGCGTGTCAGGGTTGCTGGCCGAAAACGGCATCAGGTCGCTGTTCTTCAAGGGAGCAGCAGCAGCCCATTATTACGCGGTCCCGGAATGTCGGCCAGTGGGCGATATTGATTTCCTGGTGCATCCTGAACAGGAAGCTGAAGCGCAGGGCGTGATCAGCGGGCACCACCAAAATCAGCTGCCAGCGGATGATGGGCCAAACCAAGTCACAGGGTCATCCAAATGGCCGTTTCCAGCACAGGTCAGCAGTTTTGATATCCACAGTGACTTGGGAAAATTCGATCTCCAGCCGGTGTCAGCCGTGTTTGATCGATCAACCACCATTGAAGTCGGCAACACAACGATTGCCATTCCCTGCCCGGAAGATCATCTGAGACTTCTGTGTCTTCACTATTTGATACACGGCGGATGGCGGTCCATCTGGCTCTGCGACGTGGCCGCTCTGCTTGAGGCGCGAGGCGCAGATTTCGATTAGGACGCAAGCCTTGGCGCTGACCCGATCACGCGCAATTGGATGTCGATCGTAATCCTGCTCGCCCGCGACCTTTTGGGAGCAGATATGCAAGGCGTGCCGCGGGCGGTCACAGACACCACCCTGCCCGGCTGGATACCTGAGCGGGTCAAGTCAGATTGGCGGCTGCCGATGCAGGATCACCAACCCAGAGCGACTTTCCGGTATACGCTGAAGACGAAACCCCATCTGATATTTGGTGAAGTGCTGGCCCGCTGGCCCAACCCTATCGGTGCGACGATGCGGGTGGGCGCTCCCCTGACTGACGGACCCCGGTGGCCGCATCAAATTCGACTGTCGATCAGCCGGGCTTTCAGCATCCTTTCAACTGGCAAATGATTGCCGGCCGCTCAATCCATATGAAATCAGTAACAAATTAGCCGTAGACTGGCTCTCGTCTGATTTGATAGGATGATCAACAACCCAAGCCGGTATCGGCTTCAAAACGTTGGTCCACCTGGTCGATACAACTGCGTGGACCTGTCTGCTGCCTGCAAGAAATTGAGTGAAAATGTACAGAGTATCCGTTTATTTCCGCCTTTGTATGCTGGCTTTCACCTGTACTTTACTGATTTCCTGCACCTCCAACACGGCCAATCTGGTGGGACTCGGAGAAAGCGCCCTGCCCTTTGCCCAAACCAATGGGGCAACGGTTCAAAATCTTTTCGTTGCCACAACCCGGTTGCGATCGGCTGACGCTGTCGAATTTTTCTCGGGCGAACGCGCACAGGATCTGGGGCTGGGAAATGTCGACGTGACAATTCCACCAATCCACAAGGTCGGTCAGATTGAGCGGCCAACAAAGGGAAGCAACGATTCCAGCAAATATTTCACCATCGGGCGGCCCCTGATCTTCAACGACAGCGCTGGGTTCAAATCACAACTCAACCGGGCCATTATGAAACGCCCTCCGGGCGAGCGAAAAGTTCTGGTTTTCGTCCACGGCTACAACACCAATTTCAGCGACGCCGTGTTGCGCATCACCCAATTTGTCCACGATACCGGATTTACTGGCGTCCCGGTGCTGTTTACCTGGGCTTCCCGGGGCAAAACCATCGACTATGTCTACGACATCAACAGTGCCCTGCAGGCGCGGTTTTACCTGGTCGAACTGGCCCATCTGCTGGCGGACACGGATGCTGAGGCGTTCAGCATTGTCGCCCATTCCATGGGCAATCTTGTCACGTTGGAAGCCATGACGGCGCTTGCCCTGAAACGCAATTTCACCCCCAAGGGCCGGTTGCAGAGCGTTATCTTGGCCGCACCGGATGTCGACTACGACCTGTTTGTTGAGCATTTGAAAAAACTCGATCGCCTCAAACCGTTGATTTTTGTTCTGGTTTCCAAAGACGACAAGGCACTTTCGTTTTCCCGGCGCATTGCCGGTGGCGTAAGCCGTGTTGGTGCTGCCAATCCCGAGCGGCTGGCAGCGCTGGGGCTGAACGTTGTGGACCTCAGTCAGATTGATGACGAAAGCAATGCAAACCACAGCAAATTTGCCGATTCCCCTGCCATCGTTCAATTGATCGGCACCGGAATGCAAAACGGCATTACCCTGTCGACAAGCCCATCAGCCAGCGCGTCGCCCCCCAATATCATCGGCGCCACATTGCAGGGCGTGGTCCGCATTCCCTCCAAACTGGTGGGCGGTCAATCCGGACGCGTGGTCACCGTGGCAAATTGAACGGCGCTTCCTTGCCGTCGATCAGGCTTGCAACGGGCAATCTGCATTGCATCTGCCATCCGGCTTGAACTACCATCTGATCCGAAAAGCCGCTTGTGCACGGTCGGGAGGACCCTATGGACGAACAACTCAGCCACTATATTCGAGAGACGAAAAGCCGTCTGCGTGCTCAGCAGGATGTAAAGGCCGCCTTTTCGCAGGTCCGCGATCAGATCTGTGCCGACGTGGAAACCATCGTCGAAAACGCCGATAAGGGCAGGCCCAATATTCCGGAAGTCGATTATTCAGCTGTGCAGTCCGGATCGGTTTCGGAGCAACAGCGCAACGCCATCAAAAAAGCCAGCGCGGCGATCGTGCGCGGTGTGTTTCCCCGCACCCAGGCCGAAGACTGGAACAGCGAACTTGGCGAATATATCGAGAGCAATGACTATCTGACCAAAGCCGAAGAGAAAGCTGGAATTGACAAATATTTCAGCGCGCTGAAGGCCGGTCGCCCGCAGATTTATTGACCTGCCTTATCCGATTGGTCCGGGGTGAATGTTAGTTCATGATTGGCCTTTGCTGCAATGGGATGATGGTTTCGGGTGCCGGGGGCCTGTAGCCCAAGGCACTGTGAGGGCGTTTGGTGTTATAGTGCTGGCGCCATT
>CAJQPW010000381.1 GCA_905480295.1 uncultured Rhizobiaceae group bacterium | reverse complement strand
ATTTGTCGACCAGCCGTGTGTCCTCGCTCATGGCAATCAGATGGAGGATGACTTCCGTGTCGGACGTTGACTGAAAAATGGCACCGCGTTTCTGTAGTTGTGAGCGAATCGCCGATGCATTGGTCAGATTGCCATTGTGGGCAACGGCAAATCCGCCGCCGGCAAAGTCGGCGAAAAACGGTTGAACATTGCGCATGCCTTCGCCGCCGGTCGTGGAATAGCGGTTGTGGCCAATGGCACTTCTGCCCGGCAGACGAGCGATGACTGAAGGCTTTGTAAAGGTATCACCGATCAAACCAACATGGCGTTCGGCATGAAAGGTGGCACCATCCAGTGTGACAATGCCAGCGGCTTCCTGGCCCCGGTGTTGCAGTGCGTGCAGACCCAGCGTGGTCAGTGTGGCAGCGTCGCTGTGGCCAAATATGCCGAAGACACCGCATTCTTCATGGAGTTTGTCGGCATTCATAATCTTATCCCCGAAGTCAGGCTGGTCCGATAATCAGGTTTTCTGATCGGTATCCTGCTCGCCTTCTTTTTTCTCGTTGCCCTCGTTCTCGAAGAACCGCTTGATAACTTCTTCCAGATTTTCGGGCAAAGCGTCGCGAATATTAGTGCCAATCGCGACCAGCATTGGCTTCGACTTGGCTTCGGCAACCCATTTTGGTTCCTGGTCATTGGCCAGCCACAAAAATCCCATCAGCGTTATGATCACCAGAAGAGCACCGCGACCGGCGCCGAATATGAATCCCAGCGTTCTGTCCAGCACACCGATACGGCTGTCGATGATGAAGTCGGCCAGCAGCATGGTCAGGTAGCTGACAATGATCAGCACAAGCAGGAAAATCGCAGCAGCAGCCATGGCGTCAGCCACCAGTGGATTGGATGCCACACTTGGAATTGTGCTGGCGATGGTGGGTGACAGAAGCTTGTAAAATGATGCCGCTGCAACGGCGGCCGCGACCCAGGATACGATTGACAAAACTTCCCGGGAGAAGCCGCGTATCATGGCCAGAATGGCGGAGATCAACATGATGACGATGAGAATACCGTCGAGAAGTGTGATGGACATATATATTGCCTTGTCTCAATGCTGCGCACTATGTGCCAGTAAGCTAGGTTCGCTGCAAGACTTCGTTGTCACCTGAAAGCAGTTCAACCACAAGATCTGCAAGCGTATTGATGGTGTTGAGGCGTAATCCGGGCTGTTTCATGGCTTCGCTGCCTTTTGCGTAGGTGGCAAGCTCAAAACCCAACTTTCCGGCTTCTTTCAGCCGGCCTGCAGCCTGTGAAACCGGTCGCAGGTGGCCGGACAGGCTGACTTCGCCAAAAAACACCGAATTGTCTGGCAGGGGCTTGTTGGCAAGAGACGATACAAGAGCCGCGGCAACGGCAAGGTCGGCGGCTGGCTCGGAGATGCGATATCCTCCTGCCACATTGAGGTAAACATCATGATTGCCGAGGCGCACGCCGCAATGGGCCTCAAGAACCGCCAGAATCATTGCCAGTCGGGCGCTGTCCCAACCAACAACCGCGCGACGTGGCGTTCCAAGGGATGATTCGGCCACCAGAGCCTGAATTTCCACCAAAACTGGCCGACGTCCCTCCATGCCTGCAAACACCGCGGCGCCTGGGGCAGCCTTGTGGCGCTCACCCAAAAACAGTTCGGACGGGTTTTCCACTTCACGCAGGCCCAGGTCGGACATTTCGAAAACGCCAATTTCGTCCGTCGGACCGAAGCGGTTCTTTACCCCGCGCAGAATGCGAAAGTGATGTCCACCTTCACCTTCGAAATACAGCACGGCGTCGACCATGTGTTCAACGACGCGTGGACCGGCAATCTGCCCTTCCTTCGTGACGTGTCCCACCAGCACAATTGCCGCCCCTGATTTTTTGGCATATCGGATCATTGCCTGAGCGGCGCTGCGCACCTGGCTTACAGTGCCGGGGGCAGACTCGACCCGTTCCGACCACAGCGTCTGAATGGAATCGAGCACCACGAGCGCAGGCTTTGTATGGGCCTGCAGGGTCGTGATGATGTTTTCGACATTGGTTTCCGCCACCAGCTGAACCGGTGCCGAGGCGACGCCCAGCCGCTGCGCCCGCAACCGAACCTGCGCTACAGCCTCTTCCCCGGAAACATAAACAACCGGGTGCCCCGCCTTGGCAAGAGCCGCAGACGCCTGCATCAAAAGGGTTGATTTTCCAATTCCAGGGTCGCCCCCCACCAGCAGCGCTGACCCTTCAACCAGTCCACCACCGGTGACCCGGTCAAACTCGCTGATACCGGTCTTTATCCGCGGTGCATCGGTGGTGTCACCATCCAATGCTTCCAGTGGCACCACTCGGCCTTTGCCCATTGGTTTTCCGGGCCCTGTTGCAACCCCGGTATTGGGGGATTCTTCAACCAACGTGTTCCAGGCGCCACATGCATCGCAGCGACCGGACCAGCGGGCATGGGCACCGCCGCAGTTCTGACAAATAAATTGGGTTTTAGGACTGGCCATCGATGTTCACATAACGGCGTGCATATCGATTGCCAAGGCCGGTCAGAAATTCGTAGCTGATGGTTCCCGCTGCCCGCGCCACATCATCGATATGAATGACGTCGCCGAACAGCTCGATCCAGTCTCCGGCCGAAATCTCGTCTTCGGGGATATCCGTTACATCAAATCCACACAAGTCCATGGAAATGCGACCCACGCCTTTCAGGATTGTTGTGCCGTAGGCGGCGTTGGCCGCCGGGGCAATCGCTCGCATTGGCACGCCCATATTGCTGGCACCACGCTGGTAACCATCGGCATAGCCGACCGAAACATAGGCAATGCGGCTGTCACGCTTGAGGGTTTCAGCACCACCATATCCGACCGAATCACCGGCGTTAGCGTTTCGGATCTGAACAATGCGCGCTTCCAGTTTCGCCACTTGGCGCATGGGATTGGCAATATTGTTAAGGGCTTCGCCACCGTAAAGGGCAATGCCGGACCGCACCATGTCAAAGGCATGGCCGTCATTTTGCAAATTGGCGCCGGAATTGGCTGCGGACAGGGCAATGTCGGGCAAAAGGGATGCTGCCTGCTTAAAAACTTCTCGCTGCATCAGGGTTTTGGGATGGCCGATATCATCTGCGCAGGCATAGTGCGTCATCAGCAATTGAACGTCCAAATGCTGCATCAGCTGCTGGTCACCGACCGCATTTTCCAGTTCCTGCAGTGTCAGCCCGAGCCGGTTCATGCCGCTGTCCATATGCAATGCGCAGGGCAGGGCGGTTCCTGTTTTCCGAGCCAGGCTGTGCCACACATCGATTTCGGGAACGCTGCCAAGGATCGGCAGCAGGCCGCTCGACAGGTAGTAGGGTGCGGCGTCTTCAAACAGACCATTCAGCACGAAACAGCGGCTGGAGGGCGCAGTCTTCTTAACCCGCAATCCTTCTTCTGGCAGGGCGACAAAAAACGTTTTACACCCGGCAGCCGCCAGAGCTTCAACCACCGGTTCAATGCCGCAGCCATAGGCGTTGGCTTTGACCACGGCAGCACATTCAGCAGAGCCTGCCTGTTTCGCCAGGTAACGCCAATTGCTCACAAGAGCTGCCAGATTGATGGTCAGTCGCCCACCGGCGAGATCAGAATTTGCGCTCACGGTTCACTCAAAACGCTCCGGCAGGTGGTCATCGTCGATCAGGTCCGTAAAACGGGTGTATTCGGCCTGGAACGCCAGGTGAGCCGTGCCGGTGGGACCATGTCGCTGTTTGGCAATGATCACTTCCGCCTTGCCCCGGGCGTTTTCATAGCGTTGCTGATGCGCCGCATAATCCTTGCTTTCGGTATCGTTCATCAGACGCTCGGCATAATATTCGTCGCGATACACAAACAGCACCACATCCGCATCCTGCTCGATTGATCCCGATTCACGGAGGTCAGAAAGTTGCGGACGCTTGTCTTCCCGGTTTTCGACCTGTCTGGACAGCTGTGACAGGGCAATGATCGGCACATTGAGTTCCTTGGCCAGGGATTTCAGTCCGGTGGTGATCTCGGTAATTTCCTGAACCCTGTTATCAGTTCGTTTATTGCCCTGCATCAGCTGGATATAGTCAATGATAAGGACATCAAGGCCGCGCTGGCGTTTCAGCCGGCGGGCCCGTGCCGCCAACTGGGCAATCGAAATGCCGCCTGTCTGGTCAATATACAGCGGAATGCGATGCATGACCTGTGAGCAGCCAACCAGTTTTTCAAATTCTGCATCATTGATTTCACCGCGCCGGATCTTTGAGGACGAAATTTCGGTCTGCTCGGCAATGATACGGGTTGCCAATTGTTCAGCGGCCATTTCCAGTGAGAAGAAACCGACAATACCGCCATTGACCGCCTTTGACGTGCCATCAGCCTGAATTTCGGGTTCATAGGTCTCGGCGATGTTAAAGGCGATGTTTGTGGCCAGCGACGTTTTGCCCATCGCTGGACGTCCCGCCAGCACGATCAGGTCAGAAGCCTGCAATCCACCCATTTTCTGGTCCAGCGTGGCCATTCCCGTTGCAACACCAGAGAGGTGGCCGTCGCGCTGAAATGCTGCGCTGGCCATGTCGATGGCACTACCCACGGCGCTGCCAAAATCACTGAACCCACCCTCATAGCGACCGGTTTCAGCCAGTTCGAACAGACGACGCTCAGCGTCCTCAATCTGAACATGCGGTGTCATGTCAACGGGGGCGTCAAAGGCGATATTGACCATGTCCTCGCCGATACCAATCAGATTGCGGCGGGTGGCCAGGTCGTAGATTGAGCGACCATAGTCCTCAGCGTTGATGATGGTCGTTGCTTCCGCAGCCAGCCGTGCGAGATAGGTGGCAACCGTCATGTCACCAATCTTTTCGTCCTCAGGCAGAAACGTCTTGATGGTGACCGGGTTGGCCCGTTTGGCGGCCCGGATCATGTCCGCTGTTACTTTGAAAATCTGCCGGTGCAGGGGTTCATAAAAGTGATCAGGCTCAAGAAAATCAGAGACGCGATAAAAGGCGTCATTGTTGACGAGAATGGCACCGAGAAGTGCCTGTTCTGCTTCAATATTATGTGGCGCGGTGCGATATGAAGCTGGTCCAGAGCCGGGACCGGCGACAACATTATCCGCAATTTCAGCCATACTTTTCCCCTTCGTTGCCCGCCAGACAACGCTCACATTGGTCTGATAAAACGCGTGAACTGGAGACCATCTATAGACACCAAACTGTGTTGCGACAGCCGGTTTTCAGAAGATTTGAAAAGAAAGTTTACTTCTCCCTGCTGTTCACAGGCTGTGAAGACAGGAAGCAAACATTTTGCTGATTCGCACAAATCTCCTTGACACATTGAAGGCGATTTGTGGCGGCAATGCCACCGGGCGACTTAAAACCGCCGCCCGGTGGGAACGAATCACTTATTGGCTTCGTCTTCTGCGTCGGCATCCGCATCGGCAGCCATTTCAACTTCTGCTTCCGCATTGTCAGCGGCTTGCTCGGCGTCGTCTTCGCCGCTGAGGTCAGCCAGATCGGCGTCTTCAGGGTTTTCAAATACGTCTTCGATGCTCAGTTCGTCTTCTTCTGCCTCATCAACAACATCAAATGCGTCACGGCTGGTCAGATCTTCACCAGCGGCCTGGCGCACGGCTTCGTCTTCTGAACGGGCAACGTTCATGACGATTTCAGATTCGACTTCAGGATGCAGCGCAATAATCACCGTGTGCAGACCGATAACCTTGATCGGGGTTCGAAGTTCAATCTGGTTACGTGCGACGGAAAAGCCGTTTTCTTCAAGCGTAGCAACGATGTCACGGGCAGCAACCGAACCGTACAACTGGCCGGTTTCACCAGCCGAACGAACAGCAACATAGGTGTTGCCGTTGAGCTTTTCAGAAACGGCACTTGCTTCGTTTTTGCGTTCCAGATTGCGTGCTTCCAGATGTGCGCGCTGGGATTCGAAATGCGCCATATTGGCTTTGTTAGCGCGCAGGGCTTTGCCTTGGGGCAACAGGAAGTTGCGGGCAAAACCGTCTTTGACGGTAACCGTATCGCCCATCTGGCCAAGCTTGGCGATGCGCTCGAGGAGAATGATGTCCATGGGATGAATCCTTGTTAATTTCGTTGGAAGTCAGGTTGATTTGGGACCAGCAGCGGAACGCGCCCGCAGCTGAAAGAGAGTTTCTGCAACACCAAGCACGGCAAATACCGGTCCGATGAAGCGAGAGAAGAACACGACCATGTAAACGACCGGCAGAAGAAACGGTCGTGCAGCAAGTCCGCGTGTCATGAAATGAATTGTTGCCAAACCGACCAGAACAAAGGCGCCACCGAACGCACCGGCGATTACCTGGGCAACCAACCCCAGCGACCCTGAGACAAAACTTGCCGCAACCGCGATGGCAAAAATTCCGCACGCTATTGGCGGCAAACCAACGGCCGACGGTAAATCTTCACGCGGCCGCAAAATCCATTTGCGGCGACGGGCAAACCGCTCGGCCAAACGAAGATTGAGCACCATCAACAGCAAGATGGATACCGGCATCATAAAGGGTACAAGGCTGGCAATATCGGCTGCCCGGGTCGCAATGTCGGCGTCGCTGAAGAGTGGCGCGCCGTCAACCGATCCCTGTGCCTCAACCATTTGCCTGATCATCGCACTGGTTTGTTCGAAGGCAAACTGGGGCGAATAGCCCGACACAGCACCCAAAATAATAACGATGGCAGCACTGATAGCGGTCAGGCGAAACAGGATTTGTGAAAGCGGAAACCATTCTTCTTGCCCGTCATCGTTGCGGGACAGGCCTGCGCTATGGCCGATCCAGAGCGCTGGCGCCATGGTTGCACCAAGAACGGAAATGGCCCCAATCGGGCCAAGAAAGATGGCCACGCAGAAGGCTGATACTGCACCACTGATCATGCCGGCCCGGGTTCCAAATCCCAAGACGACGACAAAGAGCGGTAGCGCGGTAAAAGAAGAAAGGAACAGGCCGAAACCACCCATAGTCATTGGGCTGAGGAACAGCACTGCTGCAATCAGTCCGCAAATCACTGCAATTGGTAAAGTGGTCTTGTTCATGGCCTCGCTGTCCTGCCTCTGGTGCAGTTAGAACCGGTTGATTGAACCGGGTCAGCTTCAGTTTTTAGTGCCGTTTCGCAATCAATATCGCGAAACGGCGAAGTCGGTATTCGATTATTTGATCACGTAGGGGATCAGAGCAAGAAAACGGGCGCGTTTGATGGCGCGGGCCAGCTCACGCTGCTTTTTCAGGCTCACTGCGGTAATGCGTGACGGCACGATTTTACCACGTTCAGAAATGTAACGCTGCAACAGTTTGACATCTTTGTAGTCAATCTTCTGTGCATTTTCACCGGTGAATGGGCAGGTTTTGCGACGACGCTGAAAAGGACGACGCGTTGGCATTTGTTCGATAGCTACCATAATCTTGATCCTTACTGAGCGGCCTGAGGAGCGTCTTCACGGGGACGACGGGGTGGACGGTCGCCACGGTCCGGACGGTCACCACGTGGCGGACGACGATCATCGCGATCGCTCTTGCGCAACATCGCTGACGGGCCTTCTTCATGCTCTTCAACACGAATGGTCATGTAGCGCAGCACATCTTCGTGCAGGCGCATCTGGCGTTCCATTTCGGAAATCGCAGCGGATGGCGCATCGATATTCATCAGCGCGTAATGAGCCTTACGGTTCTTGTTGACGCGATAGGGGAGGGTTTTCAGACCCCAGTTCTCGATCTTGGCGACGGAACCGTCATTGGCTTCCAGAACGGTTTTGAAATGTTCAACAAGCGCGTCGACCTGCTGGGACGAAACGTCCTGGCGAGCCATAAAGATATGTTCATAAAGGGCCATGGGCCACCTTTCCTTTGTTTTCGAACTTCCTGCGCAAAGCCTCATCGACGCTTTTCTGGTGCCCAGGGGGCGGGAAAGGCGCGATTTAACAAGTGTCGAGAGCGGAAGCACGGGAGGACGGTTTACCTTGCAAACCTGTTGTCAAATGTCTTCAACAACCCATCCGTTCAGCCACCAGCCGGAAGTCCGACATTTGTGTGCGGGTGCGGTATAGACCTTTTGTCAGCCAATGCAAGCGTCAATTCATGCCTTTACAGCACCCCAGCGATACATTTTGCGCAAAATGCGTGTCGCAAAATTGATTGCATGGGCAATGGCAAAAATGGTGTAGAGGGCAAATGAACTGGTAAACTACTAAAAGGCCTGAATGCCCATGGCAACGAAACCGTCTTTTCCGATGCAAAAAGCCTATGATGTGATTATCGTCGGTGGAGCAATGTACGGATCCTCCGTGGCCTGGTTTACGGCAAACAATCCCGATTTCGACGGCTCGATCCTGGTTGTCGAACGCGACCCGACCTACGAATTCTCATCAACTGCACACACCAACTCCTGTATACGGCAGCAGTTTTCCAACGAGATCAACATCCGCATTTCGCAGTTCGGGGCGGAATTTGTGAAGAATTTCCGGCAATTCATGGGCGATGACCCCCGGGTTCCCGATGTTGTGCTTCAGAACTATGGCTATATGTATCTGGCCGATACCGAAGAATTCGCCGGCGTCTTGCGGGAGAGCCAGCACACTCAGCAAAAATGCGGTGCAGGAACCCGGCACATGACGGCTGGCGAAATCGGCGAGGCCTATCCGTTTTATCATCTCGACGACATTATCGCAGGCAACCATAATCTGGTTGATGAGGGCTATTTTGATGGCAATACATTGTTTGACTGGTGGAAACGGTCAGCCCGGGAAAAGGGCGTGGAATATATCGACAATGAAGTTGTAGGCATGACTAAAAATTCGGCCGGAACTGGGGTCGATACAGTCACGCTGCGTTCCGGAGATGTTATTTCCTGCGGCATGGTGGTCAACGCTTCCGGTCCGCGGGCCGTGTTGACCTCCCGCATGGCCGGGATCGAGATTCCGGTTGAACCGCGCAAGCGATATACGTTCATTTTTGATGCGGAACAGCCGCTTGACCGGGACCTGCCGCTGACCATCGACCCCACGGGCGTTCACATGCGCACCGATGGACAATATTATCTGGCGGGGTGTCCGCCGGATGTCGATGTGCCCGTGGATTACGATGACTTCGTTGAGGATCACAACATCTGGCAGGACAAAGTCTGGCCGATCATTGCCACCCGAATTCCACAGTTTGAAGCCATCAAACTGATCAATTCCTGGGCTGGACATTATGCCTATAATACGCTGGATCAGAACGCCATTTTAGGGCCGCACAACGAAGTGAAAAACTTCCTCTTCGTCAATGGTTTTTCCGGGCACGGCTTCCAGCAATCCCCGGCTATGGGGCGGGGGATGTCGGAGCTGATAGTGCATGGTGAATTCCGCAGTCTGGATCTTTCGCCATTCGGGTACGAACGCATTGCAAACGGTCAGCCATTCGTGGAAAAGGCCGTTATTTAATTCCGTCAGACGGCTTTGCAGCCAATCTTATCAAAGGTGACAATCATGAAAAAACTTGTTCTGACCGGCGCTGCGGGCCGTCTGGGTTCCTATTTGCGGGAACCATTGACCAAACTGGCCGAACAACTGGTATCTACCGACCTGGTCGACAATATTGGAAAACTCTATCCGGGCGAGACCTACGTTAAGGCCGATTTGTCAGATCTGGCCGCGATGACCGAGTTGCTGCAGGAGGCCGATATGGTGGTGCATTTCGGTGCGATCGGTGATGAAGCGGAATTTGACGCCATCCTCAGTTCAAACATCGTCGGTGCCTATAATGTTTGGGAGGCTGCCTATCAAAACGGTGTTCGCCGGGTGGTCTATGCCAGTTCCATTCACGCGGTCGGCATGCATTCCCGCACGGACTTCATCGGCACAGATGTGCCGCACAGACCGGATACTTTCTATGGCCTTGCAAAGTGTTTTGCCGAAGATCTTGGCAGCCTGTATTGGGACAAAAGGAAATTGGAGTCGGTTTGCCTGCGCATTCTTTCAGCAGCTCAGGTCAACAATGCCCGTTCTCTTGGCTCCTGGCTGTCCTATGATGACCTGATCCATCTTGTTGAACGGAGCATCAATACGCCAACCGTTGGTTTTACGGTGATCTATGGTGTTTCCAACAACGACCGCGCACCGGTGGACAATGCCAAGGCCAGCTTTCTTGGATATCGACCCAAGGACAATGCTGAACAGTTTGCAGAAAAGGTGCTGGCTGACGAAGCGCCGCAGGACCTCAACGACGCAACCTTTCTCTATCAGGGTGGTCCGTTTGCCTCGGTTGAACTGGGTAACAGCGGGGTCGCCAGCATGAATGTCATCGACGACAAGAAACAGACCTGAGCGTAGCGGCACACTGGCCGTTGACCGCGGAGGTGATACCTAACCGGTAAAGCGCAGCAGCAACACGCCGCTGGCGGTCAGGACAGTTGCCACGATTTTTCCTCTGGTGAGACGTTCGCGCAGAAATATCACACCGATGAACAGGGCGAAAATCGTGCTGGTTTCGCGCAATGCGGTAACCAGAGCGATTGGTGCCTGGGTCATCGCCCAGACCACCAGAACATAGGCAAGCACGGATGCCGAACCACCGAGCCACAGGGTTTTTTGCCCCTCGGTGAAAACGCTCTTCAGCGCGCTGGGGCGGGCAATCCCGATTATCACGGAAAAGGTAATGGCGTTGATCACCGTCATCCAGGCGATATAGCCAAAGGCGGTTCCGGCGGCACGCGCACCAAAACCATCCAACAGCGAATAGCATGCAATGAAACAACCGGTCATCAGCGCTGCACCCACCGCTTTGGGGTTGCGCAATCCATCGGCCTGCCGGACCAGCGAGAGGCAGAATATGCCCGCTACAATCAATGCGATGGCCATCACTTGTATCCCCGGAAGAACCACACCGAGGCTGAACAAGGACACCACTGTTACGATTGCCGGACCGCTGCCCCGGGCGATCGGATAGACCTGGGTGAAGTCCCCCAACCGGTAAGCCAGCATCAAGCTCAGCTGATACCCCGTGTGAACAAGAACCGAGAGCGCCAGCAGCGGCCAGCTTTCCGGATCTGGATAGGGAACAAAGGGCATGGCGAGTAGCGCCAGCGGAGCATGCCCGATCGTCACCGCAGTCATTGAGACAACCTTGTCACCGGTCGATTTTACCAGAGCATTCCAGGACGCATGCAGGGCTGCTGCAAACAGCACGATGAAGAAGATTGTGAGGGTCAAGGGGCGGTGTTTTGTCCTCAGCAGTGCTGTTGCGGCGTTAGATGATCAGATCAACCTTTTCGAACGAGCGTACATCGACAAGTCCGATATCTGATATCCTTAATTCCGGAATGACCACCAGGGCAAGCAGGGAGTGTTGCATGTAGGAATTATTAAGTGTGCATCCGCAGGCAGCCATCGCGGCTACAAGGCGCTCTGCTTTGTCCGCGACAACAGACGAGGGCTCATCGGACATCAAGCCCGCGATGGGCATTTCCACCATCGCCAGTTCCTGACCCTTCGAATAAAGCGTGACGCCGCCGCCGACTGCCCGCAGCCGGTTGGCCGCCGCCGCCATATCCTGTCGATTGGTACCGACCACGATCATATGATGACTGTCATGGGCCACTGTTGACGCCATCGCGCAGGGCATGTTGTAGCCAAAGCCCGAAACCAGAGCATTGACCACGCCACCGGTTGCACGGTGCCGTTCAACCAGCGCGATTTGACATATATCCTGTGCCGGATCACCGGTGATCAGTCCATCTTCAACTTCAAGCTGACGTTCAAGCGCCTGGGTCGGAGCTTGATTCTCAACAACGCCGATCACCCGCGCCTGAACCGAACTCGCGTCCGTGGGAGCGGCAATCTCGAAATCTTCGGCGCTCAGATCACTTTTCATGTTGATCGTATTTTTAGCGCTGTCCGGATAGGAATAGGGTGCAAGGTCAACGGCTAATGCATCCGGATTTGCCAGATGAGTGCCACGACCATAGACGGCGCTGATGGACAGAGATTCGAGATCATCGACCAATAGAAAATCGGCCAGCCGTCCCGGAGCAATCGATCCTAACTCGCGCTCAAGCCCAAAATGCTGTGCCGTATTGAGCGTCGCCATCTGGATCGCTGTGACAGGTGCCAATCCGCAGTCGACGGCATGTTTTACAACTCGATTCATGTGACCGTCGTGAACCAGCGTGCCGGAATGGCTGTCATCGGTGCATAAGATGAAATTGCGCGGGTCCAGACCGTCCTCAGTAACGGCTTTGATCTGTGCTTCAACGTCATACCAAGCCGAACCCAATCGCAGCATCGCCCGCATGCCCTGTCGGACGCGTGCGGTCGCATCTTCTTTGCGGGTTCCTTCATGGTCATCGGCAGGACCGCCTGCCGCATAGGCGTGAAAACTGTTGTCCAGAATCGGTGAAGCAAAATGTCCCCCAACCGTTTTTCCAGATTGCATGGTGGCCGCGACTTCTCCGGTCATGCGCGGCGAATTGGCAGCCACACCGGGGAAGTCCATGACTTCGCCCAGGCCGATGATGTTGTCCCAATTTAGCGCTTCGGCAATATCCGATGGACCTAGCGACGCACCGGCATTTTCCAGCCCGGGTGCAGAAGGAACACAGCTCGGCATTTGAACAAAGACGTTGATTGGCATCGCCAGTGCCTCATCATGCATCAGTTTCACCCCCTCCATGCCAAGAACATTGGCAATCTCATGGGGGTCGATGAACATGGATGTTGTCCCATGCGGGATCACGGCCCGGCAGAATTCGGTAACGGTGACCATGCCC
>CAJQPW010000380.1 GCA_905480295.1 uncultured Rhizobiaceae group bacterium | reverse complement strand
CCGTTTATTGACCCCGATTCTAGACCAGACGCCCCTGCTCTTTTGCGGCTGCAATGAAACTTGCAAACAGCGGGTGCACGTCAAACGGCCGTGACTTCAATTCCGGATGATATTGAACGCCAATGAACCACGGATGCACATCGCGCGGATATTCTATGGTTTCCGGCAGCAACCCGTCCGGGCTCATGCCGGAAAAAATCAATCCTGCCGCTTCCAGTTGCGGCTTGTAGTCGATGTTGACCTCATAACGATGGCGATGACGCTCGCTAACTTCAGTGCTGCCATAGATTTCGGCAATGTGACTGTCAGGATCCAGCGGATGGGGATAGGCGCCCAGTCTCATCGTGCCACCCATGTCACCGGCAGCCTCACGTTTTTCCAGCTGATTGCCCTTCAGCCATTCGGTCATCAGCCCGACAACATGATTGTTTGATTTGCCGTCCTCGTCCAGCTCGCTGGATGTGGCGTCTTCGATCCCGGCGAGGTTGCGTGCCGCGTCCAGGACCGCCATCTGCATGCCGTAGCAGATGCCAAAATAGGGAATCTTGTGCTCGCGTGCATACGCCGCGGCCTTGATCTTGCCTTCCGCACCGCGTTCACCAAACCCACCCGGAACCAGAATGCCATCTACACCACCCAGTTGTTCGGACGGATCGGCAGAATCAAAAATATCGCTTTCGACCCAGTGCAGGTTGACCTTCACCCCATTGGCAATGCCGCCATGAACCAGCGCTTCCATCAGGCTCTTATAGGCATCCTTCAGAACCGTATATTTGCCGACGATGGCAATCTTCACCTGTCCCTCAGGGTTATGAATTTTATGGGAAATTTCTTCCCATACCTGCATTTGTGGCTTCGGAGCCGGATCAATACCGAACGCATCCAACACCTGCTGATCAAGACCTTCGCTGTGATAGGACATTGGCACGTCATAGATTGATTTGGCATCCAGCGCCTGAATCACCGCTTCAGAGCGGACGTTGCAGAACAGCGCCAGTTTACGGCGTTCTTCAACCGGGATTTCCCGGTCAGCGCGCACAAGCAGGATATCTGGCTGTATGCCGATTGACCGCAATTCCTTGACCGAATGCTGGGTCGGCTTGGTTTTCAGCTCTCCCGCAGCCGCGATATAGGGCATATAGGACAGGTGCATATAGATGCAGCCGCCACGGGGCAGATCATTGCCCAGCTGACGAATGCTTTCAAAAAACGGCAGGCCTTCGATATCACCGACGGTGCCACCAATCTCGACCAGCACGAAGTCATAGCCGTCATTGCCGTCGAGCACGAAATTCTTGATCTCGTTGGTCACATGCGGAATGACCTGCACGGTGGCGCCGAGGTAATCACCCCGTCGCTCCTTGGCAATAATATCCTGATAGATTCGACCGGTCGTGATGTTGTCCGACTGGTTGGCCGGTCTGCCGGTGAAGCGTTCGTAGTGACCGAGGTCGAGATCAGTCTCAGCCCCGTCATCGGTCACAAAACATTCGCCATGCTGGTAGGGAGACATGGTCCCCGGATCAACATTCAAATAAGGGTCAAGTTTACGCAGCCGGACCTTATAGCCCCGTGCCTGAAGAAGTGCGCCGAGGGCTGCCGATGCAAGGCCTTTGCCAAGTGAGGAAACCACGCCGCCAGTGATGAAAACAAATCGCGCCATGGGAGTCGAGGATTAGACTGAATGGAGGGGATCGAAAACCCCTTAAATTAACATTTTCGGGTTATTCACACGCTGAAGCAAAAAAGGCGTCCCGATTGACCGGACGCCTTGATGCATTTTCTCGCGATATCAGGCGTTAAGCCGCTATTCGGAGTTTGGAACACCCGTTGCAGGCGTTTCACCCTCTTTGTTGAGGTCATCCAGCAGGCTGCCCGCTGATGGTGCAGATGTCGGCACACCTGATTCGCCGGCCTCTGTTGGCACACCGGTCTGACCCGCACCCTCAACCCGTTCCAAAACGTTTTCAGTGCGGTTGGTCTGGTTGGCAACCACGCCGAGTGCGATGGAGGTGACGAAAAAACCGGCCGCGATAATCGTGGTGGTTTTGGTCAGCGCATCGGCGGCGCCTCGGGCCGACATGAAACCGCCACCGCCGCCGCCGCCACCGCCGCCAATTCCAAGGCCACCGCCTTCAGAACGCTGCAGCAAGACGAGCACGATGAGTGACAATACGAGCATGATGTGTACGACAATAAGGACGGTGGTCATGGGTAAAGAAATCCGTTTTTTCGAAATCGCCGGCCCGCACTTCGTGTGCCTTGCGTTTGCCGACGCGGCTTAGTAGCGGAACCCTGTGCCTTTGCCAAGGGCTAGCTGCTTATACGTGTCTATAGGATTCGCATATGGCGAGCAGATCGGCTGCTTTCAAGCTTGCCCCGCCAACAAGTGCGCCATCGACATTGTTTACGGCAAGAATTTCGCTTGCATTGGTCGGTTTGACCGATCCCCCGTATAAAATCCGCATACGCTCCCCGTGGCCACCAAATTTGGTCGCCAGTTCTTCCCGGATGAAGGCGTGTATTTCTTCAATGTCTTCGGGACTGGGTGTTTTACCGGTGCCGATCGCCCATACAGGCTCATAGGCAATGATCGTATCGTCCTCGGTGGCCCCTTCGGGCACAGATTGCATGATCTGGCGCTTCAGCACCTGCTCAGCTGATCCGGCATCATATTCTGCTTCCGTCTCACCAATACAGATGATGGCCACCAGACCAGCGCGCCAACAGGCCTGGGCTTTGCCCGCAACGTGGTAATCGCTTTCCCCATGATCAGTCCGGCGCTCCGAATGACCAACAATGCAGTATTCGGCCATGCAGTCCTTAATCATTTCGGCGGAAATATCTCCGGTATGGGCCCCTTTGGATTCGTTGTGGCAATCCTGCGCACCCACTTCCAGAGCCGTATCTTCAGAAAGAGTAGTAGCGACATACAGCAGTGTTGCCGGAGGGCAGACGACCACGTCGACCTTGTCAGCAAGGTCCGCATCGACGCCTCGGGCAAGCAGCGCCAGCTGGTCCAGTTGGTCGCGTTCACCATTCATTTTCCAGTTACCGGCAACCAATGGGGTGATATCGGGTGTCATGGTCAGCTCCTGCCATTTTGATCACGAAAAGGCCTAAGCAGCTATCGCGTTAAAATCAATGTTTTATGATCGTACAAGTCCTTGCCGATCCTGTCCTGTCACCATATGTTGTGCCGCAAATCGCAATGCAATGATGCCTGCGGAAATTTATGTACAGGAAGTGTCACCTTGTTAGAATCCCTGCGAAACTTTGTATCCGGATGGGTCGCGAAAGTTCTTCTCGTATTGTTGGTCGGTAGTTTTGCCCTTTGGGGCGTTTCCGGCAGCATACTAAGCGGTGCAAATTCGACCAATGTTGCCGAAGTCGGTGAAACAAACGTCACGGTTCGCGACTATCTCAGCGTCTACAACCGAAGCATGAATGACATGCAGCGCCGCCTGGGCCGCCGCCTGACCCGGGACGAAGCCCGTTTGTTCGGCATTGAGGACCGCACCCTGAGCAACGTGGTGTCATTTGCAGCCTTGGACGAATATGCCCGCGTGCATTCCCTGTCTCTTTCTGACGACATGCTGGCGGTTCTGCTTGCGGAAAACCCGCAATTCCGCGATTCCAGCGGTAAATTCAATCGCGAAACGTTCCGACGTGCCGTCTATGAGGCAGAAATGCGTGAATCCGATTACATCAATCTGCAAAACGCGTCGGCCATCCGCGGTCAGGTTATGCAATCCTTTGCCTCTGGCAGCCTGTTGCCGAAGGCCTATGCCAATGCGTTGACCGATTTCGTCAATGAGGAACGCAAGTTTTCCTATATCACTCTCACTGCGAAAGAAGCCGGCACCCCGCCTGCGCCGACAGAAGCGGAGTTGAAAACCTATTTTGACGCCAACCTGAAAACCTATGCTGCACCGGAATTCCGCAAGCTCGTAATTTTGAAAATTGAACCGGCAGACATCGCAGACGAAGCCGGCATCAGCGACGAAGACGTCGCGGCTGATTATAATGACCGCATCGAATCCTATCGGACGCCGGAAAAACGGCGTGTTCAACAGATTGTCTTCAAATCCCAGGCCGAAGCTGATGATGCGGTAAAGACCCTCAGCGAAGGCGGCCTGTTCGAAACAGTATTGACTGACAATGAGGTCAGTCTCGCCGATGCCGATCTTGGTATGCTTGCCAAGAGCCAGCTTCCCAAAGCAATCCAGGACGCCGCATTTTCGCTGGAAATCGGATCGCCAAGTGAAGTACTGAAGGGCCCCTTTGGTCCCACGATGATACGCATCAGCGAATCAACGCAGGAAACGGTAACGCCGCTGGACGACGTGAAGGCTGACATTCGCAAGGATCTCGCCCTGCGCAAGGCCTCCGAAACCATCCTGGATATGCAGGAAACGGTGGAAGATGCGCGTGCTGGTGGCACTTCCCTGGTAGATATTGCCAAGCGCGTTGGCGTTGATGAAAGAACCGTGGAAGCAATCGATCGCACGGCCAGGGCACCAGACGGCACCATTATTTCCGATCTGCCTGCGTCGCGCGACCTGCTGGAACAGGCCTTCGGCACCGAAGTCGGCGCCCAGGCCAGTCCGCTTGACGTCAACAACAATGGCTATGTCTGGTATGACGTTGCCTCGATTTCTCCGGCCCGCGACCGCACCCAGGACGAGGTTACCGACAGACTGCTTAAGGACTGGACGGAAACAGAACAGGCCAAGCTGGTCGATAAAAAGGCCGAAGAGGTGAAACAGCGCCTTGAAAAGGGCGCCAATCTCGATGATGTGGCCCTTGATCTGGGACTTCTGGTGCAAACCACCGGTTTCCTCAAACGCGGTGCGGAAGAAGGTGATTTCAAACGTGCAGCCAATCAGGCCGGCTTCTCCGGGGATGACAAATTGGTCGCCACGGTAGAGGGTGCAAGCCCGGTGGAAGAACTGGTTGTCACTGTTGTTGAGCGCAAGGGAATTGAAGCCCGCAAGGTCGAAACACCCAAGGAACAGGTGGAACAGGCCAATCAACGCGCAGCCGATGATCTGTTGAGTCAGATGATCGCCAATCTGCAAAGCAAATATACAGTCACCCATAATCCTTCGGTGATCAATCACGCCCTGACCCAGGGTTACTGATCACAATTCACATCTTGAAAGACCCAAAGGCCGCATGACGGATTTTAAAGAATTGATAGGTGTTGTGGCCGCAGGTCAGTCTCTGACCCGTCAACAGTCGCAGCGCGCCTTTGACATCATGATGTCTGGGGACGCCACCCCCAGCCAGATTGGTGGGTTTCTGATGGCGCTTCGCGTGCGCGGTGAAACCGTAGACGAGATTACCGGCGCCGTGGCCACCATGCGCGACAAAATGCTGAAAGTGGACGCCCCTGACGGCGCCATAGACATTGTCGGCACCGGCGGCACCCAGATGGGGACCTACAGCATATCCACCTGTTCGGCGATTGTGATGGCCGGAGCGGGCGCCAGCGTGGCAAAACACGGCAACCGGGCTCTGTCATCAAAGACCGGAACCGCAGACACGCTGGAGAAACTGGGGGTCAATCTTGAAACCGGTGCCGATGGTACAGCCCGCTGCGTGCGCGAAGCCGGAGTCGGTTTCATGTTTGCCCCGGCCCACCATGCGGCCATGCGCTTTGTCGGACCAAGCCGTGTGGAACTGGGAACCCGAACCGTTTTCAACATTCTTGGTCCCCTGTCCAACCCGGCAGGCGTCAAGCGACAGGTGATCGGCGCCTTTTCGCCTGATTTGCTGATGCCGATGACCAATGTTCTGAAAAATCTCGGATCAGAGCATGTTTGGCTGGTGCATGGGGATGGCATGGACGAGTTGACCGTGACCGGAACGAGCACGGTTGTTGAACTGAAAGACGGCGCCATCAGCAGTTTTGAGATTGAACCGGAAGATGCCGGTGTTGGTCGCCATCAGCTTGCTGACCTGAAGGGCGGCGATGCCGCGTATAATGCAGCAGCGCTTTCCGGCGTGTTGAATGGCGACAAGAATGCCTATCGTGACATGGTGCTTCTCAACGCCGGAGCGGGCCTGTTGGTCGCGGGTCTGGCAGGAAACCTGAAAGAGGGTGCTCAAAAAGCGGCACAGTCGATAGACAGCGGTGCCGCGGCAAAAGCCTTGTCAAATTTGGTCAGCGTTTCGAACCGGACTGCCGATGAGTGATATTCTGGAAAAAATCGGGGCCTATAAGCGCACCGAAATCGCCGCTGCCAAACAGAACACCTCCATGTCTGAACTGAAAGCACGCATTGCTGACAGCACGCCCGTGCGCGGCTTCGAACAGGCTCTGAGGACCCAACACGCCAATGGCCGGTACGCGCTGATTGCTGAAATCAAAAAAGCCAGTCCATCAAAGGGGCTGATCCGGCCTGACTTTGATCCGCCTGCCCTGGCAAAAGCCTATCAGCAGGGCGGCGCAGCATGCCTGTCGATTTTGACGGATACGCCCTCCTTTCAGGGCGCTCCGGAATTTTTGACCGATGCGCGCGCGGCGGTCGACCTGCCCTGTTTACGCAAAGACTTCATGTATGACCCCTATCAGGTCTACGAGGCGCGGGCCTGGGGCGGCGATTGCATATTGATCATCCTGGCCGCCGTTACTGATGATGAAGCACGGCAACTTGAAGACACGGCGTTTGAACTCGGCATGGATGTGCTTTTGGAAGTGCATAATGGGGAAGAACTGGAACGGGCGCTGAAACTCAAATCACCGCTACTGGGTATCAACAACCGCAATTTGAAAACTTTCGATGTCAGCCTCACCACCACCGAAGACTTAGCTCCACGGGTGCCCGCTGACCGGCTCGTCGTCGGTGAATCGGGCCTGTTTACACCCGCTGACCTGTCTCGGATGTCAAACATTGGTGTTGATACATTTCTGATTGGTGAAAGCCTGATGCGGCAACAGGATGTCGCCGCCGCCACCCACGCGCTGCTGGAAAAGCCAGCCGATGCCGTCCGGAGTGCATGATGGCTGACAATCTTACACATATCGATGCCCAGGGCAGTGCGAACATGGTCGATGTTGCAGACAAGGACCACACGACACGGGTCGCGGTGGCGCAATCTGCTGTTAAAATGGCCCCGGCAACACTGGAACTGATCCTGTCGGGCAATGCCAAAAAGGGTGATGTGCTGGGCACAGCGCGGCTTGCAGGCATCATGGCCGCAAAGCGCACCCATGAACTGATCCCGCTCTGCCATCCCCTGGCGCTGACCAAAGTTGCCGTGGATATTACCCCGGACCCGGAGCTTCCCGGCGTGCGCATTGAAGCACTTGCCAAGGTGACCGGGCAGACCGGGGTTGAGATGGAAGCCCTGACGGCTGCCAGTGTTGCCGCACTGACCATCTACGATATGGCCAAGGCGGTTGACCGGGGCATGCAGATCGGACCGACGCAACTGATCTCCAAGAGCGGTGGCAAGAGCGGCGACTGGAAGGTTGCCTCACCATCATGAGCGCCCTGCTTTCCGTCACAGACGCGTTGGCGCAGATCCTGACTGATGTGACACGGCTGGACCGCGAAACCGTACCTCTAGGCAATGCGGCGGGACGGGTTCTTGCTGAAGATATCAAAGCCACCCGCACCCAACCGCCCTTCCCGGCCTCCGCCATGGATGGCTATGCGGCACGGACAGAAGACTTAAAAGACCTCCCCGGAACACTCACCCGGATTGGGGAAAGTGCCGCCGGTCACCGTTTCAACGGCACGATAGTCCCCGGGCAATGCGTTCGCATCTTCACCGGAGCCCCGGTTCCACCGGGTGCCGATACGATCGTGATCCAGGAAAATGTGACGGTCGAGGGCGATCAGATAACGGTTTTGAAGGGCGAAGCAAAAGGTCGATATATTCGCCCGGCTGGTCTCGATTTCGGCGAAGGTGACACGCTGTTGCAGGCAGGACATGTGCTCAACGCATCAACGCTCTCCCTTGCAGCTGCGATGAATTATCCGCAACTCCCGGTTCAGCGGCGTCCCGTCGTGGCGATCATTGCAACCGGAGATGAACTGGTATTGCCCGGCGAAACACCCAATGAAGATCAGATCATTGCCTCCAATGGGTTCGGCGTTGCCGAGATTGTTCGATCCGCCGGTGGAGAGGTGCTGGATCTGGGCATCGCGGTTGATACCCTGCAGTCGCTGCGCGATAAATTTAAGGCCGCAGAGAGTGCTGACATCGTTGTAACCCTAGGTGGTGCGTCGGTGGGCGACCACGACCTTGTTGTTGAAGCACTGGGCGAAAATGCCGTTGCGCTGAATTTCTGGAAACTGGCCATGCGCCCTGGCAAACCGGTGATGTTTGGCAAACGCCAACGGGCAGACCACGTTCAGCGGTTTATCGGATTGCCGGGAAACCCGGTATCCAGCCTCGTCTGCGCTCAGATTTTCATCGCCCCGCTGATCCACAAACTGCTGGGCTATACCCCGCCGTCTGACCGTCGCCCTGCACAGCTGGCCGTTGAGCTTGATGCCAATGATCAGCGCGAAGAATACATGCGCGCAACCCATGTTGAACGCGATGGCGTTTTGTACGTGACGCCGTTTTCAACGCAAGACAGTTCCATTCTTTCTTTGATGGCCAAAGCCACCTGTTTGATGGTGCGACCGGCCCATGCAGAAGCCTCACCCGCGGGCAGCGCATGCGAAATCATTCTGCTTTGAGAAAAACCCTAACGGGATTTACGAACCAGTTCGTCAACGTCGGCGGGCTTGGCGCCAAAGTCAGCCAGATCAACCGGTGACATCGATTTCAGTTCCCGCTGCTTGCGATTATCCGTTTTGCGGCCGGTCTTCCATGATCGAATGAGGGACATAGGTGCTCCAATTTCTCACGTTTCACCGTCAATATGGTGCCCCTTTTCAGCGTTGACCAATGCCAATCACGCATGAGCGACATGCAAGATTGAGGGCTCAAAACAGGAAAACTTGCAGAACACATTAAGAACATGCTAACTTGTTCATGTTTTGTATCCCTTTATTGGCCGAATCACACGCCTTGCATAGGCGACTGACAGGAATGGAAATTCCCATGCTGACCCGAAAACAACATCAACTCCTCATGTTCATTCAGCAACGCCTGCAGGAAGCAGGTGTTCCCCCTTCGTTTGACGAGATGAAAGATGCTCTGGACCTCAAGTCGAAGTCGGGCATCCACCGACTGATCACAGCGCTGGAAGAACGGGGTTTCATCCGCCGTCTGCCCAACCGGGCACGGGCGCTGGAAATTCTCAAACTGCCGGAATCTGCGGCATCCGCACCGCAGGAGACTGTTGCCGCTGCCGCTGCGGCTAATCCGCTTCCGGTGGGTCAGCGTTCGACGCTCAATCCGCCACCGGGCATGGCTGCCAATGATGACAATCCCGGCTTTGCCAGCATTCCGGTCATGGGCCGCATTGCTGCAGGCACGCCGATCTCGGCCATTCAGCACAACACCCACTCCATTTCCGTATCCCCGGAAATGCTGGGGGGTGGCGAGCATTATGCGCTTGAGGTCAAAGGGGATTCGATGATTGAAGCCGGCATCCTCGATGGTGATACCGTCGTGATCCAGAAGGCCAGTACCGCCACGCCTGGCGAGATTGTGGTTGCCCTGGTTGACGACGAAGAGGCGACATTGAAAACATTCCGTCGCAACGGCAGCATGATCGCCCTCGAAGCGGCAAATCCAGCCTATGAAACCCGGGAATTCGGCCCTGACCGAGTTGATGTACAAGGTAAACTTGTTGGTCTAATTCGCAGATATAATTAGATTTTATTTCCACGAACGATGCCGGGTCCATGGTCGGCGATGTCGGCCATAAGATGGAATTGCGCGGATTGATTTTGCTGGATCTCCGCCCGATTCATGCTTCTCATCGATCCAGATTGCCTGCGACCCCGTGCTGGTGAGTGTCCGTGAATCAATGATTATCGGAAGCTTCCTGCCTGACCGCAGCGCGGCACACGGTTGGTTCACGGCATAGGGAATGATGAGAATATCGGCCATCCGGCAGTCTTCGAACAGATGCGCCGTGCTTTTCACCACCACGATGGTCATCCCCTTCAACACCGCAGAACATCCGTGTAAATCGCAGGTAAAGCCCTGACCCCTCCCATTTTGTTCTGACTGGCTGGTATCAGGAACGGTATTTTTGGCCGGTTTCGCTGCATAGGCCATTTTCCATATGCCAGTGGTGAAGCGATCAGCATTTGGTCGCAGCAAAATCATCTGATTTGATTGAGTAAACAGGCCGACCTGCCGTGCGCCTTCAGCAATGATCATATCGGGTCGATCAAGCAACTTGGCGCTGATCGCGGCCATGATAATGAACGGCACTGCCAAAAGCTTCAATCCTGTGCGCATCACCGTCAGGAACACCAGCGCCATGGTGCCAAACAGCAATACAGGGCCAGACAACGCACCGGTTCCCCCCGACGGTTGCATCCCGGTCACGATTTCCGCGATTGAAACGACACTTTGCAGCGGTATGGCCATCATGGTGAGAACACCACCCTCCAGTCCGAACGGCATCAGCAAGGTAGACAGCAGCGCAAGCGGCATCACCGCAAAGGTGACCAGCGGCATGGCCAGAACATTGGCCAACAGTCCAAAGGGAGCAATGCGGTAAAAGTGATAGGCGGCAAACAGGGCTGTTGCCAGACCGGCAACAAGAGACGTCAGCGCCAGTCCCAGCAGGTCTCGGCGCACAAAGCGGATAATTCCGCCCCGCACACCGCCATAATGCCGTTTTCGGGGTCGGGCATCCTTTCGCCGGCTGACGACGTCGTAGCAGGCCACCAGGGCCGCCACAGCGGCAAACGACATCTGGAAACCCGGCATCAGCACCGCATGGGGAGAGAGAAGCAGAATGATGACTGCTGCCATCGCGACATTGCGCATGGTCAGCGCCCGCCGGTCAAGAAGAACCGCCACCAGCATCACCACAACCATAATGTAGGCGCGCTGGGTTGAAATGCTTGCACCCGATACCAGCAGATAGCCCGACGCACTGAACAAGCCCGCAACCCCAGCCCATTTTTTGCCCGGAACATTCAATGCTACCGCTGGCATCGCGGCGATGACGCCGCGGGTTATGAACATGACTGTCAGAACCACCAAGGCCATGTGCAGGCCCGATATTGCCAGAATATGCGCCAGCCCGGCCTGCCGCAGCGCCTCCACCGTTGTTTCGTCAATGCCGCTGCGATCGCCGACAATCAAAGCCGTCGCCAGCGCGCCGCTCTGATCCGGCAACGCATCGTGGATCAGGAAGGCGATGTGCTGGCGCAATTGGTTGATCGAAATACCGATATCAATCGCCGCTGTGGCGGGGGACGATTCCCCGCGCCGGGGAGAGCCAAGAAAGAACCCTGATGCACCAATACCGTCGAACCAGGTGAAAAACGAAAAGTCATAGGCGCCGGGAAAGGCCGGCCCCGGTGTCGGCGACAGGCGGGCCCGGCCTTCGATCCCCTGCCCCACAGTGATGGGCACCGCACCGGACCGGGCCGAGACCCGCACCAGTTCCAAACCTTCCATCCCAGACCGTCGGGTTCGGCTGCCCGAAATTTCAATGACCCGCAGGGTGTAACGCACCCGCCCACGGGGCCGTTGTTCCACCTTTGTGACCAGCCCGCGAATATCCACAGTCACCGCGCGTCTCAACGACGGTGT
>CAJQPW010000379.1 GCA_905480295.1 uncultured Rhizobiaceae group bacterium | reverse complement strand
GAGTATCTTCTTGCATGGCGGGCCGGACCTTCCGTTGATGGCGAATGATGTTGTTCAAACACCAAAATCATACGCTATTCCAACAGCTTGATCCATGCCCGCCAACCAATTCAACCGACATGATGAATAATTGGGGCTAGTAGAAGATCCTGCGGACCTGCGTGGGGCAATTCGCCAAGCCCTGCAGGTTGTGCGGGAAGACTGTCGGCAGGCCCTGCTGGAAGTACGCATAGCGTGAGTTGAAGTCATTGCTTTCCACATAGGACATCGAATATTGCACCGGCATCCAGTGGATTCGTCATGCCGCGCCATGCCACGTGCTGATCCGGGCGTACAATGTACAGTGCATGGTCATGCAAATCGGACCGGTGAAGATCAACAACAGTAAGTGGCAATTCTCTATCTGAGGCCTCGGAGATTAACCCTTCACCGGCAGAGGGGGACGTGCGTACCAGTGTGTAACTCTGTCCAAAGTGATCGTAGAGGCTCGTGCCATCCTGCATCACCACATGTGCGATCCGGCAACCTGGCACCGTTGAGGGGCTATATTCGTTCATTGAATAGGGCGGTGGTTCGCCGTTGTCATAACAAATAATCGGCGAGGCATCGTAGAAGTATCCGTAGTTGAGGCCTGCGCAACAGTATTGCGGCGTGTTCAAGTCCCGCGTGTTGGAGCCGAACCACGCGCGTGCCCGTTCTCCTTCTGACGTGTCATCCTCTATTTCATTGGGTATTGCGGCCCGATTTTGGATCATCGTTTCAGCGGTTGCCATCGCTAACTGAGACACCTGCTGAGTAATCGGAAGTCGCTCGGCGGCGTATGCCTGTAGCATGCTCTCACTTCCCCACCCCTTGAGTCTGGCATCCAAGAGCCAAGTAAGCCCGGTGACATCAGCAATGCCGGCATTCATTCCATAGCCTGCCATAGGGACCCAGATGTGGGCTGAATCCCCGGCGAGGAAAACGCGTCCCTTGGACATTTTGTCAGTGACCAATCGACGACCAATCCAATCCTCGTTGCCAAGCAGGGTATAGTCAAAACTGTCATTCACCCCGAGGATGATCCGTAGATTTTCATCACGGTCAAGTGTGTCAAATTCCTCTCCTGGTCGGAGGTAATTGTGAACAAGGAAACGGTCAGCATTATCTATCGTATATATGGTGCCCGATCGACGTGGGTTAAGATTGAGAACGGCCCAGCATGGTTCGGCTTGCATCATGTCGGTCAAACCCGGCGCGTGAATAAATGATGATTGTACGCGCTGGATTACCGCATCGCCCTCAAGCTGACCGCCGATAGATTTTCGAACGAAGGATCCACCACCATCGCAGCCAATCAAATACTGACTTTTGATCTGACGCTCCTCACCATCAGATGATCGCACTGTCGTTTTAACGTGATCACCCTCGTCACCTACCTCTAACGCCTTCTGATCGAACTTGATTTCAAGGCCCTGAGTTTCCTGGGCGATCTTCTGCAATATAGGCTCCAGAAATATCTGGTTCATTCGGTGTGGCGGTTCCAGTGTAGGCCACCATCCATCCGGCCCTCTTTCTCCCAGTTGTCTGCCCTGCCGGCTTGGAATCTTAATACGACCAATCTCGGTCCCTGTGGTGGTCAACCGAATGGACACATCGTGAGGAAACGTCTCGTTAAAGCCGCCTTCGCGGACAGTTTCCACAAAACCAAGGCGGCGGAAAATCTCCATGGATCGCGATGATATATGGTTGCAACGCACGGTTAGCGGATCGTAGTTGATCCGTTGATCGATCACCAGAACGTCAATGCCTCGCTGGGCGAGGTCAATGGCGCCTATCAAGCCCACTGGACCGGCTCCAATAATCAACACTTCACAATTCTGATCGCTCATAATGGTTCCTCTGGCAGGATTGCCTTTAGCCTAGCTTGAATTTAGTTTGCTAACAAAACTAATTCCAAGCAATAACGTCATGAACAATTCAACTGGGCTCGACGATGAATAAAACGGTTCACTCTGACGTAGTAATTTCTGGCGGCGGCCCTGTTGGCCTGGGACTGGCGATTGATCTGGCCAAACGGGGCGTGACTTCGACCGTTCTGGAGCGCGCCAGCGAACTGCACCGTATTCCCAAAGGACAAAATCTCACTCAGCGTACCGGTGAGCATTTTCGCGCCTGGGGAATCTCGGAACAAGTCAGAGCCGCCAGCCCGATCCCACCTGAATTCGGCAACTCCGGAATTGTGATGTATGGCCATCTTTTGAGCGAGTATCACTATGACTGGTTTCAACGATCCCGGGTTAAAGACTATTACTTTGCCGATAACGAACGCCTACCGCAATATCATCTCGAACGTGTTATGCGAACGAGAGTTGAGGATTTCCCAGAAATAACTTTTGTCGAAAACGCACGCGTTGACCAGATTTGCCAGGATGATTCCGGCGTCGATGTCACATACGCCTCCAGCGACGGTGCCAGCCACGTTGTGCGTGGCCACTTTGGTGTTGGTTGTGACGGCGCCCGATCACCTGTGAGGGAGATGGTTGGTATCCAAAGTGATGTTGATCATGCGGGTCCACTCATGGCTCTGTTGGTGTTCCGCTCCATGGAACTGCACAACCTTCTTGAACGCTATCCGGGTAAATCGATTTTCAACGTCATGAACCCCGAAATGGGTGGATATTGGCAATTCCTGGGCCGGGTCGACCTGGACGGAGGGTGGTTCTTCCACGCCCCGGTACCAAGAGGCACAACTGTCGACAATTTTGACTTTCACCGATTCCTGTACGAAATGGCAGGAACGGAATTTGCGCTGGATTTTGAACATATCGGGTTCTGGGATTTGAGGATTTCTTTGGCCAAGACATATCGAGCCGGTCGGGTGTTCATTGCCGGCGACGCCTGTCACAGTCACCCGCCCTATGGAGGTTACGGAGTAAATACCGGGTTGGAGGACGCGAGGAACCTCAGTTGGAAACTGGCGGCCGAGCTGCAGGGTTGGGCCGGCAGCGCCTTGCTGGATAGCTACGGTGTTGAACGGCATCCTGTCTTTCAGTCGGTTAGCCAGGATTTCATAGGCCGGATGATCGAAGATTTCCGACAATTCACATCAACCTATTCGCCTGCAAAGAACAGAAAAGCTTTTGAGGCAGCATGGCGCAAGCGCGCCAACGCGGATGATACCGATGTCACTGAATTCCTGCCAAACTATGCCGGGTCACCGTTGGTTTTTGGTGAGATGGGAGAACTATCCGGTGCCAAAGGAATTCACTGTCATAACGCCCGCGCAGGCCACCATCTTGCGCCGCAACCTCTGCCAGACCGACGCGACTTATGGAACGAGTTAGGCGATGGTTTCACCTTAATGAACTTATCCGGGAATAATGAATTCTCCGAAAGATTCACCGACGCTTCTGACTCCTTGGGCATCCCGTTTCAACACTTGCGCCTGCCTCAAGACGCCCTTCGACGAACGTATCGTGCAGACGCAATCCTTGTGCGTCCAGATCAATTTATCGCTTGGGCCGGTGATGATTTTGAAGCTCAACCAGTTGAAATATTGAAACGAGCTGTTGGGATTTAGACCCGCTGAGTATGTTTGAAGAGCTGTTCCCATCTAAAAGCTAGTTCAGTACATTGAAGGTTCACCTCCCCAGCACACCCAATCGAAAGCTGTCGCAAGGAGAACATCCACAATTAAGTAGCAAAGCCGAAAAGTCCGCAACTCGGTCGTTAGCCTGTGATTGTGCCCTGTTGTTTTGGAGGTCCGCTTTGCGAAAACCGTCGAAGCAGACGTTGAATGTAGCCAAGCCGTGAACAGGCCGACGGCTGCATCGAGCCCATTTTGACCGATGCTGCAGCAGAAACGAACGGCAGTTTTCAAGTAGAGTGTAGATATTTGCGGACTCTCGGTCCGATGAAGATGGTAGCGTGAAATCATCGCCTCGATCGAGCAACTAGACGGCTACAAGGTCGAGTTGATCCAAGCCTCCTAGTCTAGAATTCCTCTCACATGACAAGACTTCATCCGTCGTCGCGCTTCTTCAATCTGTGGCCTACTTCCACGATTGCCTCAAGCGCAGGCACAAGCTCACCGCCAAGATCGGTCAAGGCATATTCAACGGATGGTGGCGATGTTGGCCGAACGTTTCGGGACAACACGCCGCGCTGTTCTAGCTCAGTCAACCGCGAAGACAGGACCTTGGCCGAAATTGGCGGGATGTCGGTACGTAATTCGTTGAAACGGCGTGGGCCAGCACGCAGCGACCAGATTACGTTGGCCGCCCATGCGCCAGAGATCACCGCCATGCAATGCGTCAGCATACACGGCTGCGGCGGATCGGGGCTTTTGTCAACGCCGGACTAAAATTCCACCATTGGCCGGAGTAAAAATACACCACTTTGCACGATTGCAGGTTTGTCCCCAGACCCGCTTAGCGCAGTGCCTTCCACA
Source organism: uncultured Rhizobiaceae group bacterium (assembly GCA_905480295.1). GTDB lineage: Bacteria > Pseudomonadota > Alphaproteobacteria > Rhizobiales > Rhizobiaceae > Pseudahrensia. The sequence goes on along the minus strand of CAJQPW010000379.1, from coordinate 36 downwards.
GCATCGAAGCTATGCGGGGCTGTGGTCAAGCCGGAT
>CAJQPW010000378.1 GCA_905480295.1 uncultured Rhizobiaceae group bacterium | reverse complement strand
GGGTGCGGCCCTGTCTTCTGCGAGATTGCCCTGTCGTCCAATCCACATGTCAAGAAACTGGTCAAGCCAGATGTGCACCTGTTGGTCGTACAACAAGCGCCCTTCGAGCTGCTCTCTTCGTTGCTGCGCGCCAGGGGCGGTTAGTCTCGCCGCCCCTTTGACGGACCATTTACACATCATCGCCAAAGTCAGTTCGGTGTGAAACTGCAGGGCGTAGGTTCGGTCGCCATAGCGGAACGCCTGATTGGGATAGGTGTCTCCCCGCGCCAGAGGAACCGAGCCATCAGGCAGATCAAATCCTTCCCGGTGCCACTGATAAACCATTTGAGGCCAGTCGAGCAGGGCCTGGCCTTCCGGTGTGGCGTAGAGCGGGTAATAGCCGATCTCCACCTGGCCCTCTGGATGAGACTCAACATTTCCTCCCAGGTGGCGCACCAGTTTTTGTGCACCGAGACAGATTCCCAGAAACGGTCTGTTTTCCTTAAGCGGCACGGCGAGCCAGTCGGTTTCCCGTTTGACAAATTCATCACCGTCATTGGCGCTCATCGGGCCGCCGAACATGATGGCACCGGCATGGTCATCGAGGCTTTCCGGCAAGGCATCGCCCAGGGGTGGGCGGCGGATATCGAGTTCGAAACCACGTTCACGCAATCGCATTCCGATGCGTCCGGGTGTCGATGTTTCCTGATGTAATATGATCAGGACTTTGGGTTTGCGGCTTGATTTGAACATGAAATGAGTTTGAGACGGTCAACTGCGTCTGGCAAGAACCCTTTGTTTAAGAACCATGCGTTCGCGCGCCTGAATTCCAATTAATTCTGCCACCCGCCAAACGACATTGTCTTCAAACTCGTGCACTTCGCCGTCTGCGTAAACCATTTCCCACAGGTCTTCGACCAGCGCCAGGCGTTCGCTTTCGTCCATTTCGCTCTTTAAGATGCTGGTGAATCGATAGATATCGACGGCGTCGTTTTGTGCCAGTTTTGCGGCGTTGAATAACGTTTCCGCTTCAGCATCGGAAACCGTGTAATGCTCTTTTAAAACAGCGCTGAGACGGTCTTCTTCGTCCCGGGTGATGATGCCATCGGCAGCAATGACATGAACCATCAGAGCGGCGGCGGCGAGCTTCTTGTCAAAGGACACCGCATTGTCATCTTTGCCGGCCTCTTTCAGACCGAGAAGAGATTTAATCTGATCGATAAAGGCCAAGTCGAGCCCCCTTTTGGAAAAAGCCAAGGCCCCAGTTTAAACATGACGGGGTAAAAGGCTAGCGGCCCTTGCGAACCAGGCCAATCACAAACAACAAAATGACCGCACCAATCGTGGCATGAATGATCGACCCGATAATGCCACCACCGATGGAAACGCCGATTATGGGCAGAACAAAACCGGCGACGAAGGCTCCGATGATGCCGACAACGATATGGCCGATCAGACCAAAACCAAAGCCTTTCATAATCTGTCCAGCCAGCCAGCCGGCAACTCCGCCGACCAAAAGGAAAACCAATAAACTCTCGAGGCCCATATTATCGTCCCATGCTAATTGAATCTAACCAGCAAAGATTAGATTGCCCTCCAGCAGACGACAAGCGATGTGTCAAAGATTGCTGTGAATGAAGATCTGCCAGAAACCGCAGTATGAAGGCTTGATGCCAGATTGAATCGGCGCGTTGCTCAGACGCGACGTTCAACCATCATCTTTTTAATTTCCGCAATTGCCTTGGCCGGATTGAGGCCTTTTGGGCAGGCCTGTGCGCAGTTCATGATCGTATGGCAACGGTAGAGGCGGAAGGGGTCTTCCAGGCTGTCGAGCCGTTCACCGGTTGCTTCATCCCGGGAATCGATCAGCCAGCGATAGGCCTGCAACAGCGTTGCCGGACCAAGATAGCGGTCCCCGTTCCACCAGTATGACGGACAGGATGTGGAGCAGCACGCACACAGGATACACTCATATAGTCCATCCAGTTTTTCCCGGTCTTCCGGGCTTTGCTGCCATTCCTTCTCGGGCTTTGGGGTCACCGTTTTCAAATACGGTTCGATCGACCGGTGCTGTGCATAAAAATTGGTGAGATCCGGAACAAGGTCCTTAACCACCGGCATATGCGGTAAGGGATAGATCTTGATCATGCCGTCAACTTCATCCATGCCCTTCGTGCAGGCAAGCGTATTGGTCCCGTCAATGTTCATCGCGCAGGAGCCGCAAATCCCTTCCCGGCAGGACCGGCGAAAGGTCAGCGTCGGATCAACATTTGCTTTGATCCAGATCAGGGCATCAAGCACCATCGGCCCACAATCATCCGTGTTTACCGTATAGGTATCGACACGCGGATTTCCCTCATCATCCGGAGACCAGCGGTAAATTTTAAAGTCCCGCGACGGCGCAGCCTGGTCGGAAGTAATTTTGGTCCAAACCTTCCCGTCTTCAATTCGAGAATTTTTTGGGAGGGCAAGTTCAACCATTGCGACAATCGCCTGTATCTTACATGAAAGAATGACAAGTAAACTCATGCCAAGTGTCTGCATGCTTGGCAAGTTGGCTGAAGGTTGTAGGGGTGCATTTATTGTCGCATCGTGCTTTCGCGATACGACGTTTGAAGTTGGGGAAGTGAGTTGAACAAGTTAACCGCGCGCATTGCCATGGAAATTTTGGCTCATGAGGCGATTGTGCGTGAAGCCTACCGCGATGGTGGTGATGTATGGGCCTGGGGAGTGGGGGTGACCGATTCGTCAGGCCATACACATGTGCAAAGGTATCAGGACCGCCCGCAAACCCTGCGATGGTGCCTGGAGGTTTATCTGCGGGTTTTGCGGGAGAACTATATGCCGGCGGTGGAAGACTGTTTCAGGGGGCACCCGTTGAGTGAAAGCCAGTTCGGGGCCGCTCTTTCGTTTCAGTACAATACGGGTGGTTTGAGTGAAGCCAGCTGGGTTCGGGAATGGAAACAGGGCGATGATGAGGCTGCGCGAGCCTCGTTCATGAAATGGTGCAAGCCACCCCAGATTGTCCACCGCCGTAGCCGCGAATGTGCATTGTTCTTTGATGGTGTATGGTCAAATGACGGCACGATCAGAGAATGCCTTGTCAGCAAACCTTCCAATAAGCCAGATCCGAAAAGCCTTCGAACTGTTGCTGTCAGCGCTGTTCTGGAAGACCTGTTGCCACACTGCTGAAAGCGTTCCAATTGAAATGCTGCTGTAGTTTCCAGATTGCAATTTTCAGTTGGCAGCGTCGAAGACTGGTGGACCTGATTCTCGAATTTGATATAGCTGACTGTCATGGGGTAGTGGCCGATTGAAATTGACAAATGAGCGTCGACCGTAACGTCGAGTTTGAGTGTTCCAACGTTTGAAACAGGGAAAAAATTTGAATTTGCTGACAACACGAATTGCCCTGGAAATTCTGTCCCATGAGGCAATAGTTCGCGAAGCTTACCGTGATAGTGTTGATGTGTGGACCTGGGGTGTCGGAATTACCGAATATTCCGGGCATCGGATTTTGCCGCGCTATCAAGACAACCCACAAACCCTGCGATGGTGTCTGGAAGTGTTTCTGCGGGTCTTGCATGAAAACTATATTCCCGCCGTGAATGCCTGCTTTGATGGTTACCCTTTGAGCGAATGCCAATTTGGTGCAGCGCTTTCTTTTCAATACAACACAGGTGGCCTCAGCAAAGCCGACTGGGTGCAGGAATGGAAGGACGGTGAGATCGAAGCGGCTCGAATTTCCATCATGAATTGGCGTAAACCTGCCCAGATCATCGGTCGACGTACCTGCGAATGTGCCCTGTTTTTCGACGGCGTCTGGTCGAACGACGGCACGGTCAAGGAATACAGCGTCAGCAAGCCGACATACTATCCTGATCCCGATAGCAAACGACCCATCGCCGTGCAGACCGTCCTGGAAGATCTTTTGGCAAACCGGTGACGGCTGTCGGCAGCTGCATGCTGATTTCGCGGGTCAGATAGCCCGGGCTCCGACTAGTAAACCCGAGCCTTCGGTTTGATATAGCTGACTTCGTTGCTCATCGTGTAGGTATGGACCGGACGGTCATCGAGCTTGACTTTGCGTGTATCAGTGTCGGCATAGGCAAGGGTGTGATGCATCCAGTTTTTGTCGTCACGGTCGGGATGATCCTCATGGGCATGGGCGCCCCTTGATTCCTTGCGATTTGCTGCAGATTCAACCGTAACCACGGCCTGGGCAATCAGATTATCGAACTCCAGGGTCTCAACGAGATCAGTGTTCCAGATCAAACCACGGTCTTCGACGGAAATATCATCGGATGATGACCAGACATCAGAAATCTTTTTCTGACCTTCTTCCAGAATTTCCGTGGTGCGGAACACTGCACAATTGGTCTGCATGGTTTCCTGCATGGCATCCCGCAGCTGGGCGGTGGGGGTGTCACCCTTGGCATGACGGAAATGATCGAGGCGCGACAGCGCCATGTCTCCAGCCCCTGCCGGGAGTGGCGCATGGTTTTCGCCCGCGCGCACGGTTTCCTGACAGCGCAGGCCTGCTGCCCTGCCAAAAACAACCAGGTCGATCAGCGAATTTGAACCCAGGCGATTGGCGCCGTGTACCGAGACGCATGCTGCCTCACCGACCGCCATCAGTCCGGGCACAATTTTGTCGGGATCGCCATCGACCTTGTTGAGCACTTCGCCGTGATAATTGGTGGGAATACCGCCCATATTGTAATGCACGGTTGGGATCACCGGGATTGGATCACGGGTCACATCGACACCGGCAAATATGCGCGCGGATTCAGAGATGCCCGGCAGGCGTTCAGCCAGTAATTCAGGATCGAGATGATCAAGGTGCAGGAAGATATGGTCGTTCTTTGGCCCTACACCGCGGCCTTCACGAATCTCCATCGTCATGGACCGTGATACCATATCGCGGGGCGCAAGGTCCTTCACCGACGGAGCATAGCGTTCCATAAACCGCTCGCCTTCAGAATTGACCAGATAGCCACCTTCACCGCGCGACCCTTCTGTGATCAGGCAGCCGGCGCCATAAATACCGGTGGGATGGAACTGGATAAATTCCATATCCTGCAGCGGCAGGCCGGCACGCAACACCATGGCGTTGCCGTCACCGGTACAGGTATGGGCCGAAGTACACGAGAAATAGGCCCGTCCGTATCCGCCGGTCGCGAGAATTGTCTTATGGGCGCGGAAGCGATGCATTTCTCCGGTGGCAAGGTCCATTGCTATGACACCGCGGCAGGCACCGTCTTCCATGATCAGATCAATGGCAAAAAATTCGATATAGAATTCCGCATCATATCTGAGGCTCTGGCCATAAAGGGTGTGCAACATGGCGTGGCCGGTGCGGTCAGCTGCGGCACAGGTGCGCTGCGCCGGGGGGCCTTCACCAAATTCAGTGGTCATGCCACCGAACGGGCGTTGATAGATTTTGCCTTCTTCGGTGCGGGAAAATGGCACGCCGAAGTGATCGAGCTCATATACCGCTTTCGGGGCTTCGCGACACAGATATTCAATCGCGTCCTGGTCGCCGAGCCAGTCGGATCCCTTCACCGTGTCATACATGTGCCATTGCCAGCTGTCTTTACCCATGTTGCCAAGGGAAGCGGCAACACCACCTTGAGCGGCGACAGTGTGAGAACGGGTTGGAAATACTTTGGTGATGCAGGCCGTTTTCAATCCGGCTTGCGCCGAACCCAATGTTGCGCGCAATCCGGCTCCGCCTGCACCGACGACACAAACATCAATGGTATGGTCGATAAAGGTATAGGCACTGTTGGCCGTCGAATTTGCAGATTTTGGCGATTTAGCCATCGAATATTCAGCCTCCAAAGCCGAGTTTGAGGATTGCAAAACCACAGGCGGTGGCCAACGCGATTGCAAAAAATGTGTTGGCGATCAGCAAAAGTTTGCCGCTGCCGCCATGAACATAATCTTCTATTATCACCTGCATGCCGAGCTTCATGTGATAGATGCCCGAACCGAGCACGATCAGCATTATAATGGCGACCCAGGGTTGGGACAGATAGGCCACCAGTTCCGCGTGGCCAGCCCCATTGAGCTTCACAACCACAAAAATAAAGAAGCCTAGCAGCGGAATATTGGCAATCGCGGTGAGCCGCTGCCGCCAAAAGTGCTCGGTGCCTTCGCGTGCAGAGCCCAGCCCGCGAACACGGGAAAGTGGTGTGCGCATGTCGTTTTGATTTGCCACGATCAGGCCCTCCTATCTAACTGCATAGCCGACAATCCAGATCAGGATCGTCAACAGGGTTGAAGCGACAGGATGCAGCTTTGCCATGCGGGTCGTGAATTGCTTTTCAAGGCCACTGCCGGTGTCCTGGACCAGATGTTTGAGGCCACCCAGCATGTGGTGCATCAGTGCCCAGGTGTAACAAAACAGAATCAGGCGACCAAGAATGGAGCTGAAAAACCATTCAACCGTTGCATAGGCCTGTGGACCCGAAGCCGCCGCAATCAGCCACCATGCGACGAGTATCGTTCCAAAATATAAGGCAGCACCAGTGATTCGATGCAGGATCGACATCACCATGGTGGGTATGGGTTTGTAGATGGACAGGTGGGGTGAAAGCGGGCGCGTTTTAGCAGCACCCGTTGCGGTTGGGGAATCGGACATAATGTTTCGACAGAGAACTCCGTTCTGATCGCCTGTCATTCTAGTCAATGCCGATTGCGATTTAAAGGGGGCCAATGGGCTAAGATGGAGTGAGAGGTGCTCCCAATTGTCACAGCGCAAACGTGTGGCACAAATTGTCTAGCTCAGTTTGTGGTCAATCAAATACCGGGCTGTATCAACCGCGCTTTGTTCGGGTTGGATGAACGAAATTTCCAACAGCTGAGAGGCGCGATCGTTCGATACGCTGGTGGTCTTGCTGAGGTTGGGGGTGATGGAGCGGATTTGTTTGTCAAACAGGCCGATGACTTTAATCAGCCAGTCTGGCGCCACACGGGTGACAATTTTCCGTTTTGGGAATGCGGTTTTGATCGCGCGTGCCAGATCCTGAAACCAGATGAATCCGCTGACGGCCAATATGCGCAGACCGTGCGTTGCGCTGCGGTCAATCGCTCGCACATGCATTTTGGCGACGTCACGAACGTCGACGGTTGCAAAACCCAGATTGGGCAGCGCCGGATCTCGGGCAGACAGCAGACGCGTTATCACTTGCATGGATGTGCCAATGGTTTTGTCCAATGGTGGTCCCAACACAAAGCCCGGATTGATGGTGGTAAGCTCAAAACCTGCAGTTTCTGTATCGACAAACGACCAGGCTGCTCTTTCTGCCAGGGTTTTTGACTTTGCGTAGGACAGACACGTTAGGTGATCGACATCTGTCCAGTCGACTTCATTGAATTCAACTCCGTCAGCCGGCGCATCACGATAGGTGACGGCAGCTGTGGAGGAGGTCAAAATCACTCTTTTAACCCCGGTGGTCTGAGCCGCGTTCAGGGCCCGCAGTGTTCCATCGACAGCTGGCCGGATCAGTTCGTTTTCATCATCCGGCAGTTGTATGGGAAAAGGAGATGCGGTGTGCAGAAGAACATCAATGCCTTCAAGGGCTGTCGTCCACCCCGCATCCCTGTTGAGATCCAGCTCAACGAAGGAAAGGGCTGCATCAAGATCAAATGCAGGATCAAGATGTGGTCGAACAGCGTTGCGAACCTCATCAGCGCGATGCATGGAGCGAAGAGACCCACGAACCCGATAGCCGGATTTCAACAATTCAAGGACCACGTGTTTTGCGATATAACCGGTTGCACCCGTCACCAGCGCGATATTTTCGTCAGACATGGCAGAAATCCATTCGATGTGTTGAAAGGTGGCGAAGGGGAAACAGTGTTTTCAATCAGGTCCCCTGTTTCAATATGTCGCCCTCAGTTGCGCTTTACTATACAGATTGATCACAGGATGGTGAGGCAAATTGCTTGACTGGTGTCTTGAGTGAACGACCATTCAGCGTCACATACAGGAAAATTGAATTGAGTAGGAAAACTTTATGAAACGGATTCTTCTTGTCGCAATCTTTTCCGGTCTGCTGACCCCGGCCGTCTACGCTGCTGAAAAGACCGCCATATTTGCCGGTGGCTGTTTTTGGTGCATCGAAAAGGATTTTGAGCATGTTCCAGGTGTGAAGGATGTGGTGTCTGGATATACCGGCGGATCGCTGAAAAACCCGACCTATCGAAATCATGAAGGTCATCGTGAGGCGGTGAAAATTACCTATGATGACACCAAGGTCAGTTATGATCAGCTTCTGGATACATTTTGGCGCACAGTTGACCCGACCGATGGCGGCGGCCAGTTCTGTGACCGTGGATATGCGTATTCGACAGCGGTGTATGCTTTGGATGGGGATCAACTGAGCGTCGCACAGGTTTCGAAAAAGGCCGCCGGCAAAGCGCTGGGCCAGGAAATTGCAACGGAAATTGCAATGGCTTCATTCTGGACCGATTCAGAAGATTACCATCAAGATTATTACCGCAAGAACCCGATTCGCTACAAATATTACCGCTACCGTTGTGGCCGCAATCAGCGGGTGGAAGCCCTTTGGGGAGATCAGGCCTATCAGGGCGTCAACCACGGCAGCTAAGGCACGGCAGCTAACGCAGGCGCATCGCTGGTCGATATTGGTTGCAAGGGGCCTGATTGTCTGGATCGCCCGACAATGGTGGCTGGGGATTGCTCTTTTCAACCAATTGCCCTACGCCAGCCAAAATTCGTGCTGGCGAATGATGCGACGCTGATTAATTGGCCATTAACTATAAATTTAGCCGCTTGCGTTTAAAACCGATTGAACGAATTGAACGTATTATCAGGAATGCCTCATTAAACCCAAAAATAAGTCCTAGATGACGGGTGAGGTACATTATGACGGTGGCAGATATGAAACTTGGCAAACAATCACACGGCTCAGATGCTTTACATATTGGTGGGCAGACTGCGGGAATGCCGATTTTGGTGAAACGCGGCGTTTTAGGTCTCGCGCTGGTGGCTGTTCTGGTGGGCTGTCAACGCACATCCGGCTATAATCAGGGTGGAATACTGCCTTCGCGCCAATCGCCGGTTTCGATTCAACCTGCTCCGCTCACACCGGTGTATCAGGGCGACCTTGATCCTGCATCGCCAGACGGTCAGCAGGCCGGTAACCCCGTTCCATCCGCTCCTGGACTCGATCAACCAACCCAGGTGGTCAGCAATGAACCGCCTGCGGATGCCAAGCCGGTCACACGACAGGCCATGGTGGGTGCCTGGACGGTCAGTACTGCGGGCACCAATTGCCAGATATTCCTCGCTTTGACCAAGTGGTCCGGCGGATACCGTGCCGCATCGCGGGGCTGTTCTGCCGCATCCATTGCAGAGGTGCAGGCTTGGGATGTTAAAGGATCGCAGATTGTTCTTGTGAACGCATCGGGCAGCACAGCGGCAACATTATATCGTTCAAACAACCAGCGGTTTGATGGTTCAACCGTCAGCGGTGGGGCCATCTCCTTTACCCGCTAGCTTGTTTGTGCTTGCTGAGACCACAATGGAAGTCCGATTGGTACAGGTGATCGGTTCAGCAGGGCATGACGAGACAATCTTCCTCTTCTGATCAAGACTCGACGCCGGTATCCAACCGTTTGGAATCGGCCATTGCGGCTGCGGTTGATGCAGGGCATCTGCGTGCTGATCCAGCCCAGCAGCCGGCGATAGATGCATTGGATGGCATTTTGGATGCGCTGCATGCGCCAAAGTTAAGCAACAAAAAAAGTGCGCTTGGATGGCTGTTTGGCAAGCAGGCACGTGTTTCCGATGACAGTTTGCGCGGCCTGTATTTATGGGGGGGTGTAGGCCGCGGAAAGACCATGTTGATGGATCTTTTTTTTGAACTGGCTCCTTCTGGCCCCGGAACAGGTTCAAAGAAGCGGGTGCATTTTCACGCTTTCATGCAGGACGTACACGCACGCATTCATGCATGGCGCCAACACATGAAGACGGCAAAAGAACGGTCAGCTGACCCAATTCCGCCTTTGGCTGAAGAGCTTGCCGGTGAAGCACAATTGTTGTGCTTCGACGAATTTGCCGTCACTGACGTCGCCGACGCCATGCTGCTGGCCCGTCTGTTTACAGGATTGTTCAACCACGGTGTGACGGTGGTGGCGACGTCGAATGTTGTTCCCGACAATTTATACCTGCATGGGCTTAACCGGTCGTTTTTTCTTCCCTTCATTGCGCTGGTCAAAACCCGCATGGTGGTTGTCGAACTGGCGTCCGATACCGACTACCGGATGGAAAAACTGATCAATGGCGATGTCTATATGACCGGGGATGACGCCGATCAGCGATTTAATTCCCTGTGGTCAGATATGACCGATGGTTTGTTGGTGGAACCGGCTGTAATTGCCGTGTCGGGCCGTGAAACGGTTTTTGATCTCGCCTGCGGCGGCCTTGTACGGGAAACATTTGAAGACCTGTGTGAAGTGCCACTGGGCGCCGGTGATTATCTGGCTCTTGCTGAACGGTTTCACACAATTTTTCTGGATGGGGTTCCGGTTATGCAACACGCTGACCGCAACGCCGCCAAACGGTTCACCGCATTGGTTGATACGTTGTATGATCAGGGGCGCTTTTTAATCGTGCGGGCACAGGCGCGTCCGTCTCAACTCTATCCTGTCGACCACGGGACTGAAGCTTTTGAATTTCAGCGTACGATATCGCGCCTGCGTGAAATGCAGAGCGATGATTGGCTTTCGCAAGACCGCTAGCCGATCTGTTTCGGCAATGATGGGCGCATATGTTGGGTTTACCTGCACGTAAGAGTCTTAGACATTCGGCCAATGAATCACCTGAATCCGCCTGAATCAGGGGTTTTTGCGGCCCTGTATGTTGTCATTTTCTGATTCTGTTGTAAGTGTTTCCCCCTGTTCTTGGGTGTAGAAAACGCCCTAAAATTCTTACGTAAAAGGAAGATAATAGATGGCTCGCAAGAAGATTGCACTGATTGGTTCAGGTATGATCGGCGGCACGTTGGCGCATCTGGCCGGCATGAAAGAACTGGGCGATATCGTGCTGTTCGACATTGCTGAGGGCATACCGGAAGGCAAAGCGCTGGATATTGCAGAATCCTCTCCAGTTGACGGATTCGATGCCAAATTGTCTGGCACACAGTCCTATGAAGCAATCAGGGGCGCTGATGTCTGTATCATTACCGCTGGTGTTGCGCGCAAACCGGGCATGAGCCGTGATGACCTGTTGGGCATCAACCTGAACGTGATGGAGCAGGTGGGTTCGGGTATCAAGAAATATGCCCCGGATGCTTTCGTTATTTGTATCACCAACCCGCTCGACGCGATGGTTTGGGCCTTGCAGAAATTTTCCGGCCTGCCGAAAAACATGGTTGTTGGCATGGCGGGCGTGCTGGATTCCTCACGTCTGAAGCACTTTCTTGCCGATGAATTTGATGTCTCGATCAAAGATGTCACGGCCTTTGTTCTTGGTGGACATGGCGACAGCATGGTGCCTCTGGCGCAATATTGCACCGTTGCCGGTATCCCGCTTCCCGACCTGGTGAAGATGGGATGGCTGACAAAAGACAGAATGGAAGAAATCTTCACACGAACCCGTCAGGGCGGTGGTGAAATCGTTTCATTGTTGAAAACCGGATCGGCTTATTACGCTCCGGCCGCATCGGCCATTTCCATGGCTGAATCCTTTCTGCGAGACCAGAAGCGCGTCTTGCCCTGTGCGGCAAACCTGAAAGGGGAATATGGCATACAGGATATGTATGTCGGCGTACCGGTGATTATCGGAGCTGATGGTGTGGAACGCGTGATCGAAGTGGAAATGAGCAAGGCAGACCAGAAGGCTTTCGACAAATCGGCACAAGCAGTCGCTGACCTTTGCGATGCCTGCGCAAAAATCGCTCCGAACTTGAAATAGCTTCAAAAAACTCTTGTATGTGGTATACCACAGAATGTGAGAGTTAAAGATCAGGTCCCGCCGCCCTTGGCGGGCCTGCACAAAATGGGAAAAGCTCATGAATATTCATGAATACCAGGCCAAGCAGGTGTTGGCCAAATTTGGTGCTCCGATATCCAAAGGTGTGCCAATTCTTTCAGCTGACGATGTTGAGTCGGCACTGACGGAACTGCCTGGACCTGTTTACGTTGTGAAAAGCCAAATTCATGCTGGCGGACGCGGCAAAGGGAAATTCAAGGAATTGCCCGAGGATGCCAAAGGGGGTGTGCGCGTATCATTTTCGGCCGATGAAGTGCGGACCAATGTGGCTGAGATGCTTGGCAATACCCTGGTCACCAAACAGACAGGACCCGCGGGCAAGCAGGTCAATCGCCTTTATATTGAAGACGGTGCCGACATTGACCGGGAACTGTATTGTTCCATTCTCGTTAATCGCGAAACCGGCAAAGTGTCCTTTGTTGCCTCCACAGAAGGCGGCATGGATATTGAGGCGGTGGCTGAAGAAACGCCAGAAAAAATTCACACCATTGATGTGACGGCCTCCCAGGGTGTGACCGACGATACGATTAAAGCGCTTGTGTCGGCCTTTGAGCTGACGGGTCCGGCTGAACAAGAGGCGGCTTCTCTTTTCACCAATCTTTATACGGCGTTTGTTGAAACCGACATGAGCCTTTTGGAGGTCAATCCTCTCGTGGTCTTGGGCAATGGTTCATTGCGGGTGCTTGATGCCAAGGTTTCTTTTGATAGCAACGCCGAATTCCGCCATGCCGATCTTCAGGAACTGCGCGATCTGACCGAAGAAGACGCCAAGGAAATTGAAGCGTCGAAATATGATTTGTCCTATGTGGCGCTGGATGGTGAGATTGGCTGCATGGTCAATGGCGCCGGTCTCGCGATGGCCACGATGGACATCATCAAATTGTATGGTGCTGAACCTGCAAACTTTCTTGATGTGGGTGGCGGTGCGACAACGGAAAAGGTCACGGCCGCTTTTAAAATCATCACTGGCGACCCCAAGGTCAAAGGCATTCTGGTCAATATTTTTGGCGGGATCATGCGCTGCGACGTTATTGCCGAAGGCGTGGTCGAAGCGGTGAAAGAGGTCGGATTGCAAGTCCCGCTTGTGGTCCGGCTGGAAGGCACAAAGGTTGAAGAAGGCAAGAAAATCATCAACGAAAGTGACGTTGATGTTGTGGCCGCCGACGATCTCGATGATGCCGCGCAGAAGATCGTAAAGGCAGTGCGTGGATGATGAACATCGTCCGATATATTTGTGCCGCACCGTTGATCGTCGCGACGACGCTGATTGCCACAACGCAGACTTTTGCTTCAGATGAAAATCCAGACCCGGTCTATGTTTTCAACCGCATTTGCTATGCACAGGTGCCCAACCTGGATTCCATTCAGGAAATGGCTTTGAAACTGGCCTGGCGCTCCATGCCGCCGGAGGATTTGAAGCAGTTTCGCAGTTTCGATAATCCCTCCGTGCTTAAAGGTTGGGATGCTCAGGTGGGTGAACGACTGTTTCGTGTCGGCATCACGCAGGCGGGTCTGACTGAAAAGATGAAAAATACTTTTCCAGATCTTGCCCAGGGGACCGTCACATCCTGTTCCATTGTGTTGGATGATCAGCAGGATGCTTCAACATTCATGGCCAACATGCAGAGCCTGGTCGGGAAGCAGCCGGTATCGACAGACGTTCCGGAAGGATTGTTGCGCACCACGACATGGGCCGGAGGCAGCGATACATTGAAGGTCTTTGTGTTCGCCAAAGCGCCCCCCACCGACAAGGGTGGCATGCTCAATGTCACCATTTTACAGAAATAGAAAAATTCAGCGGAGCCATCAAAACGATGTCCATCCTAATTGATAAAAATACAAAAGTTATTGTCCAGGGACTGACCGGCAAAACCGGCACATTTCACACCGAACAGGCGTTGGCCTATCACGGCACACAAATGGTCGCTGGCACCCATCCCAAAAAGGGTGGTGAAACATGGTCGGCATCGAACGGTGCAGGCGATCTGCCAATATTCACCACCGTCGCGGAAGCCAGAGATGCAACCGGCGCGAATGCATCGGTGATTTATGTGCCGCCCGCGGGATGTGCAGCTGCCATTGAAGAAGCCATTGATGCTGAAATTCCGCTTATTGTTGCCATAACAGAAGGTGTTCCCGTTCTCGACATGGTGCGGGTCAAGGAAAAACTGGACAAATCAGGATCCCGTCTGGTGGGACCGAACTGCCCAGGTATCCTTACCCCGGATGAGTGCAAGATTGGCATTATGCCAGGCAGCATTTTCAAGAAGGGCAATGTGGGTATTCTGTCGCGATCCGGAACGCTGACCTATGAAGCTGTATTCCAGACAACCAATGCGGGACTGGGCCAGACGACGGCCGTCGGTATTGGCGGTGATCCGGTCAAAGGCACAGAATTCATTGATATATTGGAAATGTACCTCGCCGATGACGCCACCAAGTCAATTATCATGATCGGTGAAATTGGCGGTTCTGCCGAGGAAGATGCAGCCCAGTTCCTTGCTGATGAAGCCAAAAAAGGCCGTTCAAAACCAACAGTTGGATTCATCGCTGGCCGTACTGCTCCTCCCGGACGCACGATGGGCCATGCCGGTGCTGTAATATCTGGAGGCAAGGGTGGTGCTGAAGACAAAATCGCAGCCATGGAAGCTGCGGGTATTCGCGTATCACCATCACCGGCGAAACTTGGTGAGACGCTGTTGGCCTTGCTCAACGAATGAGCTGAAGTAAATCACAGCCGCGACTGCGGCTTTTAAAACCGGTCGCCCGAGCGGCGAACAAAATGGAGGCGGGTGACCCCCCGTGAAAAGAAAATGGCCCGTCAAGATGCAAACGAAGCTTTTGCCAATACCTCATTTTTATATGGCGGAAATGCTGGATATATCGAAGAGCTCTATGCTCAATATCGTGAAAATCCAGGATCGCTGAGCGCAGACTGGCAAAAGTTTTTTGAAGGGCTTGGCGACGATGCAGGTGACGTTGTCAAAAACGCAAAAGGGGCATCTTGGAAAAAATCCCACTGGCCGATTGCGGCCAATGGCGAACTGGTATCTGCCTTGGATGGTCATTGGGCCGATGACGAAATAATTTCGGACGCAAAGGTTGAAGCACGCATCAACGCCGCAGCAACGCCGACTTCCGCCAACGGTCACGTGGGTGTGGAAGACGTTCAGCAGGCAACGCGGGATTCAATTCGCGCCATCATGATGGTGCGTGCATATCGCATGCGGGGGCATCTGCACGCCGATCTGGACCCCTTGGGGATTGCGGGTAACAAGGAAGACCATAACGAACTGCATGCCTCGACCTATGGTTTTACCGAGGCTGACTACGAGCGCCCCATCTTTCTCGACAAAGTTCTCGGCATGGATTTTGCCACCATTCCGCAGATGCTGGAAATTCTTAAACGAACCTATTGTTCGACCCTTGGGGTGGAGTTCATGCACATTTCGAATCCGGATGAGAAGTCCTGGATTCAGGAACGGATTGAAGGTCCGGACAAGAGCATCGAATTTACCAAAAACGGTAAGCTCGCCATCATGAACAAACTGGTTGAAGCCGAAGGTTTTGAGCGGTTTTTGGACGTTAAATACAAGGGTACGAAACGCTTTGGACTGGACGGTGGCGAATCGCTCATTCCAGCGCTGGAACAGATCATCAAGCGGGGCGGTCAGCTCGGTGTTAAAGACATTATTCTGGGCATGGCGCATCGGGGCCGGCTGAACGTCCTGACCAATGTCATGAGCAAACCCTTTCAAGCAGTTTTTCACGAATTCAAGGGCGGATCGTTCAAGCCCGATGAGGTCGAGGGTTCGGGCGACGTTAAATACCATCTTGGCGCCTCTTCGGATCGGGAATTTGATGGCAACAGCGTCCACCTTTCCCTGACGGCCAATCCCTCGCACTTGGAAATCGTAAATCCGGTGGTGTTGGGCAAGGCCCGCGCCAAACAGGACCAAATCAGTGAGAAACGTGAAGATGGCACAAGAGACCGTTCATGTGTTCTGCCGCTGCTGTTGCACGGCGATGCCGCCTTTGCCGGTCAGGGTGTGGTGGCTGAATGCTTCGGCCTGTCCGGCCTGAAGGGCCATATCACTGGCGGATCGATTCACGTGATCATCAACAACCAGATCGGATTTACCACAAATCCACGCTTTTCACGCTCTTCACCTTATCCATCGGATGTGGCGAAGATGATCGAAGCACCGATATTCCATGTGAATGGTGACGATCCCGAGGCGGTGGTTTACGCCGCTAAGGTCGCGATCGAATTCCGCCAGAAATTCGGTAAGCCGGTGGTGATCGACATGTTCTGCTACCGTCGCTACGGCCACAATGAAGGCGACGAGCCGATGTTCACCCAGCCGATCATGTACCGTAAGATCAAGGCGCATTCGTCGGCATTGACCCAATATGCCAAACGGCTGGTCAATGAAGGTCTGCTGCCAGCCGATGGAATGGAAACTCAAATTGCCGATTTTCGGGCCCGGCTGGATGCAGATTTTGAAAGCGCTGAAAGCTTCAAACCGAACAAGGCTGATTGGTTGGACGGGGCATGGTCGGGTCTCAAGGTCGCCGAAGGCAGCGAAGGACCCCGGCGGGGACAGACAGGCGTTCCGCTGGAAGAACTGAAAGCGCTTGGTCGGGCTCTCACCACCGTTCCGGAAAACTTCAACCCTCACCGGACGATCCGCCGGTTCATGGACAATCGGGCCAAGGTGATTGAATCTGGAGAAGGTCTCGATTGGGCTACCGGTGAAGCCCTTGCGTTCGGCTCGCTGCAATTGGAAGGCAGTAAGGTAAGGCTTTCGGGACAGGATTGTGAACGCGGTACGTTTTCGCAGCGCCACTCGGTGCTGTATGATCAGGACAGTGAGAACCGCTATATTCCTCTTTCCAATCTCGGGGAAAACGCAGCCGGATATGAAGTCATCAACTCGATGCTGTCGGAGGAAGCGGTGCTCGGATACGAATATGGCTACGCACTGGCAGAACCAAATAGTCTGACCATCTGGGAAGCCCAGTTCGGGGATTTTGTGAATGGTGCACAGGTTGTAATTGATCAGTTCATATCATCCGGTGAACGCAAATGGTTGCGCATGTGTGGCCTGGTGATGCTGTTGCCTCATGGCTACGAGGGCCAGGGTCCGGAACATTCCTCGGCCCGGTTGGAACGCTTTTTGCAGTCCTGTGCCGAGGACAATATGCAGGTGGCGAATTGCACTACTCCGGCCAATTATTTTCATATTCTTCGTCGGCAATTGCGTCGCGAATTCCGTAAGCCGCTGATCATGATGACGCCGAAAAGCCTTCTGCGCCATAAGCGGGCAGTGTCGAAACTGGAAGAATTCGGACCAGAAGCCAGTTTCCACCGTCTGCTGTGGGATGATGCAGAACTGCTTGAAGATCAGAAGATCAAGCTGGTCAAAGACAATAAGATCAAGCGGGTCGTGTTGTGTACAGGCAAGGTCTATTTCGATCTGTACGAGGAACGTGAAGCGCGGGGCATCAATGATGTTTACCTGTTGCGTGTGGAACAACTTTACCCGGTTCCCGCCAAGGCTTTGATCACCGAATTGTCGCGGTTCAAAAAAGCAGAAATTGTTTGGTGTCAGGAAGAACCCAAAAACATGGGCACCTGGGGTTTCATTGAGCCTTATTTGGAATGGGTGTTGTCGCATATTGAAGCAAAGCACCGGCGTGCGCGCTATGCGGGTCGCCCTGCTGCGGCTTCTCCGGCAACCGGTCAGATGTCCAAACATCTGGCGCAATTGCAGGCGTTTCTTGAAGAAGCATTGGGATAGTAGTCAGCATTTCAGACTATGATTGTGGCTCGGTATTGCAACCGGTCCGAAGTAAATAAGTACCAGAATGGATTGGTAAAATGGCAACAGAAATTCGCGTTCCCACCTTGGGTGAATCAGTCACCGAAGCAACGATTGGCAAATGGTTTAAGCAGCCCGGCGATGCGGTGAAGGCCGATGAGCCACTGGTCGAACTGGAAACCGACAAGGTGAGCATGGAGGTTCCTGCGCCGTCGGACGGGGTGCTGCAGGAAATCGTTGCCGCTGAAGGTGACACCGTCGGCGTTGATGCGCTGTTGGGCTCCCTCGCCTCTGGTGCGGGTGCCGCTCCTTCACCGGCAAAGGCGGCACCGGCTGCTGTTGCTTCTGAAGCTGCCCCAGCCGCCACCCCTGCCGCTGCCGCTGCCGCGCCCGCTGGCATGATTGATATCATTGCCCCAAGCGCCGGAGAATCGGTGACTGAGGCCGAAGTCGGCCAGTGGTATGTTGCCGTGGGTGATCATCTGGCGATTGACGATCCCGTGGTTGAGCTGGAAACCGATAAGGCCGCCATGGACGTTCCGGCGGCAAGCGCTGGCACATTGGCTGAAATATTGGCGCAGGCCGGTTCTGTCATTGCGCCTGGTGATGTTATCGGCCGCATTAAAACCGGTGGTTCAAGCACTGCAACAGCAACTGCACCTCCTGCGGCACAGGCCGCCGCGGCGACCGATGATTCTGCCGTGCAACCTTCGCCTGCCGCTTCAAAACTGATGGCTGAAAACAATATGGCCGCAGGCTCGGTTGCTGGCTCTGGCAAACGGGGCCAGGTGCTGAAGGGTGACGTGATCGCGGCGTTGGAAAACACCACTGCTGCAGCTGACAGCGCACCGACCGTTGATGCTGTTGCGACCCCGCAACCGGCCGCGGCACCGGCTGATGATGTGCGTGAAGAGCGGGTGCGCATGACGCGTCTGCGGCAGACCATTGCCCGTCGCCTTAAGGATGCTCAAAACACCGCCGCGATGCTGACCACTTTCAACGAAGTGGACATGGGTCCGGTGATGGAACTGAGAAAATCCTACAAGGATCTGTTTGAGAAAAAACACGGTGTCAAACTTGGTTTCATGGGTTTCTTCACGAAAGCGGTATGTCATGCGTTGAAGGAAATTCCAGCGGTTAACGCTGAGATTGACGGTACTGATCTCGTCTACAAGAACTATGCTCATATCGGTGTCGCCGTTGGTACGGATAAGGGGCTGGTCGTTCCTGTTGTTCGCGATGCGGATCAGATGAGTATCGCTGAAATCGAGCAGGAAATTGGAAATCTGGGTCGCAAGGCGCGGGACGGAAAGCTGGGTCTTGATGACATGCAGGGCGGCACGTTCACCATCTCCAATGGCGGTGTTTATGGATCGCTGATGTCCACACCGATCCTGAATGCGCCCCAGTCAGGCATTTTGGGCATGCACAAGATTGAGGAAAGACCGGTGGTCCGCAATGGTGAAATCACCACGGCCATGATGATGTATCTGGCCCTGTCCTATGACCACCGCATCGTCGACGGCAAGGAGGCGGTGACATTCCTCGTTCGGGTTAAAGAGAGCCTTGAAGATCCACAACGCCTGGTTCTGGATCTTTAGGTTATGAGCGCAGTTTATCTGGTTACGGGTGGAAGCCGCGGTATTGGTGCAGCTGTTGCACGTCTTGCGGGGGCAACAGGAGCGGATGTCTGCGTCAATTTTGTTTCCAACCGTGATGCGGCCGACCAGGTTGTTTCAGACGTTGTTGCAGCCGGTGGAAAGGCGATAGCCTGCCAGGGCGATATGGCGGTTGAGGCCGATGTTGTACGGGTGTTTGATGCTTGTGAAGAGGCATTCGGCAAGGTCACGGTGCTGGTCAACAATGCCGGAATTCTCGATCAGGAAGGACGGCTGGAGGATTTTTCAGCGGATCGGATCGCAAAGATCATCGACCTTAATGTCACCGGAGCACTGTTGTGTGCCAGGGAGGCAACGCGGCGCATGTCCACTGCAAATGGTGGAGATGGCGGATCCATCGTCAACATATCGTCGATGGCAGCAACCCTGGGTGGTGGAGCGGTCTATCTGGACTATGCGGTATCCAAGGGAGCAATCGATACATTGACAACGGGTCTGTCGCGCGAGGTTGCCCGTGAAGGAATCCGCGTCAATGGGATCCGCCCGGGCATTATTGAAACTGAGATTCACGCCTCCGGCGGCAACCCCACACGCGCTGCCGATCTGGCTGATACGGTGCCCATGGGACGGCCCGGAACGGCAGAGGAAGTGGCCGAAGCGGTCTTGTGGCTTGCCTCGGACAAAGCGTCTTATGTAACCGGCACCACAATAAATGTATCCGGTGGCCGCTGAGGCGGGCCGATTGCGATAAAAGAGAGAATGAAAATGGCTAATCAGTTTGATGTTGTGATTATTGGATCCGGCCCCGGGGGCTATGTGTGTGCGATCAAGGCTGCCCAACTGGGTCTCACAGTGGCTATCGTGGAAAAGTCACCAACGCTTGGTGGTACCTGTTTGAATGTGGGCTGCATTCCTTCCAAGGCCCTGCTTCATGCATCTGAAATGTTCAACGAAGCCAGCCATGGTTTTGAAGTTCTGGGAATTCAGACCAGTAAGCCGAAACTCAATCTTTCTAAAATGATGGACCACAAGGACGCGACGGTAAAAGCCAACGTCGATGGCGTCGCGTTCCTGATGAAGAAAAACAAGGTAACCGTGTTTCAAGGCACGGGTCGCATCACCTCATCCACACAGGTGGCTGTGGCGGCGGAAGGTGGCGATGTTGAAACCCTGGATGCCAAAAATATCGTGATCGCGACCGGGTCGGCAGTGGCCGGCATTCCCGGTGTCGACGTGACGTTTGACGACAAGATCATTGTCTCCTCCGATCATGCGATTGCACTGCCAAAAGTACCCAAGAAAATGATCGTGGTTGGCGGCGGTGTCATTGGCCTGGAGCTTGGGTCGGTGTGGTCGCGGCTTGGGTCAGAAGTCACCGTTGTTGAATATTTGGGCGCGATCCTGGGCGGAATGGATGGTGGCGTGGCCAAGCAATTCCAACGCATGCTGAAAAAGCAGGGTCTCACGTTCAAAATGAATTCGAAGGTCACTGCGGTTGAGAAAAAAGGCAAAAAAGGCCAGGTGACATTTGAGCCGGTAAAGGGCGGTGATGTCGTCACACTGGACGCTGATGTAGTTTTGGTGGCGACAGGTCGCATTCCGTTTACCGAAGGGCTTGGTCTCGACGACGTTGGCATTGCCATGGAACGGGGACGCGTCCAGACCGATGCCCATTGGCGGACAAATATTCCCAACATCTATGCGATCGGTGATGTTACGGAAGGACCCATGCTTGCCCACAAGGCGGAAGATGAGGGTGTTGCCGTGGCTGAAACAATCGCCGGTCAACATGGGCATGTGAACTACGGAATCATTCCCGGTGTTGTATATACGATGCCCGAAGTTGCTTCCGTGGGTGCCACAGAAGAACAGTTAAAGGCTGATGGCGTTGATTATGTTGCGGGTCAGTTCCCCTTTACCGCCAATGGCCGGGCACGGGCGATGAATGCCACTGAAGGCTTTGTAAAATTCCTTGCAGACAAGAAAACAGACAAGGTGCTGGGTGTGCATATTATTGGATTTGGCGCTGGTGAAATGATCCACGAAGCGGCGGTGCTAATGGAATTTGGCGGTTCTTCGGAAGATCTGGGACGCACCTGTCACGCCCATCCAACCATGTCGGAAGCGGTCAAAGAAGCGGCGATGGCGACGTTCTCCAAACCTCTGCACATGTAAAAACAGCCCCGGTTTGCCGGGGCTGATCCAGATCGGCAGCGAGCCGCTGCCCACCGTTTGCAGTTTGGTGTGGTTCAGGCGCACGAGCGGTTCTGCTGTGACAATCACAGCGGACGATACATCTGTCTTGCGGCCTCAGTGGTCAGAGAAGGGTCGTGAAAACCGACTATTCTTCGACGGGTGTTTTCGGCAGCGGCAGCGGCAGTTTGGGATCTGTCGCTTCGCTGGACTCTTCGAATGCCGGTTTTGCAGCCGGATCGAAGGTCGACATGGCTTCCTGAGTCTGTTCAGGTATCATGGACGCTGATTGTGAAGGCATCATATGATCAGCGTTTTTCTGGAAACTGCAGGCCAACGCGGGGCTAGCCGACAGGGCTGAGATCAAGAGTGCGGCAGTCAATTTTTTCATGATTGTCTCCTTGCGCTGCAAGGAATATAGCAGAAAATTCGGTCCTGGCCAAATCACTCAATCATGATTGTCGGGCCGATGGCCCCGCAGGTGTCAATATCCGCAGGTATCGTCGGCGGCCCGATCGCCATCACGGGTGCAAAGCATCTTGCTTGAGCAGAACAGACCCTCAACTTTCGAATAGGTCATGATGCCGGCCTTGACCTTGTTGCCCTGACGTTCGCATCGCAGAACAATCTCAATTATCAGCCCCTTGTCTGATGTCATTTCTACAAGCGTATCGCGATCGTCAAACCCGGGATACAGATTGAAGTCCCGTGCCTGGCCCAGGGATGTGGCGGCGAAAAACAGTGCTGTCAGCAATACAAAGCGCATGATTTAAATCCAGTCCGGTTTGAGCGCCGCATCTGGTGGGCGCTGTCAGGTCTGAATTTGCAATCTCTATGCCAGTTTTCCGGGCTGATTTATGTGTCACCGTGGGACACTTATGGCCGAACCCGGGTAATGTGGTAGCCATTCTGTGCCAGGATGTTCAGCATGCCGCTTTGACCGGGCAGGTGAAGGGCACCAACAGCAACAAAAACACCGCCGTTTTTCAGGTGCGATTCTGCTTCTGCCACCATGGTCTGGTTTCTTTTATCGACAATGATCTTTTGAAACGCTGCATATTCGGCGTTTTTCTTGGCTGGTACAAAACCTTTTTCACCAACCCGGCGCATCAGCGCCCAGACTGTGGCTGTCTCTTCCTTCAGATAAAGCTGAATCATGGTTTCAAACAGATCGTCCATGCGTGATCCCAGGGAGATGGATTGCACAAGACCATTTATTGAAACGGCTTCGGGCAGACTATCCATCGCCTGCAGTTGGCTGATCAGCGTCTCCAACGGGACAATTTCTTTACCCTGCTTTTGAGCGCGGGTGCCAAGGCTGACGTCAACAACCTGTTTGTTGGCCCGCTTGCGCGCCATTTCGCACGCAGGCAGGGCCAGGGCACCCATCAGTGCCCAGGGTTTCATTTTTCGGGCCACGACCCAGGGCAGGCCGAGCTTCTTGCGCACCGCACTGTCCAGCGAGGCAATATCGGGTTTTGACAATCGGTCATCCAGAGTTGTTCCGTCGCCATAGGTTGAATATTTGAGTGACGAAAAGGCCACTGCCGCCATTTTCTTGGGGTCGAGAACTTCTGTGATCTCAAGCGCCAGAACCGTACTGCTGTCGAACGCGGCTGCAACTTCCGGTTTTAACGTCAGCAGTCTTGGGTCGGAAAGATGGATTGTCCCGAACAGATAGGAGGGCTTCAAACCCTCTTTTTCCAGTTTCCAGGTCAGGCCCACGCCGTAAGGGGTGGCAGCGGCTTCCCTTGCCAGCTCTGCTGCAATGGCCGGTTCCTGAACTTCGATCTGCGGGATCAGGTTTTTTCCGGTGCACAGGCTTTCATCTGCGAACGCCGGACCAGACCCGAGCACCAGCGCGGCGATTGTAATCCGAGCAATACAACGTTTCATTTTGGGTCTCCTAAGCGCGGGGATGCGCTGCCTCATATGTTTTCAACAGGGCTTTGGCATCAACCGCCGTGTATTTCTGCGTGGTGGACAAACTGGCGTGGCCTAGCAGTTCCTGAATTGTGCGCAGGTCGCCCCCATTGCCCAACAGGTGCGTGGCAAAGGAATGGCGCATGGCATGGGGTGTTGCCGTTGACGGCAATCCCAATGCCCCGCGCATGACGCGCATGGCACGTTGAACGACAGCGGGCTGGACAACGCCGCCGCGGGCGCCTCGAAAAATTGGCTCGTTCACCGGAATATCGAAGGGGCACAGCTGCAGGTACCGTTCAATGGACTCACCTACAATTGGCAGAACCGGCACGAGCCGGGTTTTTCCACCCTTGCCGTTCACGCGAACGGTCTTGGCTGTGACAATGGGTTTGGTGGCGTCTGATATGCCAAGAGTTTCGCCGGTCAGCCCCAGACCTTCCGCTATTCGCAGACCGCATCCATAAAGCACGGTCATGATTGCTGCATCGCGGGCAGCGATCCAGGGTTCGCCATGCATCTGCTGGTTTTCGTCGATCAGCCTGCTGGCATCGGCAACAGCCAGGGGCTTTGGTAAAGTGGCGGGTTGTCGCGGTGCCTGCATCGCCGACAATCCCGCACTGGACGCTTCCCCCCTTTGCTCGAGAAATCGAACAAAAGACCGGATGCCGGCCAGATCACGCGCCAGCGTACGGGCACCGTTGCCAATGTCACGACGGCGCGCCAGATATCCGCGCAGATGCAGCGGCTTGAGATTGGAAAAGTCTGACTTGCGTGGCGGATGTCCAAGATAGTCGACAAGATGGGTGCAAAACTGGCGCAGGTCGCGCTCATAGGCCTGTTGGGTGGCTAGGGCCATCCGGCGTTCTGTTTTCAAATGTGAAAGCCATTGGGCCCGGGCCTCGGCGAGACAAGGGGCCATGGGTGTCAGATTGTGTGCAACGCGCTCCATAACAGGGGTTTATCGCGGGGAAGTTAGGAATCAGTTTAAGCACGCTCACATTTGGTGCTGAACGGTGGCGCACTATCGCCACCGCGGGCACTTTGGATCTTTTGCTGCAGAACCGTGATGGCCTGCGGCCAAGCGACAGCGACCTGATGCACTTATCCTAGATCTGTTGGCCGGTTTTTTCCCAGTCAGCCAGAAACGCCGCCAATCCAGCATCGGTCAACGGGTGTTTGACCAGCTTTTCAATCGTGCTTGGCGGCATGGTGCCGACATCGGCACCGGCAAGTGCACAATCCTTGACGTGGTTGACGGTGCGAATCGAGGCCGCCAGAATTTCAGTGTCGAAATCGTAATTGTCATAGATGGCGCGGATTTCTTCGATCAGTTCCATGCCATCGATGCCCATATCGTCCAGACGTCCGATAAAGGGCGAAACGTAAGTGCCACCGGCCTTGGCCACCAGCAACGCCTGGTTGGCGTTGAAGCACAGCGTCATATTGGTCTTAAAACCTTCATCGACCAAGGTTTTGCAGGCGCGCAGGCCGTCCATGGTGATCGGCAATTTGATGCAGATATTGTTGGCGATACCGGCCAGTTTGCGGCCCTCGGTCAGCATGGTGTCATAATCGGTTGCTGCGACCTCGCCGGAAACGTCGCCATCAACAATATCGCAGATCTCAGCAAGAACTTCTTTGATATCACGGCCCGATTTGAGGATAAGGGACGGATTGGTGGTAACACCATCAATCAGGCCGGTTGCATTCCAGTTGCGGATTTCGTCCACATCTGCAGTGTCGAGAAAGAATTTCATGGTGCGTCTCCGGTTCTCTACGCCCATAGTCGGACGAATGATTTGCCCTGTCATAGCTTAGCCCTGTGACAAGGTCACGATAGAAAAGGCCAAATAGTGGAACTTGATCTGGGAAATGTGGTGGACACGGTTACCGTGATGTTGCCGATCCCGGCGCCGCGGCCTTATTCCTATGCGGTGCCGCAGGGCATGCAGCTGGCACCGGGTGATTTTGTTCAGGTGCCTCTTGGCCCTCGTCTTGTTGCTGCTGTGGTGTGGGATGAATCTGATGATGAGCAGGCGGTTGACCCGAAGAAGCTTCGACCGGTCGAATCCAAATTCGATTGCCCACGCCTCGCACCGGAAATGAGAAAATTTGTTGACTGGGTCGCCCATTATACGGTGTCGCCCCCGGGCATGGTGTTGCGCTCAGTGCTTCGGGCGCCGGCAGCCCTTGACCCCGAACCACCGCTGGATGGCCTGCGCTATCGTGGAGGTCAGCCAGAACGGATAACCGGTGCGCGGCGCCGTGTTCTGGAACTGGTGGGAGAGCATTTCGACGGCGAGGACTATCTGGCATGGACCCGCTCGGGCCTGGCGCATGCTGCAGGGGTTTCTGCGTCAGTGATTGACGGGCTGACCAAACAGGAACTGTTTGAGCCTGTGAAAATACCTGCGTCAGCGGTTGTGGCTGCTCCGGACTTGCAACCCGCGTCTCATCGTCTGAGCGATGAACAGACAGTGGCCGCCGAGGCGCTTGTCGCGGAAGCCCAAACCGGAGAATTTTCCTGCACGTTGCTTGATGGGGTGACGGGATCCGGCAAGACGGAAGTCTATTTTGAAGCGGTCGCTACGGCGCTCGAAAACAACCGCCAGGTGCTGATTCTGCTGCCGGAAATTGCCCTGACCACGTCATTCTTGGATCGGTTTGAGCAACGATTTGGTGCTCCTCTGGCCCAGTGGCATTCCGGCTTGGCCCCGAAAATGCGGGAACGGGTGTGGCGCCAGGTCGCCACCGGTCAGGTTCGTGCGATTGCCGGTGCGCGTTCAGCGCTGTTTCTGCCATTTCGCGAGTTGGGACTGATCGTGGTCGATGAGGAACATGACAGCGCCTATAAGCAGGAAGATCGCGTCTTTTATAATGCCCGTGACATGGCTGTCGTGCGTTCCTCGCTGGGTCGCTTTCCCTGCATCCTGTCTTCGGCAACCCCGTCGATTGAGTCGCGCGTTAACGCAGAAGCGGGTCGGTACAGGCATGTCAAACTGACCAGCCGTCATGGCGCGGCCAGCCTGCCGGCTCTGTCCACAATAGACATGCGGGCTCACCCGCCTGCGCGGGGCAAGTTTTTGTCCCCCGTATTGCTGGATGCGATGAAACAGGCTGTTGGCCGCGACGAACAGGCACTTTTGTTTCTCAACCGTCGCGGCTATGCCCCGCTGACACTTTGCCGTGTCTGTGGATTTCGGTTCGAGTGCAAAAATTGTTCTGCATGGTTGGTTGAACATCGGTTTCGTCAGCAATTGCAGTGTCATCATTGTGGTCACAGTGAACCAACCCCGGAAGCCTGTTCCAATTGTGGAACCCTCGATCACTTGGTGGCCTGTGGACCCGGAGTTGAGCGGCTGGCTGAAGAAGTGGACGAGACGTTTCCCGACGCACGAATCATAGTGCTGTCTTCCGACATGACAGGAGGCGTGTCCCGACTGCGGTTGGAACTGGAGGCCATCGCCAAGGGGGAGGTTGATATCATCATCGGCACCCAATTGGTGGCAAAAGGGCATAATTTTCCGCTGATGACGTGCGTCGGTGTGGTCGATGCAGATTTGGGATTGGCCAATGGGGATCCGCGTGCCGCCGAGCGCACGTTCCAGCTGCTTTCCCAGGTTACCGGGCGTGCCGGTCGGGCTGGTGGCGACTCAGTGGGCCTGCTGCAGACCTATGCACCGGAGCATCCGGTAATTGCTGCCATTGCCAGTGGCGATCGGGAAGCGTTTTACGAGCGTGAAATTGCCATGCGTCGGACAGCAAATCTTCCGCCCTTTTCGCGGTTCGTTGCGATGATTATTTCCGGCACGGATAAGAGAGAAACTGAAAGTCATGCCCAGGCGCTGAAAAAGACAGCCCCGAAAGCTGCTGAGATATTCCTTCTAGGCCCGGCCGAAGCACCAATGGCGTTGGTGCGCGGACGGTTTCGGTATCGGCTCTTGGTTCACGCACCCCGCAGCTTTGATGTCCAGGCCTACATTAAGGACTGGTTGCAGGCCGCACCGAGGGAGCGTGGCGGCATCCGCGTACAGATCGATGTTGATCCGCAGAGCTTTTTATAGGGTTCCTGTCTCGCGCTGATTGACAAGGGATGGGCGCAGGGCACAATTGACACAAATACGTAAAATTAGGGTTGGGTGATGAATTCGAAGGCGTTGGGACCGTGGCTTAAGTCGCAGTGGAAGCAACATTATGAGTCTGCGTGGGCCGCTTTTTGGGCAACACCGCCAGCCGCCTATGTGCTGCCGGTAATTTCCATCGCCCTTATTGTTTTGACCCAGTCATCGCCCTTTGCATGGGTGACAGAAAAACCGGTTCAGGAAATTATTGCACCTGTGGTCCTCGTCATGGCTGCCGGCACTGTGTTGGTTGGATACCACTGGTTTCGAGAAAAGCTGCCGCTGATGTTGAGTTTGCTGGTTTGGGCGTTGTTTTTGCATGAACTGCACTTTGAATTTATGAATGGTGGCATATTGTTTGCTCTGGCGGGATTGAGCTGGTGGCTTTCAACCGCACGCGTCGAACTTAAAGACTGGTTGCAGGACTTTTGGATCAGATTGTGGTTGGCCGGTGCGTTCATGTCCTATTTCATATCGGACATGTTGGATCGACACCTGTTTTCCTTTTTGCCGAACTACAGAAGCTGGAATAACAATGTTGAAGAATCATTGGAGACCTGCGGTCATTTGATGATCTTTGCCCTGGTTCTAGCAATGGTGCGGGTGGGACAGAAGATTGTCATGCGACAGGAAACGTCTGTTAAATCGTCCTGATATGTCGCCCTGAAGCGGGTTATTTTTGATCTGATCAACGGTAGCATGGGGGCGAATCATCCGCCCTTGGAACTTTGACCATGATTGAAATCGCATTTCCGGAAGAATGGACCGAGCGCTGGGCATTCATTACAGCCACCGTAACCATGCTTATTGGGCTCGCCGCAATGATCATGCCGGTGCGCATGGGTCGTTTGATGGGATTGTTCTTCCATGACGATGCGCGCCAGGGCCTATCGGAAATGCGCGGACCGATTGGTGGCATGTGGGTTGGTCTGGGCCTGGCCTGCTTGCTGCTGGCACAGCCCTTCACCTATTTTGCGCTGGGATTGGGTTATTTGTTTGCCGTGATTGGGCGACTGCTTTCCTTGATCGTTGACCGCACTTTTATGCTCTATTGTCTCATTGCAATCGGTCTGGAGCTGCTGGCGGCCTATTTTCCCTTGCGATTCGCACTTGAGGCCTTTGGATTGTTGTGAATTCGGGGTGGATTCTGCACAAGATTCAGCAGGAATCGCAAACATACGTCAAAAGCAGTAGAAAAGCGGTCCACCCCCCTGTTGCGACTCTAAAAATCCCGTGCTAGGGGAGGCTCGATTTCGTGCTCAGGTTGTGTCATATGACCCGGACGAAAGCTCAAATAGACACCCCATGTTCAGCGATTGGTGGCAAAGCTTGCCTTATCGATGCTGACAAAACGCTTAAGAAGATCGACCTTTGGCAGATTCCTCTTCCTCAGCAACCGGCCAGATTTCCGGTGTGGCAGAACGCTATGCGTCTGCGCTGTTTGAATTGGCCGTTTCTGAAAAGAAGATTGCGGCTGTTGAAAATGATTTGAACCGTGTTGGTGATCTGCTGAAAGGCAGTGACGATCTGATGCGATTGGTCAAATCTCCTGTGTTTACAGCTGATGATCAGGCGGCCGCCATTGGTGCCGTGCTGGCCAAAGCAAAAATTACAGGCCTGGTAGGCAATTTTATTCGGGTGGTAGCCGGTAACCGCCGGCTTTTTGCCGTTCCCGATATGTTGATTGCTTTCCAACAGAAGTTGGCGGAGCACCGGGGTGAAGTCAGCGGTCAGGTGACCGTTGCACAGAAACTGACGGCAGATCAGTCAAAACAATTGAAGACAACGCTGAAAGGCATTGTCGGAAAAGATGTGTCGCTTGATATGACGGTAGATCCGTCATTGTTGGGTGGCATGATTGTGAAGATCGGCTCGCGCCAGATCGACACATCGATTAAAACCAAACTCTCTTCCTTGAAGCTCGCACTTAAAGAGGTCGGCTAGATGGATATTCGTGCTGCGGAAATTTCCGCAATTCTGAAAGACCAGATTAAAAATTTCGGTAAAGAGGCGGAAGTCTCTGAAGTCGGACAAGTATTGTCCGTTGGTGACGGTATCGCCCGTGTCTACGGACTGGACAAAGTTCAGGCCGGTGAAATGGTCGAATTTCCCGGTGGTATTCAGGGCATGGCCCTGAACCTGGAAGCCGACAACGTTGGTGTTGTTATCTTTGGTAACGACCGGGGCATTAAAGAGGGCGATACGGTCAAACGGACTGGCGCCATCGTTGATGTGCCTGTTGGCAAGGAACTGCTCGGCCGTGTGGTCGACGGACTTGGCAACCCGATTGACGGCAAAGGTCCAATCAAGGCCAAGAATCGTGCCCGTGTTGATGTGAAGGCTCCGGGCATTATTCCCCGCAAGTCGGTGCATGAGCCAATGGCTACGGGTCTTAAGGCGATTGATGCTTTGATCCCTGTTGGTCGTGGACAGCGTGAGCTTGTGATTGGCGACCGCCAGACCGGTAAAACGGCGATTATTCTTGATACATTCCTCAATCAGGCCCCTGCCCATGCAGGTGATGATGAGACGGATAAACTGTATTGCGTCTATGTCGCTATCGGTCAGAAACGTTCAACCGTTGCGCAGTTCGTGAAAATTCTCGAAGAACGCGGTGCAATGGACTACTCCATTGTTGTTGCGGCCACGGCTTCTGATCCTGCTCCGATGCAGTATCTGGCACCGTTCACCGGTTGCGCCATGGGTGAGTATTTCCGTGACAACGGCATGCACGCTCTTATTGGTTATGACGACCTTTCCAAACAGGCCGTTTCTTACCGTCAGATGTCCCTGTTGCTGCGACGTCCGCCAGGACGTGAAGCCTATCCGGGTGATGTTTTCTATCTTCACTCCCGCCTGTTGGAGCGTTCGGCTAAATTGAACGACGACAATGGCTCCGGATCGCTGACCGCGCTGCCTGTTATTGAAACACAGGGCAACGACGTTTCCGCGTTTATTCCAACCAACGTGATTTCGATCACCGATGGTCAGATCTTCCTTGAAACCGACCTCTTCTTCCAGGGCATCCGCCCTGCTGTGAACGTTGGTCTGTCGGTTTCCCGCGTGGGTTCAGCGGCTCAGGTCAAGGCGATGAAACAGGTTGCCGGTTCGATCAAGGGTGAGCTTGCTCAGTACCGCGAAATGGCTGCATTTGCCCAGTTTGGTTCCGACCTTGATGCTTCGACTCAGCGCTTGCTGAACCGTGGTGCGCGTCTGACCGAGCTGCTTAAACAGGCTCAGTTCTCTCCGTTGAAAACTGAAGAGCAGGTTGCGGTGCTTTATGCTGGTGTGAACGGATATCTCGACGAGCTTCCGGTAAACCGTGTGGGTGCGTTTGAAGAAGGCCTGTTGGCTTCCCTTCGTTCCGACCACGCAGACCTGCTGAATGCAATTGGTACCAAGAAGGCGCTGGATGACGATCTCACAGCCACTTTGAAGAGCGCCATTGATGCATTCGCCAAGGGTTTCAGCTAAGCAACAACGGATAAGGTGAGGAAAGGCCCCTATGGCTTCTCTCAAGGATCTTAGAAACAGGATCGTCTCCGTTAAGGCGACGCAGAAGATCACCAAAGCCATGCAGATGGTGGCGGCGGCTAAATTGCGTCGTGCTCAAACGGCAGCGGAAGCTGCGCGGCCCTATTCCCAGCGCATGGACGCCGTTATGG
Source organism: uncultured Rhizobiaceae group bacterium (assembly GCA_905480295.1). Lineage (GTDB taxonomy): Bacteria > Pseudomonadota > Alphaproteobacteria > Rhizobiales > Rhizobiaceae > Pseudahrensia. The sequence goes on along the minus strand of CAJQPW010000378.1, from coordinate 21,373 downwards.
CCAACATCGCCGGCGCTATTGGCGATGATAAGTCGAGCGCGCCAAAGTTGTTGGCGGGCACCGGCTCTGATCAAACCCATTTGCTGATAATAGCAACTGCGGAACGCGGATTGTGCGGTGGATTTAATTCCTCCATCGCCCGACTGGGACGCGACCATGCTCGCGAGTTGATGGCAGCCGGCAAAACGGTGAAAATCCTTTGCGTTGGTAAAAAGGGCGCAGATGTTTTGCGTTCCGAATTCGATGACATCATGTTGCCGCTGGTTGACCTGCGGGAAGTGAAGAATGTCGGATACAACAACGCCTCCGACATCGCGCATCAGGTTCTGGCCATGTTCAGTGCTGAAGAGTTTGACGTTGCAACTCTGTTTTATTCGGAGTTTCAGTCGGTTATCAGCCAGGTGCCTACAGCCCAGCAGATCATTCCGCCAAGCATTCCGGAAGTCGAAGAGGAAGCCGATTCCGCGTCGACTTTTTACGACTACGAGCCTGATGAGAATGAAATTCTTGCCGATCTTCTGCCAAGCAATGTTACCGTGCAGATATTCCGCGCTTTGCTTGAAAACGCCGCGTCGGAACAGGGCGCGCGTATGTCCGCCATGGACAACGCGACGCGCAACGCGGGTGAAATGATCGACAAACTGACGCGTGACTTTAACCGTCAGCGCCAGGCACAAATTACAACCGAACTGATTGAAATCATCGCGGGCGCCGAGGCGCTCTAGCTTCCGAATTAGCGAAATTCGCGTCGGAACAAAACAGGATAAAAAAAGGGTTAGACACTATGGCGAAAGCAGCAGCCCCCAAAAAAGCACCGGCTAAAAAGCCGGCTGCAAAGAAAGCAGCGGCGAAGTCCGCAACAGCAACCGGTAAGATCGCTCAGGTCATTGGTGCTGTTGTTGACGTTCAGTTTGATGGCGGTTTGCCACCGATCCTGAATGCGCTGGAATGTGACAACAACGGCAACCGTCTGGTTCTGGAAGTTGCACAGCATCTGGGTGAAAACACCGTACGCACGATCGCTATGGACGGAACCGAGGGTCTGGTTCGTGGTCAGGAAGTTTCCGACACGGGCGACCCGATCATGGTGCCTGTCGGTGATGAGATGCTCGGCCGTATCATCAATGTGATTGGTGAGCCGGTTGATGAAGTCGGTCCCGTAACCGCGACGGCTTCCCGTGCCATTCATGCAGAAGCGCCCGATTATGTTGAGCAGTCTACTGAAGCAGAAATCCTGGTGACGGGTATTAAGGTTGTTGATTTGCTTGCACCTTACGCCAAGGGCGGTAAAATTGGCCTCTTCGGCGGTGCCGGCGTGGGTAAAACTGTTTTGATCATGGAACTGATCAACAACGTGGCGAAAGCCCACGGTGGTTATTCGGTTTTTGCCGGTGTTGGAGAACGGACCCGTGAAGGGAACGACCTGTACTGGGAAATGATCGAATCCGGCGTGAACGTCGACCCCAATGAAAACAACGGATCGACAACCGGCTCTAAAGCGGCGCTGGTTTACGGTCAGATGAACGAGCCTCCAGGAGCCCGCGCCCGGGTTGCGCTGTCCGGACTGACCATTGCGGAAGACTTCCGCGATAAGGGTCAGGATGTGTTGTTCTTTGTCGACAACATCTTCCGCTTTACCCAGGCTGGCTCGGAAGTGTCGGCGCTGTTGGGTCGTATTCCTTCTGCTGTTGGATATCAGCCCACTTTGGCAACCGATATGGGTACGATGCAGGAACGCATCACAACCACCCATAAGGGATCGATCACATCGGTTCAGGCGATCTACGTGCCAGCGGATGACCTGACCGACCCGGCACCTGCTACTTCTTTTGCTCACCTGGATGCGACAACCGTTCTTAACCGTTCGATTGCTGAAAAAGGGATCTATCCCGCGGTTGATCCGCTCGATTCGACCTCGCGCATGCTCGATCCGCTGGTAATAGGTGAAGAACATTACGCCGTTGCCCGTCAGGTTCAGGAAGTTCTGCAGCGCTATAAGGCTCTCCAGGATATCATCGCGATCCTTGGTATGGATGAACTGTCAGAAGAAGATAAGATTGCCGTGGCCCGTGCCCGTAAAATTGAACGCTTCCTGTCGCAGCCCTTCTTTGTTGCTGAAGTCTTTACCGGTTCTCCTGGCAAGCTGGTTGATCTGGAAGATACGATCAAAGGCTTCCAGGGCCTCGTTGCCGGTGAATATGACCATCTTCCAGAAGCTGCCTTCTACATGGTTGGCAACATGGATGAAGCCATTGAAAAGGCTCAAAAACTGGCTGCTGAAGCCGCTTGATCCGGAACCAATAATTCCAGGCAGTGCCCGACGGTGCTGCCTGTGATGGAAACACAAGAGACGTTATGGCTGAGAATTTCACATTTGAACTCGTTTCTCCGGAAAGCTTGCTGCTTTCGGGCGAGGCTGAAATGGTGACAATACCCGGCGTTGAAGGCGATATGGGTGTGTTGGCCAAACATGCTGCGGTGATGACAAGTCTGCGCCCCGGCCTGGTTGGCGTTACCATGGGTGACGGCTCCCAGAGTGCCTATTTCGTGCGCGGTGGCTTTGCTGACATCACACCGACAAGTGTCACGGTTCTGGCTGAATATGCTGTTCCTAAAGAGGACATGACCAAGGAATTGTGGGAAGAGCAAAAACGTATCGCGCAGGAAGAATATGATCTGCACCATGCCGCCGGAGATGAAGAAAAAAGATTGGCTGCCCGCAGCTATCTGGACCAACTCAATCATCTTGAACCGGTTGTATTGCCAGCCTGAGGCTGACCTTGCAGCTTGGAGACTGAAAACCGGTATCACTATGATGCCGGTTTTTTTATGCTAGATGGGAAAACCGGGAAACGACCTGCTGATACAGATCGCGTTTAAATTCAACGATCAAATCAGGCAGTTCCTGCATGTCTTCCCAGCGCCAGTCGTCAAATTCGGCAGTGTGCCCATCAGGTGGTGGATTGATGGCAATTTCAGATTCCTCCCCGTGAAATCGATAGGCATACCACTTTTGTTTTTGTCCCCGATACTTTCCCTTCAGCCCCGTTCCCAAAAGATGGGCGGGTAGATCGTAGGTCAGCCAGTCTTCGGTTTGATCAAGCAGTGAGACGCTGGAAATCCCAGTCTCTTCAAACAGTTCTCTTAAGCTGGCTTTTGCAGGGTCTTCGTTACGGTCAACCCCGCCCTGGGGCATTTGCCAGCGTTTGGGGGAACCGGAATATTCAGTATTCTGTTCTGCAATGCGCTGACCGATCCACACTTTACCGGACTGGTTCAACACCATCACGCCCACGCAGGGTCGGTAAGGCAGGTCTTTGAAGCGTTCGGGCAGGGACTTATCGGCCATAGTCATTGAGCAGATTGCTGACGGGGACGATTATAATGCCGCGCTCCTTTGCCTGTTTCACCCATTCGTTCAGAACATCCACACTTTCATCAAAGGCTGAGGCCGTACCGATGGCAAAACCTCTGGTTTTCGCCAGTGATTCCAGCACCTGAAGGTTTGCCCGCATCCGGGCGGCATTGCGGGTTGAATCGATGACAATATTGCCTGACGCATGGGGCAGGCGGAGGTCCCCAGCCAGTTTGACGGCAGTGCTGGCGGAAGCCGACCCGTCGTCAATGTAACCCAGTCCCCTGTCGCGGATTTCCTGCAGCAACGGACGCATGGCTTCCGGTTTGCTGGTGAGCCCGGCCCCCAGATAATTCATGACCAGGGGATAGTTGGTCATACGTCCCAGTGCCCACCGCAGATTCATCAGGTTTTCACCGGAAGTAGCGGTGCTGGTGAGAGTTCTGGGGCCAGGATTGATGGAAGGATAGCCCAGGGGTTCCATGGGCAACTGAAGCAGAATTTCATGCCCCTCACGGCGTGCGGTTTGCATCCAGCGTTGCAGGGAATTGCCCAGCGGCGAAAATCCAAGGGTGATGGAAGATGGCAGGTTTTTTATGGCAGATTGGGTGCCGGTCTGGCTGAGCCCAAGCCCACCGACAATAATCGCTACTCTGTTGGCGCCGGTCATGCCACTGGCTTGAGAATAGGCATCGAGTGGCCGGACATCACCATCGGAAATTTTAGGCAAAGGACCGAATTCCGATTTTTCCACCAGATCAGGAAGGGGCACCCAGTCGGACACCCGTTTGGCAGGTACGGTTTTTGGTTTAAAGCTCGGACCGGGGTTTTCTGGCGGGTTGCCGGGAAGCGGATCCAGAGGACTGAGAGGTTTTACCTTTTTCAGATCAAAGGGTTCGTCAATTGCATTATTGCCTGTTGGCGTGGTGCCTGTGGAAGCCTGTTGCCTGTTACCCCTTGTGTCGCTGCTTTCTTCGCCACCGTTGCCATTATTGCCGCTGCCGTTGCTGTCGATGGCGACGATGGTGCGCCCGTCTTTTCGCGCCTCGATGACCAGATATGACGCGTAGGCAACCAAACCAATGGCAATCACACCGATTGCTGGCAGAAGCCACGGACGCTTGGGGCGTTTTTTTTCAACGTTCCCAAGCGGTTTATGGAGTTCATCCATCTGTGGCTCTTGCGGCACTTGCGGCATGTGCAGCGTCGCTCCGTTTGTCGATTATTCTTTCGCCAACAATCACGCGCGTTTACAGGTTTCTTCGCCTCCGACGACTTTTCCTTTTGCCGGTGGGAAAGACGCGTCCTTTTTAACACCACGCAAAAGGTCCAGCGCGTAGTTCAACTGAACGTCGTCCTTAGGATCTGGTGGCACGTAGGCAATTGAGCCAGAGCCTGAATCATCCTGGCTTTCCCCTTCGATGGAGTTGCGCAGGTTAGATTCTCCCCGTGCTTCAACACGTCCCTGGAGTTCCTGGGGGAGAGGTTGCTCCACCCTGATATCGGGATCAATGCCCTTGCCCTGAATAGAACAGCCGGAAGGGGTGTAATAAAGTGCGGTGGTCAGGCGCAGCGCGCCATTTTCACCACCCAGTGGGATTATGGTCTGCACGGATCCTTTTCCGAAGGAACGTGTTCCCAACACAGTTCCCCGACGATGGTCCTGCAGCGCGCCGGCAACAATTTCTGAGGCGCTGGCTGACCCACCATTGATCAACACGATGACCGGCTTACCGCGTGTCAGATCGCCTGGGGTAGCGTTGTTGCGCTGGACGTCATTCTTGGCTCTGCCACGGGTGGAAACAATTTCGCCCCTGTTCAGGAAAGCATTGGAAACGCCAATGGCCTGGCCGAGAAGGCCGCCCGGGTTGAGGCGAAGGTCGAGGACATACCCCTTGAGTTTGTCATCGGGAACCTTGGTACGGATTTTCTTGATGGCATCTTCGACACCAGGCAGCGTTTTTTCGGTAAACCCGTTGACGTCGACATAGCCAACGTCATCGCCCTCAACTCTGAATTTCACCGACTTCAGTTCGATGATTGCCCGTACAATCTTGATTTTAAGAGGCTTGTCGGCCCCTTCCCTCAGGATCGTGAGTTCAATTGCTGTGTTAACGAGGCCCCGCATCTTCTCGACCGCTTGTTGTAGGGACAGGCCACGAACATTTTCGCCATCAATCTGGCTCACCAGATCACCCGCAAGAACACCCGCTTTGGAAGCTGGGGTGTCGTCAATTGGTGTGATTACCTTGACCAGTTCATTTTCCATGGTGACTTCAATCCCAAGGCCGCCAAATTCGCCCTTGGTTTGCTCGCGCATGGAGTTGCTTTCCTTGAGATCAAGGTAAGACGAGTGAGGATCGAGCGACTGCAACATGCCGTTGATTGCGCTTTTGATGAGCTTCTGCTCTTCCGGCTTGGATACGTATTGCGAGCGTACCCGTTCAAAAATGTCGCCAAAGATGTCGAGCTGACGATAGGTTTCGGACCCGGCTGCATCGGCGCGGGATGCAAAATCCGTGCCCTGATATACTGCAATCGCCGAAAACGCACCAAGTGCCGCTCCAGTCATCAGCATTGAGATTTTGCGAATCATACTTTGAACCTTCTTACGTGCCCCGCTCGGGGTTGGATTGAGTCTCCGCGCTTTGGCGGATGGCCCACCAGGGGGCCGGATCGATCGATTTTCCATCGCTGCGCAACTCTACAGACAGAACAGGTCTATTGGAACCCAAATCTACTGGTATCGCTGCGGCAAACCGTTTCAGACCCATGCGCCCGATGGGTTCGCCGGCCAGGACAAAGCGTCCCGGTTCAACATTTACCTGTGCAAGGCCTGACAGGATCATATGGTATTTCTCACCTGCGTTCAAAATAAGGATTTGTCCGTAGGAACGAAATGGACCGGCATAGACCACCCAGCTGTCCACCGGTGACAACACGCGGGCGTTGGGACGGGTGACGATGCCAATGTTTTGGCTGCGTTTGGACCCACTGACTGGATCGCCGAAACCATAGACATGTTCGCCGCTTACCGGTTTCAACAGGGTTCCTTTTGCCTTGCTGAACGCAATCGCCGGTTCGATTCGAGCCGGATTGGATGCGTTTGAAACCAGAGTATCGGACCCGGTTGATGTATCACCGGATTCAAGCCTTTCTCGGGCCTTTTTCAACCGTTCGACCTCACGGCTGACCCTGCGTTCATCGGCCAACCTTGCGGCGCGGGCTGCAGCGGCAGCCGATGCAATCTGGCTCTCCAGACTTCGGATCAATTCTTTGAGAGATTTGGCTCTTTGCGCCAGTTGGGCGGCGCGGTTGCGCTCTGTGATGAGATCTTCGCGCGATTTGAACGCAATCTGTTGCTTTTCGTCGACCAGCAGCGTCAGGCGCGCTTCGTCTTCTGCAAGGGCATTGAGGCTGCTTGCCAGTTCACGCTTTTCCTGCTCGACGGATTGGGAAATCTCTCGTAACGCCGTTAGTTCTGCAAACAGGGCATTGGTCTCGGATTTGATCTGCGGGACAACGGCCCCCAGGAGCATGGAGCTGCGAATCGAAGCCAGAACATCTTCTGGTTGAACCAGCAGGGCTGGTGGTGGGTTTTTCCCCATCCGTTGTAACGTGCCCAGCACATCGCTCAACAGACCCCGTTTCTGTGACAGCGAATTTCGCAATCCGCGCTGGGTGTCGGTCAGTTTCTTCAAATTTACTTCGACTTTGGAAATGTGTGTTTCCAGAGCCTGTCCCCGTTTGGCTGATTCGATGAGAGCGCGGTTGATGGCACCAACATCACGATCGAGGGCTTTTATTTCAGCAAGCAACTCCTGTTGCCGTCGTTTGGTATTTTCAATGTCCTGCTGGACCGATTCCAGCTCGAGTGATTGCGACTGTTTTGTTGGTGGGGCTTGTTGAGCCAGAACCGGGCATGTGGCTGCGGAAAGCACGGCGAGTGCAATCGTTGAGGTTTTCAGAACAAGGCGTAGCTTGGAATTCATGAACGGGCACATAGCAGCCGGTGAACCTTCGGTTGTCCCACCATAGGTGATGGGATGTTAAGGTTCAATTAACCATGATTTTACCGTCGAACGGCGATCAACGTCAGTCGCGATGGTAGGGATGATTGGTCAAAATGGTGACAGCACGATAGGCCTGCTCGAGAACCAGAATGCGCACAAGTTGATGCGGCATGGTCAATTCACCAAAGGAAACAACGCGGTCGCAGCGGGCACGCAGGTCTGGGTCAAGTCCGTCCGGACCTCCGATGATCAGCGATAGACTGGGGTTGCCATCATCAAGAACTTTGCCGATGGCGTTGGCAAATTGCCGGCTGCTGACGGATTTTCCCCTTTCGTCAAAACAGAAAACCACGCCTTCTTCCGGTATCCGCGCGATCAGGGCATCTGCTTCCTGTTGCTTTCGAGCAGCGCTGCCGGACGCCCGGCTTTCGGGAATTTCGAGATGGTCCAGTGATGTGATGCCGACAGCCTTGCCGCTTTTCCCGATGCGATCGCTGTAGCGGGCAACCAGCTCCTGTTCAGGGCCTTTTTTCAAACGGCCGACTGCTGCGAGACAAAGGCGCACTCACTGTTCCTCCTGCTCAACCGTCGGCCCGTATTATGTCCGTGCGGAAATGGATCAGGCCGGTTCGTCTTCGGCGATGGTCGACCACAATTTTTCAAGATTGTAGAAGTCGCGAACCTCGGGTCTGAAAATATGGACGATGACATCACCCGTATCCACCAAAACCCAGTCGCAGGCCGGCACGCCCTCAACCTTGGGTGTCCCGAGACCGGCATCTTTCAGGTCTCGCAACAGGCGGTCAGTCACGGCATTAACATGACGGTGCGACCGTCCGCTGGTGACGATCATGTAGTCGGCAACGGGAGATTTTCCGATGATATCGATGTGGTTGGTGTTTTCCGCCTTGGAATCATCAAGGCTGGCAAGGATTGTTTCCAGAAGCGTTTGGGACTGTACGTCGGACGCTGTGCTGGTCGTTTGTGTTTGTGCGTTCAGTTTATCGGCCTTTCTGTGGCTTTGGACCCGGAAGGAACAACCGGGCTAGTGCTTACACGACTCACACGTCTCACCCTGCGCTGGTGCAGGTGAATCATGATAGTCCCGAATTGATGACAGTTTCAACAGGCTATGGACTTTCTGTGCGATTTGCCCGCAGTGCGGTTGATGACAGTGAATTGCGCGGCCCGTGCAAAAAACTCCATGCGGGTGGTCGCGTGTAGGCCAACAGGGAGGCATCGTCTTCGTCTACACGACACCAGTCTAAGACCCGAGCAGCCTTGGCTGAGTGCAGCGATAAAGTCGACCCCGGACGGTCAATAACTGCAATTGGCATCAATTCAGCAATCTCCCGCCAGCGCTGCCAAAGATGAAATTGACCCAGATTGTCTGCCCCCATGATCCAGACGAAATGTACACCGGGATTGGTTTCAACGATGCGCGTCAATGTGTCGAACGTGTAGCGGGTTGTCATGGATTGTTCGCACGCAGTGATCTTCATGCGCGGGTTGGAGATGATGGCCTCACAGGCGGCAAGGCGCTGTCCCAGAGGTGCCAGTTGTGAATGATCTTTCAGCGGATTCCCCGGGGTCACCAACCACCAGACCTGAGACAGATTGAGTTTGCGCAGCGCCTGTTCGCAGACGTGAACATGGCCTTCATGGGGCGGGTTGAATGAACCGCCAAACAGACCAATTCGCTGTCCTGATTCGGCATGCGGCATCCGCAGGTGGTGGCGTTGGATGCGGTCCATCAACGTTCAGCCGCGGATCTGGCCACTGCCGCGCACGGCATATTTGAAACTCGTGAGCTGCTCGACTCCAACCGGCCCGCGCGCATGCATTTTGCCAGTGGCAATACCGATTTCAGCACCCATCCCGAATTCGCCACCATCGGCGAACTGGGTTGATGCATTGTGCATCAGTATCGCGCTGTCGATTTCGTTGAAGAACCGTTCCACCGCCTCGGAGTCTTCGGCGATGATGGCGTCGGTATGATTGGAAGACCAGCGGTTGATGTGCCTGATCGCCCCATCGACACCGTCAACCAGACCGGCAGAGATGATGGTATCGAGATATTCCGTTGACCAGTCTGCGTCGCTGGCCGGGTTCACATCGGGAACCAGTTTCTGAATGGCTTCATCACCGCGAATTTCACAGCCCCTCTGCTTCAGCGCCTCGACCAGCGGAGCCGCCAGCCTGTCGGCATCGCGGGCATCGATCAGCAGGGTCTCTGCGGCACCGCATATGCCGGTGCGACGCAGTTTCGCATCGACGATGATATCGACCGCCATATCAAGATTGGCCGATTTGTCGACATAGACATGGACCAGTCCCTCCAGATGGGCAAATACCGGTACCCGGGCATCGCTTTGCACCCGCTCCACCAGACCACGTCCACCGCGGGGAACGATGACATCGATTCTGCCGTTAAGGCCTTTGAGCATTTCGCCAACGGCGGCCCGGTCTGTAATCGGAACCAGTTGAATGGCGGCTTCCGGGAGACCGGCTGATTTTAACCCGTCCACCATGCAGCCGTGAATGGCCCGGGACGAATTGAAACTGTCGGTGCCGCCCCTCAAAATGACGGCATTCCCGGCTTTCAGGCACAGGGAACCCGCATCGGCGGTCACATTTGGCCTGCTTTCATAAATCACGCCAATCACGCCCAAAGGCGTGCGAATGCGGGAGATATCCAGCCCGTTGGGCCGCTCCCACCGGGCCATGACCTGCCCCACGGGATCGTCCATTTCAGCGATGGAAACCACTGCATTTGCCATGTCGGCAACGCGTTCCTCAGTCAGTTTCAATCGATCCATCATGGCATTTGACAGGCCCTGATCCTTGCCGTTTGCCATATCAATTTCGTTGGCCTTGAGAATGGATTGCACATTGGCACGAAGGGAGTCAGCAGCAGCCAGCAATGCGGCGCTTTTGCTTTCACCCGATGCCGTGGCGAGAATCTTTGAAGCATCGGAGGCATTTCGTCCCAGCTCCTGCATCATCGAAGCCACTTCAGCGGGGGAATATTGTGTTTTGTCCAGCATGGTTCAATCTTCCAATTTGTTGTCCAGTTTAACACTGGAATCCAGCAAGGCCATATCGTCGCGGTGGACCAGTGCCCGTCGACCGGCATATCCCAACAGGTCAGCGAGATCGTCGGAATGGGCCCCCTTGATGAGCTCGGCTTCTTCACTGTTATAGGCAATCAGGCCCTGGCCAAGAACCGCGCCCCTGACGTCACGAATGGCAACCGCGTCACCCCGTGAAAACGAACCCGATACGCCGACCACACCAGCCGGCAGCAGGCTTTTGCCTCTTATGAGAGCGCCTGCGGCTCCCTCGTCAACTGCAATGCTGCCACTGGTTTCAAGCTGACCGGCAATCCACGCCTTGCGCGCGCCAGCCTTTACGGGACGCGCGGCAAACAGCGTGCAGCGTTCGCCATTTTGAATGGCAGCAATCGGATGGTCGCGTTTGCCGGAGGCAATTATCATGGAGGTTCCGGCCCGGGTTGCGATCTTTCCGGCTTCGATTTTCGTTACCATTCCGCCGCGCGAAAGTTCTGATCCCGCACTGCCGGCCATGGCTTCGATCTGTGGTGTGATCTGTTCAACCGTCTCGATGAAATCTGCGGTTGAATTGTCGTCAGGCGGCGCCGTGTACAGGCCATCAATGTCAGACAGCAGCACCAATAGATCAGCGCCCAACATGGTCGCCACGCGAGCGGCCAGGCGATCATTGTCTCCGTATCGAATTTCCGACGTAGCCACCGTATCGTTTTCGTTGATGACCGGCACCGTACCAAAAGCGAGCAGGCGTTCGATTGTATCGCGAGCGTTCAAATAGGAACGGCGTCCCGCCTGTCCTTCGGTATCATTCAATGTCAGCAATATTTGCCCTGGCACCAGGTTTTGCTTCGACAGGGCTGCAGACCAGGCGCGGCCAAGTTCGATCTGACCCACGGCCGCCGCGGCCTGGCTTTCATCCAGTTTGAGCGGGCGTCGGGGCAGGTCCAACATGTTGCGCCCGAGTGCAATCGCTCCGGAAGAGACCAGCAATATCTGCGCTCCATTACGATTCAGGCTGGCGATGTCTTCAATCAATGAATCGAGCCATTGATTTTTCACACCCGATCCGGGGTCGACCAGGAGGGAACTGCCAATTTTGATGACAATGCGCTTTGAGGTGTTAAACAGTGCGCCGTTCTCGTTGCCGTTGCCGTTGCCGTATTTGGTGTCAGCCATCACGAGACGTGTCCAGCCGTGAAGTTTGCCAGCGCGGATCAACCTGTTCCGGTTCCTCGCTGGAGCGGACTGTTTCAATATGTTCTATCATTGCCCGCAACACATCATCAGTGCCCCGATGGGCGACAGAAGACAGGAGCAACGGGGCACCGCCGCTGACCTTCTTCAACGCAGCGGTCTTGTCCTTCAATTCTTCGTCGCTGAGGGAGTCGACCTGGGACAGTGCAACAACTTCCCGTTTGTCCTTCAACTCTTCGGCATAGGCCTCAACTTCCTTGCGAACCGTGGTGTAAGCTCCGGCGACGTCTTCTTCATTGCCGGAAACCAGATGCAGCAGAACCCGCGTCCGTTCCACGTGGCCGAGGAAACGATCACCAATGCCAACCCCTTCGTGGGCGCCTTCAATCAGGCCGGGAATATCGGCGATGACGAGGCCACGACCATCGATCCGGGCCACCCCAAGATTGGGGTGCAGGGTTGTGAAAGGATAGTCTGCGATTTTTGGTTTTGCAGCGCTGACCGTTGCAAGAAATGTCGATTTTCCCGCGTTAGGCAGTCCGATTATTCCGGCATCGGCAATCAGTTTAAGACGCAACCAGATCGTGCGCTCATCGGCAGGCAGGCCCGGATTGGCCCGGTGAGGTGCCTGATTGGTTGAGGTCTTGAAATGGGCGTTACCAAATCCGCCATTGCCACCCTTGGCAATGAGAAAGCGCTGTCCCTCTTCGGTCAGATCACAAATCAGTGTTTCGTTGTCTTCTTCGTAAATCTGGGTCCCGGGGGGGACTTTCAGGGTTACATCAGCACCCTTGGCACCGTGACGGTTGCGGCCCATGCCATGGACGCCGGTCTTTGCCTTGAAATGCTGCTGATACCGGTAATCAATCAACGTATTGAGATTGTTGACGGCCTCGGCCCAGACATCGCCACCCTTGCCGCCATTGCCGCCGTCGGGTCCGCCATACTCAATGTATTTTTCGCGGTGAAAAGATATGCAACCGGCGCCGCCGGCACCGGATTTGATATAGACTTTGGCTTGATCGAGAAATTTCATATTGGACACCGGGTGCGCAGAAGCGCGCAAGATTTAGTACATGCGCGAGGCAAAGACCATGCCCCTGGCTATTTTCGTGGCAAGGGGCATGGTGCAACTCAAGCGCTTGAATTGGAAGCGATTACAGCTTCACGGTCGGGTCCATTGAAATTGCATGACCTGTACCCTAAGCCGCCACGCTGGTCTCAAGCGATCCGAACAGTTGTTCAAAGCGGGAACGGGTCAGAACAACGCGGTTGCAGGACACCTGGCAATTGCGCGTTGGGTTGAAATGTGGCCGTGCACCATCGGCTTCAAATCCCAGTTTCCGCAAAATTGCCATCGATGCCCGGTTGTCTTCGTAGGCGCCGGAGCTGATGGTTTCAAAACCAAACTTGCGGAATGCATGGGAGACAGTTGCACGGGCAGCTTCGCTCATGAAACCCTGTCCCCAGGCGCTGCGGTCCAGCCAATAACCAAGATCGGCTTCGCCGTCTTCACTGGTTTGAACCGACACCACACCGAGGAACTTCTGTCGGTAGATGCTAAAATAAGCGGAGTGTTTGTCTTCATCCACGCGCTTGATCCAGTTCACCGCGTCGTCCAGTCCATAGGGATTGGGCACGTTGGTGAGCATGCGCGTTACATCCTTGTTCTGCAGCGCGGTTGCAATAGCGTCCGCATCCACATCCAGAGGGGGTCTCAATGTCAAACGTCTGGTGACGAGAATATCCATTTTGGCATTCCTTCTTTTCGTCGGTTTGCCCTTTCAACCCAACACCGACCGGCGCAGAATCAAAAAGGGGAGATGGTGCCCCATCTCCCCTTTGAAAATGTCTGTTTCATGACATCCGGGGTTTTGGGCCACCGGATGAAACTTTGGTATCCGGTTATTCAGCAGCCTCCGCAAATGGCATCACGGATACATAGGTGCGTTTATTGGCTTTTGTCGAAAAGGCGACTGTGCCTTCGGTAAGCGCAAACAGCGTGTGGTCTTTACCCATGCCAACATTGGTGCCCGGGTGCCACTTGGTGCCACGCTGACGTGCAATAATGTTGCCTGGAATGACGGCCTGACCGCCAAATTTTTTCACGCCAAGACGACGTCCTGCGGAATCGCGACCGTTTCTGGATGAGCCACCGGCTTTTTTATGTGCCATGTCTTTTCTCCTTCAAGAGGTAACCCGCGGGTTAGCCTTTTGCCTTTTCTTTAGCCTGTGCTTTCCAGTCGTTGATCTGGTCTGCACTGAAAGGCATGTATTCGTCAACCTTGGCAATATCTGCGGCGGTCAATGCGGCGATCTGAGCAAATGTTGTTATGCCCTGTTCGTTGAGCTGCTTTTCGGCAACAGGACCAATGCCCTTGATGTCAGTCAGCTTGTCTTTTTCTCCACCGGCAGGGGCAGTAAACAGCGGTGCGGCTGAAGCTTCAGCCGAATCGGCTTTCTTCTCGGCCTTTGGCGCTTCCTTGGCAGGCTTAGCTTCGGCCTTTGGTGCTTCTTTTGCAGGCTTGGCTTTAGCAGCAGCCTTTTTGGAAGGCTTGGCACCATCGGTCAGGATTTCACTGATCTGAAGCAGGGTGAAATGCTGGCGGTGGCCAATTGTGCGGCGTGAATTCTGACGGCGACGCTTTTTGAAAGCGATAACCTTGCGGGCGCGACCCTGCTCGACGATTTCAGCGGTGACCATGGCACCTTCGACAAGCGGTGTGCCGACAGTATTGCCGACCATCAGAACTTCGTTCAATTCGATCATGTCGCCGGCTTCCCCGGCGAGTTTTTCGACCTTTAACTGGTCGTTGGCGGCTACAGAATACTGCTTCCCGCCGGTTTTGATGACTGCGAACATCGTTTTTTCCTTAGTGTTCAAGCTGTGCTTTGAATCTGTCGGGGCTGATTTACCACCCTTTGATGTTGCCACCATTGGGGGAAGACCTTGAGAACAAGCACCTTTTTGCCAGTCTGGTTTGCGAAAACAGAAAGGGCGCGGGTTTCCCACGCCTCAATCTGGCGCTTTCATAGCGAAATCACGGCAGGAGTCAAGGATTTCGTGCTCCCAAAGTCCTTGGTCAGAACCACCGGCATTGGCCGGAATTACCCCCGAGCAGCAGCCGTGGGGACGACAGGGAGACCATCAACAAACCTATGCCATTCGGATTGCGGCAACGGCAGCGGCAGCGGCAGTCAATCGAATGTCTTGGCCTTACTGAGATGCGGGCCGGGCCAGAATTCTGGCCGCTGCACTCAATCCGCCGTCCCCATGGTCGATATTATGGGCCAGCAGTGCGGATTCAATACAGCCCAGCACAGCCATGGTCATGGTTGGATTCTGGTGGCCCATGTGACCGATACGGAAATGCTGGTCCCATTCCGGCGTGCCCATTTCGGCCAGGCCAAGCCCGATACCGAGCGTCAACCCGCCTTCTTCTTCGCACCATTTTCGAATTTTTCCGGCGATTTCCGGCCCCGTATTGATGGCCGATACAGCATTGGATCGCTTTTTTGGATCACGGATATTGTGGCGCATGGCGCCGTTGATACCCCAGCCATCAATGGAGGCCCAAACTGCCCGGGCGATGGTTTCATGACGGGTCCAGACGTTTTCAATGCCTTCTTCATGCACCAGCATGTCGAGTGCGGTGCGCAATCCATACAAGTGGTGGGTGGGAGCCGTCCCGGCGAATTTCTGGTAAAAAATTTCGTCGTTGGTCCGTGGCTGCCAATCCCAATAGAAACTGGGTGATGTATTCTGGCGAAATGTTTCGGCCTTATCGTTAAAGTAAACAAAGGACATTCCTGCTGGTGTCATCAGCCCCTTCTGGCACCCGGCAACCGTGACATCGACTCCCCATTCGTCCATCAGATATCGGTCACAGGCCAGTGATGCGATGCAGTCGACCATGAACAGGGCATCATGATTGGCATTGTCGATCGCCGTCCGCAGGGCGGCAATATCGTTGCGCACGGTAGAAGCCGTATCCACCTGAACCGTCAGCACCGCCTTCAGATCTCCGTTGGTGTCGGCTTTCAGCACTTCTTCCAGTTTCTGCGGGTCAGCATCGGCGTCCATGCCGAAATCGAGAATCGGGGTCTCCAGTCCCATCGACCGGGCCACTTCACCCCAGCCTGCGCCAAACCGCCCGGTGGTGATGACCAGGATTTTGTCACCCCGGTTCAATGTATTGGCAAGTGCGGCTTCCCATGCCCCATGGCCGTTGGCAATATAGATTGCCACTTTGTGTTTGGTCTGAGCCACGGTTCGCAAATCAGGAAAGATGGTGTCGACCATATCGACCAGTTCGCCGTGATAAATATTCGGCGATGGACGGTGCATGGCGTTGAGCACGCGATCCGGAATCACTGATGGTCCGGGAATTGCCAGTTGAGTACGGCCAAAATTGAGTGACATGGGAGATGCTTTTCAGGAGAGGTTTTGGAATTCATAGCAGGCGGATATTTCGCCGTCGACCATCAACAGCGCCTACCAAAACAATTGACTGGCCCGGTGCTGCCACCGCCTTTGTGCCTAAGAAACCGGTCTGTCACCCTGTGGTTTGGGTTGCACCAGAAACAAACCAATGAGCAGAATGCCAAGTGCGAGCCAGAGGTAACTGGATGGGTCTTCGCCCAGCACCAGCATTGATATCAAAATACCTGCCGGTGTGACCACATAGGCGACCTGGGCAGAAAAAACCGGTCCGGCTTGTTTGACCATCCAGATATAACCGACATAGGCAAATATGTGCAGAATGGTTGAGGCGATAACCGCCAGTTCCGACGCATTTATCCCGACCTGCAGTGGGTTGATGAACGTGCCCGTGGCCAGGGTCAGTGGCAGTGAAATGGCCGTTCCGATCAGTGAGGCACCGAACATGGTTGCGACCGGGCCGGTATGTTCGGGCTGCCTGAGCGACAGATAATTGCCCTCAATGCCATAACAAAACGGTGCGACCAGAGCGACCACGATGAAAATCGCCTTGCTGGGGTCGGGAAGGCTGGATTCCGGTAGGGCAATCAAAGCGATGGCCAGGGCACCCAGAACAACGCCGGTCATGCGTGAAAGGCGAAACCGTTCAAGGCGAAGCGTCAACGCGATCATCAGCGAGAACATCGGTACCAGTGCGATGATCAACGCCATTACGCCGGCCGGCAGATGAAAGGCGGCAAGATAAGACATCGAATTGGGTATCAAGGTTCCGGTAAAGGCGATGGTTGTGAAAAAATACAGGTGAACCCGGTCCCAGATCACGGAAGACCGGCGCAACAGGATCAGTCCCGACAGGACGACAACGGCCAGGAAAGACTGCCAGAATATCAAGCCAAATGGATGATGCCCGGTTGAGACGGCAATTTTGGTCAGCGGGATGGTTGCGCCCCACATGACACCAAAACCCAGCAGAATCAGGAAAAGTAATGGACGACTCATAAGGCTTGTTACGCGCGTGCAGGGTTGCGACGCAACAAAAAAGAATTGGACCGTCCGCCGGCTAGTTGGCTTCCGCCCAACCCGCTGAAATTAAAGCATTGAGCTTGCCAAGATCACAAAGCACGAGTGCGCCGGTTGTCTTGTCAACAATGCGCGCCCGTTTCAGGCTGGCAATTTCTCGGGAAACAACTTCGCGCCTGGTGCCAATACGTGCGGCCAGATCTTTTTGTGTTGGCGGTGGTGATATCGACCGCTGTCCGTCATGCCCCGGTCTTGGACGCGACTGACGCAAAAGCTCGGTATAGAGCCGGTGCTTGGTTTGCAGAAAACAATGTTCCGCCAGCCGGGAATTCAAAAGGCGACAGCGTTCGGCCAGTGTTCGCATCACATATCGGTTGACGCTGGGCTCCGTTGCAACAAGTTCCAGAAAGACCGACTGGGGCACCGCACATATCTTGCTGCGGCTGAGGGCGGTGACATTTGCCGAACGTCCTTCTTCGTCAATGGCGGCAATTTCTCCAAAGAATTCACCGTCCTGCATTTCGGTAAGAATGACTTCCTTGCCGGTGGCAATCCGCAGGATAATGCGCACCTTGCCGCTGATTATGAACCGCACATCGCGAGAATCGTCTTCATAATCGATGATGAGTTCGTTTTCATCATAGGTACGCCAGGTACAGCGTTTGGAATGAATTTCCGCTGCCTCCGGGCTGATATCCGCAAAAAGAGGTATCTGTGTAAGAAGTTCCATGCTCGCATCCACGCTGAACCATCCAAGCAGGAATATTCAATTAGGTCAGATCGAAGGTCAAGCCTGCAAAGTGTAACAGGACTAACGAGCGGTTCCGCCCATGGTCATACAGGGGGTGTCCCGTTTTGCGCCAGCGTGTCCCCGGCAAGGTAGAGCGAACCGCAAATCAACACCCGATTGGGTTGGCTGCCGTCGATCATCTGCAGCGCCCGTTTCAAGGATGGCGCCGATATCGCAGGCAGGCCCGCGCTCTCGGCATAATCAGCCAGTGTTTCAACGTCGACACCAGCGTCGCTGGACAGGATTGGAACGGTGATTACCCGTTCGGCCAGAGTTTCGAATTGTAAGAAATAGGCCTTGCAGTCTTTGGTATCCAGCATGCCGCATACCAGTGTCAGCGGACGCGGGTCACGGTCCTCCAGGTCGCTGAGAAACTGTGCGATGACGCTGCCGGCATCGGGGTTATGCCCACCATCAAGCCAGACGTCGCAAGTTTCCGGTATTGCGTCGATTAAATCACCATGGGTCAGGTGTTGCAGTCTGCCCGGCCAATCTGCCGTTTGAATGCCCTGATCGATGGTGCTGTTGCGCAGGGCTATGCCGTGTTTGGCACAGAATATCCGAGTGGTCTCGATGGCCAGTGCGGCGTTGGCAATTTGATGTTCCCCGGACAGACGAGGCAGGGCCAGGTCCAGCAGCGCGGTCTCATTTTGAAAGACTAGACGGCCATTTTCACGAATTGCAGAAAAATCTTCATTGGCGATGTGAACCGATGACCGGTTCCGTCGTGCCTGTTTTTCAATAACGCTCAACGCATCGGCGTGTTGCTGGCCAACCACCACCGGTGTTCCGGGCTTGATGATGCCGGCTTTTTCAAATGCGATCTTTGCCAGCGTATCACCCAGATAGGCCTCGTGGTCGATGGAAACCGGAGTGATCACCGACAGGTCGGTATCCTGCATGACATTGGTGGCGTCAAACCGTCCGCCAAGACCGACTTCGATCAGGCAGACATCAGCCGGATGTTCACTGAACAGCAGAAACGTCACGGCCGTCAGCACTTCAAAAACAGTAATGGCGTTGCCGTCATTGGCTTTGGCAAAACGGGCGATAGCGTCTGACAGCACGGCGTCGTCAACCAGTTGTCCTGAACCGCCAGGACGGCCCAGTCGGTAGCGTTCGTGCCAGTTCACCAGATGAGGTGATGTGTGCACGTGTACGCTCAGTCCGGCGGCCTCCAGGATTGACCGAAGGAAGGCGATTGTCGAGCCTTTGCCGTTGGTCCCGGCAACATGGATGACCGGTGGCAAATTATCTTGCGGATTTCCCAGCTTGGCCAGCAAAGCGGTGATCCGTTCCAAAGACAGATCAAAGCCTTTGGGATGGATTTCCATCAGGGCATTAATACGCTCAGCAGCCGAAGGCTGGGCCAGGTTTTGCGAAGACATCAGCGGCAATCAGGCTGTTGCTGGTTTTGCGTTGACAGCGACATCAACCTCTTTTTTGGCCTTTTTCTTCTCTGGCTTGTCACTGGCTGTCTTTTCAGCTGCCAGCGGTACAGAGGTTGCCTCTTCAGCCTCGGCCGGCTTATCGGCCTTGTCTTCAGCCGTTTCGACGTCTTCCACCTCTTCAGCAACCGCCGGTACGATTGGGTCCTGCTTCATCAAAATGGACAGAACGTTGGCGATCGTATCGCGCAATTCGGTGCGGGGAACGACCATGTCCACCATGCCATGTTCCTTGAGATATTCGGCGCGTTGGAAGCCTTCCGGCAATTTCTCGCGAATGGTTTGCTCGATTACCCGTGGTCCGGCAAATCCGATAAGGGCACCGGGCTCTGCAATATGGATGTCACCAAGCATGGCATAGGACGCGGAAACGCCCCCGGTGGTGGGGTTGGTCAGCACGACAATATAAGGCAGTCCGGCTTCACGCAGCATCTGCACCGCCACTGTTGTGCGCGGCAACTGCATCAATGACAAAATGCCTTCCTGCATACGCGCGCCACCGCTTGCAGCGAACATGATGAAAGGTGTCTTTTGTTTTACCGCCTCCTCCATGGAGGCAATAATGGCTTCGCCAGCCGCCATGCCAAGCGAACCGCCCATGAATTTGAAGTCCTGAACACAGGCCGTCACCGGCTGACCGTGAATCTTGCCAACACCAGCCAGAATCGTGTCTTCCACGCCAGTTTTGGTGCGGTTTTCTTTCAACTTGTCGGTGTAACGGCGTTCGTCGCGAAATTTCAGCGGATCAATCGCCACTTCTGGCTGATCGATGGTTTCGTAGGCACCGTCGTCAAACAGGAATTTCAACCGCTCCTTGGCACGAATCGCCAGGTGATAACCGGAGGCCGGTACCACGAACTGATTTGCTTCCAGATCCGCATGGAACACCATCTCGCCGGAATCAGGATCTTTGATCCAGAGGTTTTCCGGCATGTCTTTGCGGCTGAGGAAGTCGAGTTTTGGACGGACGTAATCTGTGATCCAGTTCATGAATAAGCCTTGAATTCAACTACGGTCGAGCAGTCACCTGCGTTGTTATTATGGCCTTGGCAGGGCACAAAGGCCATGGGTCAGGCAAATCTTCTTAAAAATAGTAAAAATCTATCCGTTGCGGGCGCTGCGAACACCTTCAGCAATGGAAGAAACGGTCGATAATGCGGCATTGATCGTGCCGCTGCCAGCCTTACCATCCTGCAGACTATCTGCGATGGCAGAAACGATCGCTGATCCGACGACGACACCGTCTGCCGCACGTCCAATGGATGCTGCCTGTTCTGCTGTGCGGACACCAAATCCGACGCATATGGGCAGATCTGTCTTGGCTTTGATATGCGCAACCGATTGAGCCACTTCATCGGGCTTCGGCGCCGCCGCGCCGGTAATGCCATTGATGGAAACGTAGTAGACAAATCCTGATGTGTTGGACAGGACCTTGGGAAGCCTCTTTTCATCTGTGGTCGGGGTTGCCAACCGAATGAAATTCAAGCCTTCGTCGATCGCTGGGATGCACAATTCTTCATCCATCTCCGGCGGCAGATCGACGATGATCATGCCGTCAATGCCTGCCTGTTTGGCATCGGCAAGGAAGCGCTCAGCGCCATATTGATAAATTGGATTGTAATAGCCCATCACGACAATCGGTGTAGCCTCATCGTCAGCGCGGAACCTGCGCACCATTTCCAGGCATTTGGGAATGTTATGCCCGGCTTCCAGAGAACGAAGGCCGGCGGCCTGAATGGAAGGCCCATCGGCCATCGGATCGGAAAAGGGCATGCCAAGTTCAATCACGTCCGCCCCTGCAGCGGGCAGGCCTTTCATTATTTCGACAGACGTATCGAAATCCGGGTCGCCACCCATGAAATAGGTAACGAAGGCCGGGCGATTTTCGGCAGTAAGTTTTGCAAAGCAATCGGTCATACGCTGGGTCATGGGCTTAAATCTCCATTCCGAGCTGTTCACTGACGGTGTGAACATCTTTGTCACCGCGCCCGCACAGGTTCATGATGATGATCTGATCCTTGTCCATTTGCGGGGCACGTTT
>CAJQPW010000377.1 GCA_905480295.1 uncultured Rhizobiaceae group bacterium | reverse complement strand
AGTATCTTCTTGCATGGCGGGCCGGACCTTCCGTTGATGGCGAATGATGTTGTTCAAACACCAAAATCATACGCTATTCCAACAGCTTGATCCATGCCCGCCAACCAATTCAACCGACATGATGAATAATTGGGGCTAAATGCCTTGCAGGGCTGATCGTTCTTCAGGAATAGTCTGCGAACTACTGATTCTCTCCGAGGTTCAATTTCGCAGGACGTGTCGGGCATCGGTCAAATGACGCGATACATGAAAAAGAACCGCGTTCATGACTTCACGGCTAAGCGCGAAAGAGCCCGCATTCCCAGACGAGATGACCACTCGACACCATCACCAACCAACGCCAGGTCCGGGCAACGTTGAAACAGAACCGCAATCGCCGTTCTCATTTCCAGACGGGCAAGTTGGAAGCCCAGACAAAAGTGAATGCCTGTGCCAAACTCTAAGTGCGGATTGGGCCGCCGCTGCAAATCGAGCTGGTCAGGATTATCGTAGACGTCTGGATCGCGATTGGCCGCTCCAAGACAAGCCATGATCACATCCCCTTTTTTCAACGCGGCCCCGTGAAAATCACCATCAGTGTTCACGTAGCGCGGCTTGCTGAACTGGACCGGGGAATTGAATCGCAGCATTTCCTCTACCATGAGATCGTAACGGGCCGGGTCTTCTGCAAGCCAATTGCGTGCAGCGGGATCCTGCAACAAACATAGTACGGCGCTGGAAATCGCGTGGGTGGTTGTTTCATGGCCCGCCATCAGCAGCAGGAAAATCATGGCAACCAGTTCATCGTGGGAAAGCCGGCCTTCTTCGGTTTCCGCCCGCACCAGTTCCGCAATCAGCCCACCACTACTGGCTGATGTTTTATCGTCGCTATTGTCATCGTTGGCAGCGTGCTGCTCTTGCCAACGCTGCAGCCTTTTTTCCTCGCGCACGACCCCATCGAGCAAACGACGCATTCTCGCAATCGGACCAAGCGACCACACGAAATCAAAAATCCCGCTAACAGAGGTCACTTTGCAGGCGTCCCTGGAAAACGCCCTCTGTTGGTCTTCGTTCAGACCCAGAAGCTCACAGATCACGGCCAGCGGCAATTGCCGGGCATATTGGGAAACCAGATCAAACTTCGCACCACGTGGCACATCATCCAGCAGCCGGTGTGCAATCGCTTTCACCCGCTCTTCCAATTCGCCCACTGCCCGGCGTTGAAAAGCCTGATCCACCAGTTTGCGCAGACGCCGGTGATCGGCAGAATCTGAAGTGAGCATGTTGTTTGCCAACAAACGGATGGTGCGAGGCATCCACCACTGTAATCCGACCGGCGCGCCACCTTTGCCCGGTTTGCGTAGACTGAACCTTTCGTCATTCTTGAGCATTGCAGAAGTGGCTGCATGGGAACTGGTCATCCACACAGCGCCAAGCAATGGAAGGCGTACACGTGCGACAGCGCCCTGCCGACGAAGGGCATCGAAAATAACTGCTGGATCCTGGGCATGGCGCGGGTCGGTAAACGATGGTTTCAACATCTGAGCCTTCGGTGATTCTCCGTCGTACCCACAATATGTAGGCCCCCGCGACGCAAATTTCATCCATATGCTGTGTTCAGCATGTTGAGGAATCACCCCCCGCCAATTCGGCACACGGTCAAGCGATTTTTTTTTATTTATTTTTTTGCCAGCCGTTGGCGCTTTCAACTTTCGTGGAGAAACCACAGAAGGCTTAGAAACTCCTTGTTTTGGGGGAGAGCGGCTTGTGGGTAAGGGTAAATAATCGACGGTAATATTTGTGGAAGTTCAAGAAACCGGACCAAGGCCCGTATTGACCGCCACAATCTCTTTGCTAGGTTCAGTCCGTCAGCCAAGCACGGCGGGGCACAGTAACCAGTCCCCCACGACACAAAATTACGGCTTCCAGTATCGATTGCCGCCAGTAGATGTTTCGCGTGAAATGTTTTTTGGCGGTCGGTTTATTGTGCCCAATGAGTGTCCCCGACCAAGATGACAAAACGGTGACAAAGTGTGTGTTAAAACTTTTTTAACCACTATATGTTGTGGTGTATGTCACCAAAGTGCGCTACATATCGTGGCGGGCGATCTGGAATGCGTGGCGACAATTTTCCGAGCCCGCTCTAGACAGTCGAATTAAGACGGCAATTTGCGACCATCGCAGCATGTCTTGATTACACTTTAGGGAGAATTCCAGGGCGACAATTCGCCATGGTGCAGATCGGTTGAGGGGAAACAAGACCGGTTTGCAGCGATCATCCAGTTTAGGCTGGATAAAAAGTTGGGGTGATTTGACCGGGACAACCCGGACGTCACCAACAAAGGAGTGGCCTGAGCGGGGGACCGCAAAGGCCGTGGGGAAATTTAAGGCCGCAGGACGAGTCCGCGGTTATAACGATATACTGGGAACCATAAAAACAATGCGCATAGAACGCCACTATACAACTGCCGGACAATCACCCTTTGCCTCTGTGCCCATGCGCAAGGCGACGAGCGAAATCAAAAATCCCGACGGTTCCATCGTCTTTAAACTGGAAGACATTCTGGTCCCTGAGCAGTTCAGCCAGGTCGCCAGCGATATCATTGCACAAAAGTATTTTCGCAAGGCCGGTGTCCCAGCCAGGTTGAAGAAGGTCGAAGAAAATTCAGTCCCGTCTTTCCTGTGGCGATCGACGGAAGATAAAGCTGCATTGAAAAAACTTCCTGAGGACCAGCGCTACGGTCCAGAAATGACCGCGGAGCAGGTTTTCCGACGTCTTGCGGGCACGTGGACCTATTGGGGCTGGAAGGGCGGCTACTTCGATGGTGAAGATGACGCTCAAGCCTATTTTGATGAATTGTGCTATATGCTGGCGACGCAGAAAGTGGCGCCCAACTCACCGCAATGGTTCAACACCGGCTTGAACTGGGCCTATGGAATCGATGGCCCTGCACAAGGGCACCACTATGTTGATTTCGAAACCGGTAAACTGACCAAGTCAAAGTCATCTTATGAACATCCGCAGCCGCATGCCTGCTTCATTCAGTCAGTCGGCGATGACCTGGTCAATGACGGCGGAATCATGGATCTGTGGGTGCGCGAAGCACGCCTGTTCAAATACGGTTCAGGCACAGGCTCCAATTTCTCTCACATACGTGGTGAAAACGAACCCCTGTCGGGAGGAGGCAAATCCTCTGGACTGATGTCTTTCCTTAAGATTGGTGATCGTGCAGCTGGTGCCATCAAATCGGGTGGAACAACACGTCGCGCAGCCAAAATGGTTGTTGTCGACATTGATCACCCGGATATTGAAGATTACATCGACTGGAAAGTTCGCGAAGAGCAGAAAGTGGCGGCAATTGTCACCGGCTCGAAAGTAGTTTCCCGCCACATGACCGCAATCATGAAGGCTTGCATCAATTGCGACGGCCCGGGTGATACCTGCTTTGATCCCAGCATGAACCCCGCATTGAAACGGGAAATTCGCGCAGCCAAGAAAAACGCTGTGCCGGAAAACTATGTCTATCGGGTCATTCAACTGGCCAAGCAGGGATATACCGATATCACTTTCCCGGTTTACAATACCGACTGGGACAGTGAAGCCTATCTGACGGTTTCCGGTCAAAATTCAAACAATTCCGTTTCGCTTAAGGACGGATTTCTCAAAGCCGTTGAAGAAGACGCCGACTGGAACCTGATTGCCCGTAAAGACGGCAGTGTGGCCAAAACCGTGCGTGCCCGCGAGTTGTGGGACAAGATTGGCAATGCCGCATGGCAATCCGCCGACCCTGGTCTGCACTACAATACGACGATGAACGACTGGCACACGTGTCCGTCAGCAGGCCCGATCCGTGCTTCAAATCCTTGCTCGGAATACATGTTTCTCGATGATACGGCCTGTAACCTGGCTTCCCTCAACTTGCTGCAATTCCGCCGTGACGACAAAAGTTTCGACGTCGAAGCTTACGAACACGCCTGCCGGTTGTGGATGATGGTTTTGGAAATTTCAGTGCTGATGGCCCAGTTCCCATCAAAGGAAATTGCCCAACTGTCCTATGACTACCGTACCACCGGTCTCGGCTTCGCCAATATTGGCGGCCTGCTGATGACAGCCGGCATTCCCTATGACAGCGATGAAGGCCGGGCGGTCTGTGGTGCAATCACGGCGATCATGACCGGAATTTGCTACGAAACATCCGCTCAGATGGCCCAGGAACAGGGGCCCTTCCCTGGCTATGCGCCCAATAAGGACGCCATGGCACGGGTCATGCGCAATCACCGTAACGCCGCGTACGGCAATGCGGATGGTTATGAGGATCTGTCGGTCAATCCATTACCGCTGGACCACGCTTCGCTGGAAGGCAAAACACTTTGGGCAGGCCTGTCAGACCATGCCAAATCTGCCTGGGACCGTGCGGTCGAACTCGGTGAAAAACACGGCTATCGCAATGCCCAGGCCACCGTGGTTGCGCCGACCGGCACAATCGGCCTTGTCATGGATTGCGATACAACAGGAATCGAACCGGACTTCGCCCTCGTTAAGTTCAAGAAACTCGCCGGTGGCGGGTATTTCAAGATCATCAACCGCGCCGTCCCCGAAGCCCTGCAGAAGCTTGGCTATGACAGTGATACGATTGAGCACATGATCACCTATGCAGTAGGCCATGGCACGCTGAAGGGTTCCAATGCCATTTCGCATGGAGCACTTGAGGAAAAGGGCTTCACCCAGACCCAGATCGACGCCATCGAAGAAGGACTGGGCCAGGCATTCGACATCAAGTTCGCCTTCAACAAGTGGTCGCTTGGCGAAGCCTTCTGCAAAGAGGTTCTGGGCTTTTCCGACGAACAGCTGGGCGACATGACTTTCGACATGTTGGCAGCTCTTGGCTTCACCCGTGATGAAGTGCAAGCCGCCAACATCTATTGCTGCGGTGCGATGACCCTGGAAGGTGCGCCCGGATTGAAAGACGAGCATCTCGCCGTATTCGACTGCGCCACCCCTTGTGGCCGCATCGGCACCCGCTCACTGTCTACCGAAAGCCATATCCGCATGATGGCTGCATCCCAGCCGTTCATTTCCGGTGCCATTTCCAAAACCATCAACATGCCAAACGATGCAGCCGTCGAAGACTGCACCGCAGCCTACATGTTGTCCTGGAAGCTGGGTCTGAAAGCCAACGCGCTATACCGCGATGGTTCGAAACTCTCCCAGCCGCTCAATGCCTCGCTGATTGAAGACGATGAGGACGAGGACGCACTGGATAATCTCATCGACGCACCGGCCACTGCCCGTGCTGCCATGACGTCGGAAAAAGTCGTCGAAAAGATTGTCGAACGGGTGGTCGAGGTGCGCAAGCGCCAGAAACTGCCAAGCCGCCGCAAAGGCTATACCCAAAAGGCCGTCGTTGGTGGCCACAAGGTTTACCTGCGCAGCGGCGAGTTTGACGACGGAACGCTGGGTGAAATCTTCATCGACATGCACAAGGAAGGCGC
>CAJQPW010000376.1 GCA_905480295.1 uncultured Rhizobiaceae group bacterium | reverse complement strand
CCCGGCTTCATGCTGTCGGGTCTTTACGTTATCTATATCATAACCAGAACCAAGCTTACTCCCTCCATGGCACCGCCATTGCCAAATGATGTCGGTCCACAAACCCGGGGTGGCATCTGGATGATGGTGCTGCGGTCTTTTGTTCCACCAATTATTTTGATCGGCCTTGTGCTGGGCTCTATTCTGGCCGGATATGCCACACCAACTGAGGCGGCCGGCGTTGGAGCAGCAGGAGCCATTTTGCTGGGACTGCTGAACCTGGTGCTGGTTCCCGTCATCGGCTTTGTGTGGATCGCACCGCTTTATGCCGGTATATCCGCGCTGGCGATTTCGGCTGCGATTTTTGCCATTCTGGGTCAATTTGGACTGTGGTCCTTGCCCGTAGGCAACTCCGCGCTGACGGTGGCCGGACTGGCAACGTTGTGGGGGTTATTTCTGGCCGTCCGGGATCGATCATCCGGCATGGATTCCCATCGTTTCAATGACATTGATTTCAGTGTGGAAGGTGACACTCAGATTGTCGACGAGCCAGGCGATGTGGCGCCGCTGGCCTATTTCTGGTCGACCCTGAAAGACGTGACCTATCGCACCGCACTGACCAACGCGATGATCTTTGGGATCTTTATCGGTGCCACGCTATTTTCTTTTGTCTTCCGCGCAATCGGTGGCGAAGAACTGGTCATTCATCTGGTTGAATCCATGGGACTGGGGTCCTAGGGATTGCTGTTTCTGATCCTGGGGATCGTTTTCTTTCTAGGCTTCTTTTTTGACTGGATTGAAATCACGCTGATCGTCCTGCCGGTGTTTTCTCCGATCATCGAATTGCTCGACTTCGGTGTTCATGTGGACAAGCACGAGATCGTTTTCTGGTTTGCCATTCTGCTGGCGGTAAACCTTCAAACCAGCTTTCTCACACCACCGTTTGGGTTTGCCCTGTTCTACCTCAAGGCGGTCGCGCCACCTTCGATCAAGATCCAAGCGATATATCGGGGCATCATTCCCTTTGTTATGTTGCAGTTGATCGGCCTGGGACTGGTTCTTGCCTTTCCGGAGCTTGCCCTTTGGCTGCCTCGGGTGTTGCTCGATTAAGTCACCCCCCACGCCAAAGGCGTGGGGCGGTTGAACGCTTTACCGTGATTGAATAAAGTGGTAAACATTTTTTACCACTTTTGTAGGGAGTCATCATGTCAGGTCTTTTGATGCCAGCGCTCGATCAGTCTGTCCTGTCGCGGCGTGATAAGATTGTCAGCGATCTTGGTCGATTGGTCCCGGGCGAAGGGGTTGTTTCAGACGAAAGTGAAATGCGGGTTTTTGAATCCGATGGCCTGACCGCTTACAAGGCTATGCCCTTTATTGTCGTGCTGCCGGAAACCGTTGATCAGGTGGCGGCGGTTTTGAAATATTGCCACCGCCATTCAATCAAGGTCGTGCCGCGTGGATCGGGGACCAGTCTTTCTGGTGGTGCCTTGCCGCTGGAAGACGCAGTTCTGCTGGTGATGTCGCGGTTTAACCGGGTTCTGGAGATCGACTATCCAAACCGCTGCGTGGTTGTGCAGCCTGGTGTGACCAATCTTGGAATAACCCATGCGGTACAGGGGGTGGGGTTTTATTATGCGCCCGATCCATCGTCCCAGATTGCCTGTTCCATTGGTGGCAATGTTGCTGAGAATTCCGGTGGTGTGCATTGTCTGAAATACGGGCTCACAGCCAACAATGTGCTGGGCATCGAATTGGTCACCATCGAAGGGGAAATTCTGCGTCTGGGTGGCAAGCATCTTGAAGCGGAAGGCTACGACCTGCTTGGAATTATCACCGGGTCAGAAGGCCTGTTGGGCGTGGTGACCGAGGTGACCGTGCGTATTTTGCAGAAACCTGAAACCGCCCGTGCTCTGCTGGTTGGATTTCCATCCTCTGAGGAGGGCGGACAATGCGTGGCAGATATCATTTCTGATGGCATTATTCCCGGTGGCATGGAGATGATGGATAGTCTTGCCATTCAGGCAGCAGAAGACTTTGTTCACGCTGGATATCCATTGGATGTGGAAGCACTGTTGATCGTTGAACTGGACGGTCCGGAAGCGGAAGTCGACTATTTGATCCAACGGGTGCGGGAAATTGCAAAGCGTAATAATTCGTCGACACTGAGAACGTCCAACAATGAAGAGGAACGCCTGTCGTTCTGGGCTGGGCGCAAGGCTGCGTTTCCCGCAGTTGGCCGGATTTCCCCTGACTATTACTGCATGGATGGTACCATTCCGCGCAAGGAATTGCCGACTGTGCTGGCTCGCATGCGCCAATTGTCGAAGCAGTATGACCTGCGGGTGGCCAACGTATTTCATGCCGGTGATGGCAATCTTCATCCGTTGATTTTGTATGATGCCAACGTGCCTGGCGAGCTTGAAAAGACAGAAGAGTTTGGCACCGAAATCCTCAAGCTCTGTGTCGAAGTTGGTGGTGTGCTGACCGGGGAACATGGGGTCGGTGTGGAAAAACGCGACCTGATGCCGGAAATGTTTACCGAAGATGATCTGAAGCAGCAGATCCGGGTAAAATGTGCCTTCGATGCCGACCACTTGCTGAATCCCGGGAAAGTCTTTCCGCAATTGCATCGGTGCGCTGAACTGGGCCGCATGCACGTGCACAAGGGCCAGGTTCCCTTTCCTGACTTGCCGAGGTTTTAATGAACACGGTTGAAGAAGGCGGCGGTCTGCACCCCGAAACCGATGACGACGTCCTGGAGGCGATCCGCTGGGCTGCCGGCGAAGAAGTGCCACTTGAAGTCGTCGGTCAGGGAAGCAAAAGGAATCTGGGACATCCGATGCAGACAGCGCATACGCTGGATTTGTCCGGTCTGAGCGGTATCACCCTGTTCGAACCCGAAGAACTGGTCTTGTCGGCCCGGGCGGGCACGCCGCTTAGCGCGATTGTGGATCTGTTGGACGAACATAATCAGGAAATGCAATTTGAACCCGCTGATCTGGGGCCGCTGCTGGGCGACCTGCCAGGGCAGGGGACGCTGGGTGGTCTGGTCAGCACCAATATTTGTGGACCGCGGCGCCTGAAATCCGGTTCGGTGCGGGACCATATTCTTGGCATTTCTGCTGTCTCGGGCCGCGGTGAGAAATTTAAGTCCGGGGGCCGCGTGGTGAAAAACGTCACCGGCTATGATCTCGCCAAAGGTGTGACTGGGGCCTATGGCACGTTGGCGGTGCTGACCGACATCATCATCAAAGTATTGCCGAAGGCAGAAACCGAACAAACGCTCGTGCTCGAAGGTCTTGACGACCAACGTGCGATTGAGGCCATGGCGCTTGCCATGGGCTCCAGTGCAGAGGTCTCTGGTGCAGCCCATCTTCCCGCCGGTGTCTCCGGAACGCGGGCCTGCACCCTGCTGCGGCTGGAAGGGTTCGCCCCTTCGGTTCAGTACAGAATCGAGCGACTACACAAGCTTCTCGCCGGGTTTGGCGAACAGCATCATCTTGAAGAACAGACTTCCAGAGCTCAATGGTGGGCGGTGCGCGACTGCATTCCGTTCGCACAGAGCCGCGATAAATTCGTCTGGCGCATTTCCTGTGTGCCCAGCGCCGGTCACAGTATAGTTGAGACGATCAGCAAGTCGGCTTCCATTGATCATTTCTTTGATTGGCAGGGTGGGCTGATCTGGCTCCAGATCAATGGCCATGAGCCGCAGGATGCCCTGATACGGGCGGCGATACGGGCAAATGGGGGAGGGCATGCAACATTGATCCGTGCCGA
Organism: uncultured Rhizobiaceae group bacterium; assembly: GCA_905480295.1. Lineage (GTDB taxonomy): Bacteria > Pseudomonadota > Alphaproteobacteria > Rhizobiales > Rhizobiaceae > Pseudahrensia. The sequence goes on along the minus strand of CAJQPW010000376.1, from coordinate 2,363 downwards.
TGCAGCCACCCGGCAATCACTCAGTGTATTTCAGCCCCAGGCCGCACCGCTTGCCGCGCTAAGCCGTCGGTACCGGGAGAATTTTGATCCCCACGGGGTCCTTAATCCCGGTCGAATGGGGCAGTAGAATGCAGACCAGTTTTTCCCTCGCCCAGCTTGCTGATCCCAATATTGCCGATGCGGACGCAATCCTGCGCAATTGTGTGCATTGTGGATTTTGCACCGCCACCTGCCCAACCTACGTTACTTTGGGCAATGAGATGGATTCTCCCCGGGGACGCATCTATCTGATCAAGGATATGTTGGAAAACGACAGACCTGCCGATGCCAAGGTAACGAAGCATATTGATCGTTGCCTATCTTGCCTATCCTGCATGACGACGTGTCCTTCTGGCGTGCACTACATGCATCTTGTTGATCATGCACGGGTGCATATCGAAAAGACCCATCAGCGTCCTTTGATCAATCGACTGACCCGCGATCTGCTGACGAAAATTCTGCCTTATCGGCAACGGTTTGCGCTTGCGACGCGGCTGTCGGTTGTCGGCAAGCCGTTTGCACCTCTTTTTGACCTGCTGCCGCCGCTGAAACCGATTGCCGCCATGTTGCGTCTGGCACCCAAAAGGATTGCGTCGAAAACTGAATTTACCACACCTGGTTCGTTTTCACCCGGAACACGAAAATTGGGGCGTGTTGCCCTGCTGACAGGATGTGCCCAGCCGGTTCTGGATGGGGAGATCAACCAGGCTTCAATCGAACTGCTAAACCGGGTTGGGGTCGAAGTGGTGCTTCCGGAGGGGGAAGCCTGTTGTGGTTCTCTGGTTCATCACATGGGTAAGGAAGATCAGGCGTTGGCTGCTGCACGCCATATGGTCGATGTTTGGATGCGGGAAATTGAGGGTGATGGCCTGGATGCGATCATCATCACCACGTCTGGATGTGGAACCACAATCAAGGACTATGGGCATATGCTGCGCCATGACCCAGATTATGCTGAAAAAGCCAAACGGGTGTCGGCGCTGGCCAAAGATGTGACGGAATATCTTGCGGGCCTGGATATGCCGCTGGTAGATGCGCCGAGTAAGCTGACCATTGCCTATCATGCGGCCTGTTCGCTGCAGCATGGGCAAAAAATCTCAAACCCTCCAAAGGAACTGCTGCGGCATGCGGGGTTTACGGTTGAGGAGCCGCCTGAGGGTCATCTGTGCTGCGGCTCCGCCGGAACATATAACATTTTGCAACCGGAAATCGCAGGACAGTTGCGGGCGCGGAAAATCGCCAATATCAAAACGACCAAACCAGATATTGTCGCGGCGGGTAATATCGGATGCCTGACGCAAATAGGCAGCGCCATCGATATTCCCGTGGTTCATACGGTCAAACTGCTGAACTGGGCCCATGGCGGATCCAAGCCGCGGGAACTGGCGAACTTTCGCGATTGAGCCGGACAAAAAGTTCGTCGGGCGGCCGCTGTCCTTCGTGGTTTTAGGGTCTCAACTCAGAAGAGTTTATAGGTGACGCCGAATATCACCTGATTGCTGATGATTTCGGTTTCCAGTTTGAAACCTCCCGCCAGATCAGCATCTACCACACCGTAGTTGGATTTCAGTTCACCGAAAACCGACCAGTGGTCATCGATTTTGTAATCGACGCCAATTAAGGCCTGAGCGGCGAAACCGGTTACCTGATATTCGAGCGTTTGCGTCGGTCCAACCACCGCAGGGTCACCGGCGACTTCTACGTGGGGAATGGCAGCGCCGACCCCAAGCCCGATATAGGGTGTGAACCCGGTGCCCATATCATGGCGATACAGAGCATTTGCCGTCAGGAAATTGATCCCGTCGGTAAATTCCAGAGTAGTGAACGACTTAGGCAGGGTGCTCGCCTTTACCTTGGCATGGGTAAAGTCGACGGCCAGACCGAATTCAGGTGTCTCTTCCAACCACCATGTTGCGCGAACACCATAATAGGGTGGCATTTCGAATGATTCACCGTCCCAGCCCACGGAATTGCTGCTGGTCTGGGTCCCGGCGCCGTTGAAAGTTTTCACCCGGGCGTGGGGGGAGAAATTGGCGCCGCCATAAACCGAGATCGTGGCTTCGGCAAAAGCTGACGTCGTGACACCGACTGTTGCGAATGCACAGGCGGCAGCGGCAATAATCAGTGGTGTTTTCCCAAATCGCGTCATTGTGACATGCCCGTGGAGTTGTCTTGCAAAATTTGATCCATCTTTACATCAGCAAATGACTTCCTGTCGACCACGTAGAGGAGTTTTTTGCCGATCAATTGTGCTTATCGCGTTGGAATGATCAGTTCCTTCGCAGCTGTTGCGAAAATGCGACTCGTATTTCCTTGAATGCTAA
>CAJQPW010000375.1 GCA_905480295.1 uncultured Rhizobiaceae group bacterium | reverse complement strand
AATGAAATTTTGTGAAGCCCCCAGATCAGCGGTGGAATCAACAGGGCAACCGAACCGAACCCGAGGAATTGCATGGTGAAGTCAGCGAAGCTCGCCCCCCAGAAACCAAGCCAGTTTTCCGGTGACGAACCATTGGCGAATGTCAGGCTGGGATCGCTGATCGTCCATGTGGACAAGGCAATACCGCCCAGAATGGCCAGCACGATCAGCAAAAACCCATTGGCCTTGCTGATTGATTTACGCAGGAATCGAGGCATCACCGGCACGGTGACGGTCAGTTTGCGTGGTTGCCGCTCGGCAAAGGCATCGTGACCATGCCCAAGTGTTGAAGATGACAGGATCACTTCTGGCGCTTGCATACTGATTCGACCTTCAATCCGGTCCGACGAGCGGACGCACTGCTTCGCCGGACGAACTGGCGAAATACTAATAATCAGGGACAAGTTTAGGCGGGTGATGGTTAAAGGCCTGTTAACCAAACAACAGCGGGGGTCAAATCAAACAGGGGCCACCGGATTTCTCCGGCAGCCCCTGGTCCATTAAAAGTCAAAGCATCAGGCCTGATCGACCCGACTTCAGGCGCTAATCAGCGCAGCATATCGCTTTCAGGATTGGCACCAATTTTGTGGATCGCCAGATCGGCACCGATGCGCTGATCGTCGTCGCTCATGCGCAGACCCATGATTGCACGCAGAATACCGTAGACCACGAGACCCGCAACCACGGCGTAGATGACGCCAACAAGGCTGCCAACAATCTGGGCTGCGAGGCTGACGCCCCCCATGCCACCGAGGGCTTCCGTGCCAAAAATGCCTGCCGCAATTCCACCCCACAATCCACACAGACCGTGCAGGGGCCAGACGCCGAGAACGTCGTCGATCTTGAGTTTGTTCTGACACCAGTTGAACCCGTAAACAAACAGACCACCGGCGACACCGCCAACCACCAGCGCACCGATGGGGTGGAAAAGATCTGATCCGGCACAGACCGCAACCAGACCGGCAAGGGCACCGTTGTGGACAAATCCCGGGTCGTTGCGACCAACAATCAATGCCGACAGAATGCCGCCCACCATCGCCATCAGTGAATTGATGGCAACCAGGCCGGTAACACCCTCAAGGGACTGCGCCGACATCACGTTAAAGCCGAACCAACCGACACACAGCATCCACGAGCCCATCGCCAACCATGGAATGGAGGAAGGGGGAATGCCCTGGATTTTGCCGTCGGCGCGATAGCGGTTGAAGCGCGGACCAAGCAGCAGGACTGCTGACAACGCGATCCAGCCACCAACCGCGTGGACCACAATGGAACCGGCAAAGTCATGGAAGGCTGCGCCGAACGTTGCTTCGAGCCAGCCGTTGAAACCGAAGTTCCCGTTCCAGATAATGCCTTCGAAAAACGGATAGACGAGACCGACAATCGCAACCGTGGCCAGGCATTGCGGCATGAATTTCATGCGCTCGGCAATGCCACCGGATATGATCGCGGGAATGGCGGCAGCAAAGGTGGTCAGGAAGAAAAACTTCACCAGGGCAAAGCCTTGCGGCGCAAATACCGCCCCTTCGCCGGTACCGGACAGGACGCTGGCACTGGCGAGGAATGTGACGCCATAGGCAATTGAATACCCGACAAAGAAATAGGCGACCGTCGACAGGGCAAAATCTACCAGGATTTTGACCAGCGCATTGACCTGGTTTTTGTGTTGAACCGTTCCGACTTCCAGAAACGCAAATCCACCATGCATGGCGAAAACTAGAATCGCCCCGATGAGGACGAAAAAGACGTCAGCACCCATTGTTATTCCCCGTATTGGTCTTTCGATACAACCGGCTGTCCGGTCTGCGTCGAAGACTAGGTGTTTAGCAGCACGCTTATCATCGACCCTCCGCAGTGAGAGCCGTTCCGTGCTGTCCATGCACACCAATCAAAACCCATGCCAAGTCGTAAATAGTTGATAAAAAAGGGAAAATGTGGAAGGGAATTCCAACCCTTGTCATTTTTGCCTAATTATTAAGCAAAAGCACAACAACCTGTCTGTTTTTTGACCAGACAGGTTGCCGTTCGAAGAACACGCCGATACGGGGATTAGTGCAAGGCGTGTTAACCGGCCCGCGGGAGGGGCGGACCGGTGACCAAGAGGGCTAGCCCCGTCCGAAAGTGAATTCCGGATAGGCCTCCACGCCGACCTCGCTGCGGTCGAGGCCACTTGCTTCCTCTTCCTCCGAAATCCGGATCCCCATGGTTGTCTTCAGGATCATCCAGATCACTCCGCTGCAGACAACGGTGAAGACACCATAGGCAACGATGCCATAGATCTGAGCTCCGAGGCTTGCATCGCTGTTGGTCAGAACCACCGCCAGCGTGCCCCAGATACCGGCCAGCAGGTGAACCGGAATAGCACCCACAACATCATCGATCTTCAATTTGTCGAGCAATGGCACGGCAAACACGACAATCACGCCACCAACGCCACCGATCAATACGGCCATCACGGGTGAAGGGGTAAGTGGTTCAGCGGTGATCGAGACCAGACCGGCCAATGCACCGTTCAGCGCAATGGTCACATCAAGCTTGCCATAGACAATCTGCATGACAATCAGCGCCGCGACCGTTCCCCCGGCAGCAGCCAGGTTGGTATTGGCAAAGATGCGGGACACGTCAGACACGTCACCGATCGTACCCATGGCAAGCTGTGAGGCGCCGTTAAAGCCGAACCAGCCGAGCCACAGAATGAATGTGCCCAGCGTGGCGAGAGGAATATTGGAACCCACCATTGGCATGACTCTGCCATCGGCGCTGTATTTGCCCTTACGCGAACCAAGGATAATCGCACCGGTCAACGCGGCCCAACCGCCCACGGAGTGTACAATCGTTGATCCGGCAAAATCGTTGAAACCAGCAGCATCAAGAAAACCTGCGCCCCATTTCCAAGATCCGGAGATCGGGTAAATGATGCCGGTCAGGATCAGGATGAAGATAATGAACGGCCAGAATTTGATGCGCTCAGCAACCGTGCCCGATACGATCGACGCGGTGGCAGCAACAAAAGCCATCTGGAAAAACCAGTCAGATGCGGTTGAATAGCTGCCGTCGGCGCCTGAACCCACAGCATCAAACACATAGTTGAAGCTGATCGAGCCCATGAAGCCGCCGTCAACACCCGTATACATCAGGTTGTAGCCGATCAGCCAATACATGATGCCTGCCACGGAATAGAGCGAGATGTTTTTCAAACATTGCATCGAGACGTTCTTGGAACGCACAAGTCCGGCTTCCAACATGGCAAATCCCGCTGCCATGAACATCACCAGAAAACCGCCGATCAAAAACAGCAATGTGTTGAAAATATAAGCCGTGTCTTTGCTGACGGCTGCGGTGGTCGCGTCCTGAGCATAAGCAGCACCAGCAAAAACTGCAGTTGTAAGGGTCATCACTGTCAGTCCGACCCCCGATTTAATTGAATACTTCATATTGAATACCTTTGACTTGATGAGGGGTCTAAAGCGCTTCTGCGCCAGATTCGCCGGTGCGAATGCGCACGGCCTGTTCCAGATCGACGACAAAGACCTTGCCATCACCAATCTGCCCGGTTGATGCAGCGTCCCTGATGGCTTCGATCACCTGAGGTGCCGTATCCGCATCGACTGCAATTTCCAGTTTGAGTTTCGGCACAAAATGGACCGCGTATTCCGCACCGCGATATATTTCGCTCTGTCCCTTTTGCCGACCGTATCCCTTGACTTCCGTCACGGTCAGTCCCTGCACACCAATGGCGGACAGGGCGTCGCGCACGTCGTCAAGTTTGAATGGCTTGATGATTGCCATGACAAATTTCATTTCTTGAATCCCGTCTCTGTTTCAGATCGGATGAGCCCCCGATCTTTCATGGCCCGCACACACGCAGCGACGGGTTGCCAGAAACGTTTCAAGTCCCGTGCCAGTTTTCAAGCCATTGAAAATAAATGGTAAAATTTTGGAAGCAAAGATAGAGGCGGCAACTATGCCTAATTTGTAAGCATAATTGCCAATCAATTAATCATTGTCTAATTTTTAGGCATTCCAGACTCGGGCCTGTGTTTTGGATCTCTGCGCCGGATCAATCCTTCCTGCGCACAGGAGGCCACCAGCACTCCTTCCTTGGTGTACAGCGAGCCGCGCGTCAGCCCCCGGCCACCATTGGAATTGGGGCTGTCCTGGGCAAACAGCAGCCACTCATTCATGTCGATCGGCCGGTGAAACCACATGGCGTGATCCAGGCTTGCGACCTGCAGATCCCGATCGAAAACCTTGCGGCCGTGCGGATACAAAGCCGTATCCAGCAAGGTCATGTCCGAGGCATAGGCCAGGACCGCGGCCTGCAACGCTCGGTCCTCAGGTATTGGTCCGGTGGCACGAACCCAGACATATTGGTGCGGCGCCAGTTTCTTGTCAGACAGATAGTGTTCAAACGACGTGGCGCGCAGCTCAATCGGACGCTTTCGCTTCCAGTAGTTTTTGACCTCCTTGGGGGCAAATTCCATGAATTTGTCCTTCAGTTCGGCTTCGCTCATCAACGTATCGGGATCGGGCTGCTGCGGCATGTCCATGTAGAAATCGAGGCCGTCCTCTTCGATCTGAAAAGAGACCGACATGGAGAATATCGCCTTGCCATGTTGAATACCGACCACCCGGCGGGTGGTAAACGAACCGCCATCCCGGATCCGGTCGACCTCGTATATGATCGGAACCGAGGGGTCCCCTGGCCTCAGAAAATAACCGTGCAGGGAATGAACAAAACGGTCTTGCGGAACCGTGCGTTGGGCAGCGACCAGCGCCTGACCGATCACCTGACCGCCAAACACGCGCTGCCATCCGGTCTTCGGGCTGCGCCCCCGGTACAGATTGTGCTCCAGCCGCTCCAGGTCGAGAATATCCAGAAGTTCTTCAACAGCGGTCTGCTGCGACGCATTGTCGGTATCGGTGGGACTGGTCATTAGCGGTGCGAATCTCCATATAGATAGTGCGCCCAGTCTATCAAACATGGGCGGGTGGAAAACAGGTATTCATCGGAGTCGACCATGGTCGCAAAACAATCCATCGTTGATGTGCTGATCGCCGGAGGCGGCTATGTCGGCCTTTCCGTGGCGGTGGCGATCAAAGCTTCCGCTCCGCACTTGCAGGTGACGCTGGTTGATGCGGCGCCCGCGCAGGCCATCACCAAGGACGAACGGGCCTCGGCCATCGCCGCCGCTGCAAGTCGCATGCTGGAGCAACTCGGCCTGTGGCAGGAATTGCTCCCCCATGCCCAGCCGATTGCCGAGATGATCGTCACCGACAGCCGCACCTCCGATCCTGTAAGACCGGTGTTTTTGACCTTTGGCGACGCCGCCGAACCAACCGCCGGGGAACCCTTTGCCCATATGGTGCCGAACCAGGCCATGATTCTGGCGCTGCGGCGCAAGGCGGATGAACTCGGCGTCGATCTGCTGCACGCAGAAACGGTAACAGATTTTGAAACCGCCGATCCGGCAAGCTCCGTGACGCTCGGTTCTGGAAAAATTCTGCAATGCCGCCTGCTGGTTGCGGCAGATGGCGTGCGGTCGCAGTTGCGCAGTCTGGCCGGCATCAAAACCGTGCATTGGAATTATGATCAGATGGGGATTGTCACCACGGTTGCCCATGAACGTCCCCATGAAGGTCGCGCGGAAGAACATTTTTTGCCCGGTGGTCCTTTTGCCACCCTGCCGCTGACCGGCAACCGGTCATCGCTGGTGTGGACCGAACCGACTGAAAACGCCGAGCGCCTGATGGCCGCAGATGATTTTACCTTTGAACTGGAACTTGAGCGACGGTTTGGTCACAAGCTGGGCGACATCGAAGTGGTCGGCCCGCGCAAGGCATTTCCGCTTGGACTGACGCTCGCCCGTGACTTTGTAAAACCGCGGTTTGCCCTTGTTGGCGACGCCGCCCATGGCATTCACCCGATCGCCGGTCAGGGTCTTAATCTTGGGTTCAAAGACGCCGCGGCCCTGGCCCA
>CAJQPW010000374.1 GCA_905480295.1 uncultured Rhizobiaceae group bacterium | reverse complement strand
CACATCCCCTGCCCCGTTGGGACCCGGAGAATTGTGACAGGCAATACAGGACGTGGCATTGGGGCCGCCCTCGCGCTTGGGAAGATGGGTTGTCCACTCGCCGTCTCCTTTCAAGTCAGCACGGGGAAAGCGCGAAAACCGCTTGCCCTCACCGACCTTGGCCCCCACCCCCTGTGAGGCGTTGAAGGCAAGCTCGGTCAATTCATCGCCCGCTTCAAAGGCAACCTTAAACGCTTCCTTTTCACCGGAACGGATTGCGAGCTCGTTCAAAAATGATTGCTCAAGGGGGCGATATGCGTCCCCGTGATCGTCGGCCTGGGACGACAATCTGGATTGCAGAATCTCGATATCACCTTGTGCAACGCCAACCGCAGTTCCAACCACAATGGCAATACCAGCCAGTCCAAATCCCAAATTTGCCTTCATCGAATCGTCCTCCCGAATTGATCACGAATGCGTGAAATTCTAGAAAGCCAATGTGAATTCAAAAGGATGTGGGTGTGGCCAGAAAGCGGTTACATTCGGGTATTATTGCGGCAAGGGTGGCAATTGCGGCAAGGGCGGCAGTGACAACAACAACGACCGCACACAGTCGTGTAAATTCCAAACCTAATCGTGGATGCACGGTGTCATTTGTGGCCGCCCCTGCTAAGCTGCGGCAAAACAAACAAGGAAACGACTTATGCTGAGATGGGGAATACTATCGACGGCCAAAATTGGCATGGAACACGTGATTCCGGCCCTGCTTGATGCCGAAAACTGCACGATTGCGGCCATCGCATCGCGCGACAAGAGCCGGGCCGAAGCCGTTGCCGAGCGTTTTGCCATACCCCATGCCTTCGGCTCCTATGACGCGATGCTGGAAAGTGATCTCATTGACGCCGTCTACATTCCCCTGTTGACCTCCCAACACGTGGAATGGTCGATCCGCGCTGCCAATGCCGGCAAACACGTGCTGTGTGAAAAGCCGATTGCGCTGCAGGCGCAGCAGATTGACGCCATCATCGAGGCGCGTGACACGAATAAGGTTCTGGTCAGCGAAGCCTTCATGGTGACCTATCATCCGCAATGGCTGAAAGTCCGCGACCTGCTTGCCGAAGGGGCCATCGGCATCCTCAAACATGTGCAGGCGGCCTTCACCTACAACAATACTGATCCCGACAATATGCGTAACATCCTTTCCCAGGGTGGTGGTGCCCTGCCGGATATCGGGGTGTACCCAACCGTTACAACCCGTTTCGTCACTCAATGCGAGCCGCTCAGCGTCTCGGCAAAAGTGGAACGCAACGCCACCACCGGTACCGACAATTATGCCAGCTGGAGAGCCGATTTCGGATCCTTTGAAATGTCAGCCTATGTGGCGACCGAAATGGCGCTGCGGCAGGAAATATCGTTCCACGGGGATGAAGGCTGGATTGCACTGACGGCCCCCTTCAATGCCGGCCTCTACGATGCCGACACTGTTTTTCTGTACGACAAGGATCATGAGGAAACGCGGCAGTTCAGATTTCCCGGGGTCAACCAGTACCGTATGGAAGTTGAAGCCTTTGCCCGCTCAGTTGCCGGCGAAGATCAGGAAATTTTCAGCCTTGAAAGCTCGATCAACAACCAAAAGCTGATTGATGCAATTTACCGCGCCGGTGAAAGCGGCATGTGGGAAGACGTCTGAGAAGCAAATTCATGACCGAATCCGTCGACGTCTATTTTTCCTTCCGCAGCCCGTATTCCTATCTGGCGACACCGGGCATGCTTGCCCTGGCAGCTGATTATGACATTGCGCTGCACCTGCGACCGGTGCTGCCACTGGCCGTGCGGCAACCCGATTTCTTTTCTCCGGAGAACCGCAAGCGGGCACGCTATATCATTCTTGACTGGCCGAGACGGGCTGAATTTCTCGGCATGGCCCATGCATGGCCCGACCCGGATCCTATTGTGCAGAATATGGAAACATTGCAGATCGCCGACGAGCAACCGCATATTTTCCACCTGACCCACCTCGGCATCGAGGCTGAGCGGCGCGGCAAGGGTATCGAATTTGCCAAGCAAGTGTCCCACCTGATTTTTGGTGGGACCAGGAACTGGCATCAGGGGCGACACATGACGGATGCTGCTGCCCGTGCCGGGCTGGACCTGGCCGCGATGGAACAGGCCCTGCAATCGGGCGATCATGGAGACGAGGTCGATGCCAATCAGAAGGCCCTGGAGGCCAGCGGCCATTGGGGTGTGCCGACCTTTGTCTTCAGGAGAGAGCCGTTTTTCGGCCAGGACCGGATCGATCTGCTGCGATGGCGATTGGACCAGAAGGGGCTTACACGGCCCCTTTCCGGTTAGGCGGACTAGTTGAGTTTGGCGGTGCCAAAGCCGACCGTGTAGCGTTTGCAATAGACGTGAACCGACGATATCGCAGCTGTACCCTTATAGGTGTAGGTCTGCGAACCCTTGAATTTTTTCAATTTGGCGATCCGCTTTGTCGGGCTGCCATTGCCGACATAGATATACAGATCCGGCCCGCTTTGTGATTTGAAGTTGCTGTTCAACGTGATGGTGGTTTTTCCACCGGCGGTTGAAACCTTCACACCGCCATTGACCCAATGGTTGGAAACGCCGGAAAACGTGCCTGTCTGATCGGCAAGGGCGGAGGCGGCAGACAGCGGAAGGGCCAAAACCCCTGCAGTAAAAATGGAAAGTGCGGCAATTCGTTTGTTCATGGTGTTGTCCTCGGAGTGTTTTGGCAAGATTGATAGGAATCTTCCTTCGCCTGCAAATCACTGCGGATCACCCTTGTTTGATCATCCGTGACAGATGCTTCTTTTTTGAAGATTTCGCTTTTGTTTTGCGTCGGTACAGCTAAGTTACTCGCATGAGTGACCAGACCCCCTCCCCCATGATTGATCCATTCGGTCGGACCGTAGACTATCTGCGCGTCTCGGTAACGGATCGCTGTGACTTCCGCTGTGTCTATTGCATGGCTGAAGATATGACTTTTCTGCCAAAGCGTGACCTGCTGACGCTGGAAGAACTCGACCGGCTGTGCTCGGGCTTCATTGCAAAAGGGGTGCGCAAACTGCGCCTGACCGGTGGGGAACCGCTGGTGCGCAAGAACATCATGCAATTGTTCAGCTCGCTGTCTCGGCATCTGAAGTCCGGTGATCTGGAAGAGCTGACCCTGACAACCAACGGTTCGCAGCTGGCAAAATATGCAACACAACTGGTGGATTGTGGTGTGGAACGGGTCAATGTCTCCATCGACACGCTGGACCGGGACAAGTTTGCCAAGATCACCCGCTGGGGCCAGCTGGGCAAGGTGATGGAAGGGCTTGAAGCGGCACGCGATGCCGGATTGGCCATCAAGATCAACGCCGTTGCACTGAAAGAAGTCAACGAATTCGAAATTGAAGAGATGATGAGCTGGGCGCACGGTGAAGGATTTGATCTGACGCTGATCGAGACCATGCCGTTGGGCGAAATTGAGGAAGACCGCACCGATCAGTACCTGCCGCTTTCGCTGGTGCGCCGGCGTCTGCAGGAAAAATATACGCTGACGGAAATTCCCTATAAAACCGGTGGCCCTGCACGCTATGTCGAAGTCAAGGAGACCGGTGGTCGCATGGGTTTCATCACGCCACTGACCCACAATTTCTGCGAGAGCTGCAACCGGGTCCGGGTGACGTGTACCGGCGTTTTGTACATGTGTCTGGGACAGGAAGACGCTGCCGATCTGCGCCAACCGCTTCGCGCGTCCGAGGGCAATGAATTGCTGTATGAAGCGATCGATGAAGCTATTGGGCGCAAGCCGAAGGGCCACGATTTTGTTATCGAACGCAAGGGGGAAGGCCCGGCGGTTGGACGCCACATGTCTATGACCGGCGGCTGATGAACAGTCCATCGCCGCGCCTGCCGGTTATCGGCACGGCCATGCTGGTCCTGATCATTGCTCAACTCGCTACGCTCTATCTCGGCCTTGATGCGGCACAATTGTTTGCCATTGCCTGCATTTTTTTCATTCCGATTATCGCCTGGCGCTCGCTGAAATTGCGGGAAATTTATCTGATCGGCATCAGCGCCCTTGTCGCGCTGGCCGCCATTGCCACCTCGCCCCAATGGCTGGCATGGAGCGTGGATGGATTATCGAGATCCTCCTATCTGGCCAGTTTCATTCTGCTGATGGCGCTGTTGAGAGAAGGGGCAATTCACTCGAAATCAGTGGTCAAACTGGGTCGATTTCTAACCCTGCAACCGCCCCAGCGGCGTTTTCTGGCTGTGTTCAGCGGATCTCACATGCTGTCGGTGATGATCAATCTGGGCGCCCTTTCGCTGCTGGCACCAATTATCCAGCGCGGCGTGCGGGCAGAACTGGAGCCCGGAGCACCACTCGACGAAATTGCCCAGATCCGCGAACGGCGTCAGCTCTGTGCAGCACTGCGCGGGTTTTCATGGTTTCTTGTCTGGGCCCCGACCGCCGTCACCCAGGCGGTGATGCCAACCTTGATGTCCGGCGTGCAGGCCCTGCGCCTGATGGCCCTCGGTCTGGTGCTTGCGCTGATCATGATGATGCTGGGCTGGGCAGAAGACTGGATCCGATGGCGGGCAACGGGCAGGCGCATCCGCGCACAGGGGCTGATCACCTCATCCGACAAACAGGTGTTCCCGGCGCGTGCCGCGCGCAATTTCGCCCTCGTGTGCGCCATGCTTTTTGTCTGTTCACTGGCGTTCTCCAAACTGGCTGACGTGACCATTGTAACCGGCGTGATGCTGGCTGCCCCGCTTGTGGTTATCGTCTGGCTTGTGGTTCAGCAGGAACCGGGACACCGCCAGCAGGGAACACGCGACCGCTTTAGCACAATCTCATTTTCGGCCATGCCGGGCTATGTGCGTGAAATGGTGTTCATCTCCTGCGCGGGCTTTGTTGGCACGGTTGGCGCGCAACTGGTGCCGGTGGCCGAACTGACCGACGCCATCGGCCTGCAGTCCCTGCCGCCCTGGCTGGTGCTGTGGGGGATGTCTGTCATCGTGTGGGTGTTTGGTCAGGTGGGTCTGAGCCCCATCACCATGGCCGTGTTCCTGGGGAGCGTTGTGGCGCAGGTCCCCAGCCTGCCGGTCGACATCACCCATGCGGCGCTGGCGATTGCTGCCGGCACTGCCATTTGCACGTCAGGTGCGCCGTTTTCGGCAGGCGCGCTGATGTTGTCACGGGCAACCGGTTATTCGCCGATGACCCTGACATGGCGGTGGAATGGCCCCTTCACCTTTGTCACCATGATCGTGCTGGCCCTGGTCTATGCCGCGCTTGAGGCCGGTTGGGTCTAGCGGCAAGAGGCAAGAGGTCTTGTTAAAGCGGATTGCGCTAGTCCGCATAGTACATGGTGATGGCGGTATTGGGATTGCTCAGCGAAGCTTTCTTGAAGGTTGATACGTCATAGGCATCCACTGCCCCACTCGTTGCATAGCCTTCCGTTGGTTGTTCACCATCCATATTCAAATCCTGGTTTTGGTCTTCATCGTGAAAGGCCGCCACAGCATAGGGGCCTGAATTCAAATCAGGGAACCGGGCACTCACTGAACCTTGTTTCGACGGGATCTCTATGTAGCCGGCCGCCTTTGTCACATCATAGGCCTTGAAGGCATCCCGATCTGCAAAGACCATCACAACAACATTTCCGCTGTCGTTCCTGACATTTTCCACTGTGATATTGAGACCATCAGCGAAGGAAGTCAGGGTTTTATCTTCTGTATTTGAGTGTGCCGTGCTCGCCACCCAGGCACCACCGACGGTGATGCCAATTGACACGAGAACACCTGTGAGACGTTGCGTGTTTGTAGGCATCGTGAACTCCTATTCAGCGGGCTCGGCTGGTGTTGTTTCCCCTTTTGGTTTCCATCCCGGCGGTCCAAACAGGACACCAATCTTGTTTTTTGCACCCCGTATCGTCCAAAAAACTTTTCCGACCCGGTAAAACCCATGCAGAAACGCAACGAATGGATTGATGCTCTCGATGGGTCTGACAAGCCCATAAACAACCTCTTCCTGCTCCTCCTCAAATGTCCCGAACATGCGATCCCAGATGATGAAAATTCCGGCATAGTTTTTGTCCAGGTATTTGGGGTTGGAGCCGTGATGAACCCTGTGATGCGACGGGGTATTCATCAGCCATTCGACCGGACGAGGGAGTTTCCTGACGCTCTCCGTATGCAGGATGGTCTGATAGAGCTGCACGATCACCTCTGCAAACAGAACGACAACGGGATTGAACCCGAGCAGCACGAGTGGCAGGTGGAAAAACACGGGCCAGAAGGAGTCCATTGGACCAAATCGGTAGGCTACCGAAATGTTGAAGAAGGGCGATGAATGGTGAACCGTATGGGTGGCCCATGCCAGATTCACACGGTGCATGAAGCGATGTTCCCAATAATAGGCGAGGTCTGCCAGCACCACGCAGATCATCACAGTGATCCAATTGATTTCGATATCGAAAACAGCGAATTGGAAGGCGTAGTAAAATGTTGCCACGTAAAACGCACCAAGAAACAGGACTGTCAGTCCAATGAAGAACCCCAGCGTGATGTAATTGGTGACCGTGTCGCCAAGCAGCGTCCAGGACAGCTTCTTGTAAATCGCGTATCTGGTGAGTTCGAATGCCAGAAAGGCAATCGCAAAAACAAAGAACCAGTCGTCAACAAAGTTCTCCAGCCATTCCAGGTAGCCGGCACTGACCGGCGCAAGAAGCTATTCCATAACGCACCTATAATTTATCATTCTTGACAATTAACTGGCATCGCCTATATTTTTTGTCAAACTTGATAATCAACTTAGAAAATACATGGCCAGACCTGACATCAAAGAAGCACGGCGCGAGCAGATACTCGATGCCTTTGAGATCTGCGTTGCGCGTTACGGCGTGGAGGGCGCCACACTGGCAAAAACAGCCGAACAGGCAGAACTTGCACGCCCCCTTGTCCGCCACAATGTCGGCAATCGCAACGACCTCATAGACGCCCTCACAGAACGTTTTCTGCAGAAAAGCAGGACCAGAATGAACAGTTTCCTGGAAATGCTTCCCCGGGAGCATCGCTCCATGAAAGCTTTGGAATGGCTGTTCGACCCACACTATTCTGATGCCCGTCTGATTAAGGTGTCCTACGCATTGATCACGCATTCATACGAGAATGAGAAGTTGGCGGCTGCGATGCAGGGATGGCTTGACGACTTCATTGCGAGGCTGGATTCTCTGTTGGCCGAAGATTTCCCGAATGCGGAACCTTCAAAAGTAACCGCCGTGGCAACCGGTATCACTGGTATCTATTTCAACGTTGAATCCCTGCATGGACTTGGAAACAACGACAGTCTGCTCGCCGCATCGAAACAATCCGCAGTGATTTTGCTGAACTCTTTGGGGACAGCCCGCGCTTGACCGCCTGCCAAGGTGGCTCAGTGTCCTTTTGCAAATATTGAAGTCGTGCCGCAGTCAGGTCCTCAAATTGCCTACTGAACCTCTACCACGGCCTCGAACAGATAGGTGGCAAGTGCCTTTTCGACGTTGGAAACACTCTTTTCGTCATCTGCCGCCAGCTTCACGGTTACCCGCATGCCCCGGGCACCGCCATCGACCACGTCAATGGAGGAATCCAACAGGCCCAACTCATTTTGAACCAGGTCTGTTATTCTCAGCCTGGCGGCGTCACACCGCAGGCTCGGCTTGTAGATCTTGCCCACTGTCGTCAACGGGATCGTATCGACGACATGAATCTGTTTGGGCCAGGCGGGACGTTCATCAATGTTGCTTTGAGCATGCGCTTGCAGGTCTTCATTGCTCGCCTGCGCGTCCGGATGCAGTTGAACGAAGCATACAGGCAGCTCACCGGCATAGGCGTCGGGCTGGCCGACGGCGGCGGCGAGGGCAACATCGGGATGGGTGCTCATGGCGTTTTCAATCATTGCCGGATCAATGTTGTGACCGCTGCGAATAATAAGGTCCTTGGAACGACCGGCTATGTAGATCCGCCCTTGCTCATCTTTATACCCAAGATCCCCGGAGTTAAGAATTCCATCATTGAAGACACCTTGATTGTGGTCGGGATTGCGATATCCAGGTGAGATATGCTCTCCGCTAATTGCGATGACGCCTATTTCCCCGGGCGAGCAGACATCACCCAGCGTGCCGTCGTCATTCAGATGCAGGACATCAACATTCGTGTAGGGCAGCGCCCAACCGACCGAACCGGTGCCACCGGAACCGGAGAGTGGATCGATGCTGATCAGTCCGGATGCTTCAGTCATGCCGAGAATCTCGTAAAGAGTTCGGCCCGTCACCTCCTGGAAACGTTTGCCGACTGCCGGTGGCAACAAGGCAGCACCGGTCAGACCTGCGCGCACAGCGCTGATGTCATGGTCGCCGACCGGAACCTGCAACACAGCACCAACAGCCGTTGGAACGCCACCAACCAGCGTCGCCTTGTGGTGCGCAACGAGACGCCAGAAGCCTTCTATGATGGCCGGGTTTCGAAGCCCCGCCGGTGACATCACAACCAGCTCCACACCAGCCATCAGGGCGCTGAGACCGGCGACGATGGTGCCGGCCACATGAAACAAAGGCAGCGTAGCGGTCAGCACATCATCAGACGTGTAGCCACACATGGATGCACCACCCAATGCGGCGACCAGCTGACCGCGATGGGTATGCGCGACAAGTTTGGGAACACCTGTGGTGCCGCCGGTATGAAAATACGCCGCCACATCATCACCACCGCGGGACTCACCAAAAGTCAGATGATCATTGGGCTGAGCCATCAAAGCTGCACCAAAGTCGACCACCCCTTCTTCGGCAGGGGTGCCGGGTGGGGAAACACGAACCAGGATCAGACCGGGAACCTTGTCACGCAATTCCAGAGCCTTTTGCCAAATATCAAGTTGCGGGTGCGGACCGAGTGCCACCAGGATTTTTGCCCCTGAGGCCTTGAGCAATTCGGCAATACTGTCGGGCTGCAACAGAAAGTTGATGGGCACTGCATAGCCTGATGTTTCCGCACCCCACAACGTGACATGGGTTTCGACCAGAGAGGGCAGCATATAAGCCACCCCGGGCGCCGGACCGCCCAGATCAGAAAACAGATTGGCCGCACCACGGATCATTCCCAACAATTGATTATAGCTGACGCGACGCGGCTGCTCGTCGGGTGCACCGGTCATCAGCATGGTGATCGCAGTGGCATCGCCCTGCTTTTCGGCGCTGGCTATGAACACATCCAGAACGCTGCGTTCGGGCAGACGTTGTTCCAGGGTCATTTCCGACTCAAACCTTTTCAGGTCGTCAAAGGTGCCAATGCGTTGATTGCCCAAGTCTGCCATAAATACCAATCTTCCAGGATCTCAATAAGATCCGTCACCGTTGCACAAATGGCATTCACCGACAATCGCCATGGACCCCGGGGCAGTGCCCTTACCCGATATGGTGGCCGTGTTGATCCAGACCACGAAGATATGCGCAGAGAGACGAGACTTCGGCGAAGCTTCAAACTGTCGCTTGCCGGTGATTTCTGAAGGTCAGATGTCCTGAGCGTGGGGCAGAACAACCAGCTCCCGAATGGCGACATGCGGTGGCTGGGTCAGCACGAATTCAGCAATATCGGCGACGTCTTCAGCACGCAGAACCTCACATTTTGCGACGCGCTCAGCGATGTCGGCCTCGTCTGTAAGCCCCCACAATTCGGTGGCCACAGTGCCGGGCAAGATTGAAGTGACACGGACACCATCCTTGGCCACCTGCCGGCGCAGCGACCGCAGAAAGGCGTTAAGCGCATGTTTCGTCGCGGAATATACCGCCTCATTGCGCATGTCGGACACGCCGGCAATCGAACCGATTGCCAAAATCTCCGATCGTTCCTGCCTTTTCAGCAGTGGCAGGGCGGCGTGGGTCAGTTGAACCACGCTCGTCAGGTTAACATCAATCATGCGCCGGGAGACCTCGATATCTTCTTCAGCGAATTCGTTATTGCTGAACAGGCCGGCGCTCAGAACGAGAATATCGAGCTTTCCATATTTCGACTGCACGAGATCCAGTGATGACGCAATTTCACTTGGCTGAGAAAGATCCTGTGGCGCAACGATCGCTGCACCGTCGAGCTCATCGGCAAGCGCCTGCAGCCGTTCCTTGTTTCGACCAGACAGCACAAGCTGACATCCCGCCGCTACCAGGCGGTGAGCGATGGCTCGACCAATCCCGGAACTGGCACCGGTAACCAGCGCTGTCTTTCCATCCAATCCCTGTTTCATTGCGATCACCAATCTGTCCTTGTCGAGGACAGTAAAATCCGATGCCGCATTGATATCAACTGCATCGGGGAAGAATCGCGTAAGCCGTCCACGGCCAAGGCGGAAGTTGATATCTGGACATTTGCTGGCTGCCGAAAGGTTACAAGGAGCCCAAGCCGACGTCGTCAGGAGCATGTCCCCAAAGGTCGAACTCCTCTGACTGTGACAAACTCTCCCGGGATGCTGTAGCTACCGTCGCTGAGTTGATACTGTGCAACCGATACCAGAAACTCCTGCCGTACGCTTTCCCAAACATCAGAGTTGAACCTTTTGACGGCGAGTGCAACCGGCCCGCCTAGAAGAACGGCATTCACGACATCATCTTCGGTTTGGAATACTAACTTTTCGAACTGCCGATGTTCTTCCACCTGTTCCAGCAAGGCATCTTCGAAGAGCCGTCTCAACGCTCCAGGAGTTCCGGTGCCAAAAAACACCGGACAAACCTCAGACGCAACACGAGCATCAACGATGGGGAAGACATCCGCCCAGCCGCAATTTCGACGTTCACCCCATACCGTCACTGTGACTGATCCAGCAGGGGCAACGACCCGTGCCATCTCTGCGACCGCCACTGATGGATCAGGTGTGTACATCAGTCCCAGGGCACAGATCGCGGCGTCGAACGCCGCATCAGGCACGTTGAGTTTCTCGGAAGCCATGCGGTCAGCCTCAACATTCGCGATGGAAGCTTCGTCAAGCCGAGCCTTCAAGTCGCCAATCATGCCCTGTGAAAGATCGGTGGCAAGAACGTGACCTTGCCGTCCCACCTGTTCCGCCAGGCGCATAGTAACAAGACCGCTTCCGCAAGCCGTTTCGATGACCCGTTGACCGGCAACCACCGACGCCATCTCCAGAAGCTGGTCATGGGCAGGACGTAACTGCGCTTCCCAACCGCTGTGATAATGCGCGGCAGCGGCATCCCAGCCATAGCGCTGGACGCGAAGTTGCAGACGGGAATCCATCACACAGCTGCCTCAACGACCGATATCGCCGTATGCAGGGGTTGGGCGTCTCTGAAGGACAAGAACCAGGGGTCTGCCGAAAGCGCTCTGGCAACCATTTCGCCCACTTTCTCTTCTGCTTCCGAGGTCTCGATTTCGATTGCAATTCGCGTGTCGCTTGGCACTGGACTGGCGCCGTCCATGGCGAGGACTCCTCGATTATCCCAATCCTGTTCGATTCCCACTCGGACCGATTCCAGATGCAGATCCTCGCGCGCGGCGGTCATCTTGATGCCGATTGCAAGGCACCCGCAAATTGCTGCACGTCCAAAATAACCCGGCGAAGGCCCTGCTTCGCTACCGCCGATCGCCACTGGCATGTCGAGAGAAACGCGATGCCCATCCTGCTCATATTGGCAATGGAGGCCCTCTCGAACTTCAGCTGAGCCACGATTGACGATCTGGGCCTGCTCTGGGCGTTTCGCATAGATGGAAATGGCGCGAATCTGCGCTTCCCGGGCGTGAGTATTTTTGTCCATAGTGTTACCTCGGTTTCGTTTTCGACAGTTAGCCCCCTCTGGAGCGCCCCATCGGATGCTTCATGGTTTGGTGGGCTGAAGGTCGCATTGGCCGGAGGACGGGGCCAGTTCAGCAAATGGAGTAAACCCGCTACAGTATCTGTAGTAGACGTCGGCATGGCCCGAGTGTTTAGCTGTTTAAGGAGGTGCCGAGATGTCAGATTCAAATTACCCTAGATTTTGCCCAGTAGCGATGGCGGCAAGCTTACTCGAGCCCCGCTGGACCATGCTGCTGCTGTGCGAAATGTGGTCCGGCTCGACCCGGTTCAACGAAATCCAGCGCGGCGTTCCAGGAATGTCTCCTGGCTTGCTCTCGAAACGCCTTAAGGAAATGGAGGCCAATGGCCTTGTGACGCGCTGCGGCGCTGGCCCGAAAGCACATGCAGAATACATGACCACCCAGCTCGCAGATGAACTGGAGCCACTCATCCGGGGCCTCGGTGAATGGGCGCATCGTAACATTGACTGTGAGGTGTCGCTTCAGGACCTCGATGCGCGTCTTTTGATGTGGAAGATCCGAGGGAAAATCGATCTATTGCAGCTTCCCAAGCGAAAAAGCGTCATCCAATTTATCCTGAATGACTCGCCAAATGAAACCGCAAACTATTGGCTCGTGGCAAAACCTGGCGAAGAAACCGACCTTTGCTACACTGACCCCAAATTCGAAGTAGATCTGTATGTAACCTGCGAACTTCGAGCTATCACCTCAGCTTGGATGGCGCACTCGACGTTTGAAGCGGAACTCCGGAGTGGACAAATATCCCTGACGGGCCACGACCTGATGGCCCGGAAGTTGACCAAGTGGCTCATGTG
The DNA here is from genome assembly GCA_905480295.1 of uncultured Rhizobiaceae group bacterium. Lineage (GTDB taxonomy): Bacteria > Pseudomonadota > Alphaproteobacteria > Rhizobiales > Rhizobiaceae > Pseudahrensia. The sequence goes on along the minus strand of CAJQPW010000374.1, from coordinate 2,793 downwards.
CAGCAGCTTCGCTGATGTTGCCAAGACCGCTCCTCCAGAGGAACGCAGCGTCACCGCATAGCGCCATCACCCCCCCGTTGGCTGCGGACTTTATATTAAAGCTCGGCTGTTTCCTTCGGTGTGGAGTTGGGTTTGAAGTCTGGTTTGTCCGCAGACCCGTCGTCTGGAAAACTGCAGGTGAGCATGTCCCGATCCCGATGAATTGACAGTCAACTCCGGGCACCCTATCTCCGCGTCAGGTTATGGCACCTGCCGCTCGCAGACGAAAGTCACGGTGAGGTCCATCATTTGATTATGCCAACATCAGCGGCAATCGAACCGATTGCCAAAATCTCCGATCGTTCCTGCCTTTTCAGCAGTGGCAGGGCGGCGTGGGTCAGTTGAACCACGCTCGTCAGGTTAACATCAATCATGCGCTGGGAGACCTCGATATCTTCTTCAGCGAATTCGTTATTGCTGAACAGGCCGGCGCTCAGAACGAGAATATCGAGCATTCCATATTTCGACTGCACGAGATCCAGTGATGACGCAATTTCACTTGGCTGAGAAAGATCCTGTGGCGCAACGATCGCTGCACCGTCGAGCTCATCGGCAAGCGCCTGCAGCCGTTCTTTGTTTCGACCAGACAGCACAAGCTGACATCCCGCCGCTACCAGGCGGTGAGCGATGGCTCGACCAATCCCGGAACTGGCACCGGTAACCAGCGCTGTCTTTCCATCCAATCCCTGTTTCATTGCGACCACCAATCTGTCCTTGTCGAGGACAGCAAAATCCGATGCCGCATTGATATCAACTGCATCAGGTAAGAATCGCGTAAGCCGTCCACGGCCAAGGCGGAAGTTGATATCTGGACATTTGCTGGCTGCCGAAAGGTTGCTTGGATCGCATGCCGACCTCTATCGATTTGTAAATTTGCGAATTAGGCTATTAACAATGTGAAACTCTCAAAGGATTGATCAATGGAATTTGAAGAACAGATCACTGACCTTAACCGTCTTCGCAAATTTAGACCCTTTGACGATTCAAAAGGTCCCGCGTTAAAAGTTTCAGACCGGCTAAATGATGTTGGACGTCGATTTATTGAAATGTCCCCGTTCATCATGGTCGCAACCAAGCAACGTGACGGGTTAGTCGATGTATCCCCAAAGGGTGATCCTGCTGGATTCGTGAAGGTTCTGGACGACAAGACGTTGGCAATACCTGACAGGCTGGGAAATCATCGGGCCGATGGATTTGTTAACATTCTCTCTGATCCCAATGTCGCGGTCATTTTCTTGATACCCAACCATGGGTTCAGCCTGCGCGTTGCCGGAAAAGCAAAAATTGTTCGAGATTCCGCACTCAACAACTCGATGCTGGTAAATGGCAAAGCACCAGATTTGGCGATGATAGTCGAAATCGAAGAAGCGTTCATGCATTGTGCCAAAGCGTTGATCCGGTCAGGAATTTGGCGGTCCGAAAGCTGGCCTGAAAAGGGTGCGGTCCCAAAACTTGCAGAGTGGCAAGTAGAAGTAGTCCAAGATGGCAGGACGTTCGATGAAGTGTTCGCGGTCCATACAAACGACGAAATAACACGGCTGTATTAGTCAGCAACCTCACCCGTTGCGCGGGCATTCCTACGTGTGCGATCGACAGATCAACCAGGGACTGGATCGAGCCTAAAAGGTCCAGCTCAGTCCTTTGACATGAGATAGGCGACTAAGTCAGCTCTTTCCTGTTTGCTGGTTGGTTTAACCCAAAACATCTTCGTGCCCGGAACCGTTAACATTGGATAGCGTACGAAACTATAGAGCCTGTCCGGGGTCCACGTGCCGCCAAACTTCACAAGGTAGTCAGAGTAATCGAACCCGGGCAGATTTGCGACCGGTCGATTGGCGACACCGATTAAGGGGGGTCCTGCACTGGGTTGCAATGGCTGACTGTGGCCGGGTTCCAAAGCATGGCATTCTCGGCAGAATGTCATTGCAACTACGCGCCCACGCTCGGCGCTGACATCGCTGATTACCTGTCTCTCAACAGGAGTAGAAACTGCGCCCGCAGTCACCAGCACCTCCTCAATTTGGAAATATTTTGGGTTCTTGCGGTATCCAAGACGTCTTGCCAGATGCAGTGCTGAGGTTTCACCCTGAGCGATATATCCACCATAGTTGGCATGACCTATCGCATTGACGTTTGCACCCAAATCGATCAACGCCTGAACAGCTTCGAGCCGACCCTCCAGTACGGCGATCTGAATTGCAGTGTAACCGTGGTTGTTAAGCACCTCCAATTTAGCCCCTGCCGCTACAAGGACATTGACCACAGCCACATTGTTGAATCGTGCTGCTGCGTGGAGTGGTGTTCCCAGCAGCCTGTGTTCTGCATCCAGTTTGGCTCCGCGCCGAATGAGCAGCCTAACCATCTCTGTGTGACCGCGCAGCGAGGCAGCATGCAACGCGGTACCCATGCTGGTGAGCTCATCGATGTTGGCACCTTCGTCAAGTAATCTTGATGCCACCTCAACGTCGCCAGCAGATGCCGCTGAGATCAATGCTTGCGCGGAAACCCCGGGTGAAAACGCCAAAATTCCAAAAACCACAATGAGACACCGCAACATTTTTGTACCTTTGGCCAAACGCAACTTGGTTGTGATCAGAACCTTCAGGTTACCTCCTAGGTTCAGGACCCATTAATTTGCATTGAGTGATGATTTCTGATTCAGGGTGGCAAAGGAGTTTGCCATGTCTGATTTGTTTCTGCTCTCACCGGCTCAAATGTCGAAAATACAGCCTTTCTTTCCAAAGTCCCACGGGG
>CAJQPW010000373.1 GCA_905480295.1 uncultured Rhizobiaceae group bacterium | reverse complement strand
GATCCGGGACAGGGCGTGCGCCTGGACCTCAGGTTCCGGGTCCGTGTGAACCAGTTCAATGAGTACAGCCACGTCATCGAGTTCATCGATCGCGGATTTTCGGACTTCGGGTTTTGCGTTTTGCCACCCGGGCTTGTTGAAGGAATCAAACATCGTTGGACAGTTTAACGCGAGAGACTCTGTAAGAATAAGGAAATTGGCACTAATGTGCTGTTAATCCCAACCGAATTGACGTCATCCCATTCCTGAATTGATACATTGTGGCAAAAAACACTCCGTTATAGTAAGCGTAATTATCTCAACGCTTTGACGTTATAGCGATATATGGTTACAGTGTCAATATGAGTGAAACCACCCAAAAAAGAGCCACTGTCTATTTCGATCCTTTGCTGCATCGCGCACTTCGCATCAAGGCAGCGGAAACCGAAACCAGCGTTTCCGAATTGGTCAATGAAGCGGTCAGGTCGGCACTGGCCGAAGATGCCAGCGATATCGAGACTTTCGAAATTCGCGAACGAGAGCCGGACTACGCTTTCGAGGACGTCGTGAAGGACCTCAAACGACGTGGCGAGATATAGCCTCCGTATAAAGAAATCGGCACGTAAGGAACTTGAAGCCGTTGCTAGGAAAGCCGATCGGCGAAGGATCATTAAGCGTATCGAATCCCTTGCCGATATCCCCCGTCCTCCGGGTTCGCAAAAGCTTTACGGCCGTGAGCGATACCGTATTCGACAGGGCCAATACCGCATTTTGTATACCATCGAACAACGGGTACTCATCGTTCATGTCATCAAAATCGGTCATCGAAAGGACATCTACCGCGCTTGACACAACAAACACCCCACCAGCACCATTCAACACATGACCGCATTTTTTGACTATCCGCACACCGTCATTGCCGAGGACATCGATGAACTTGAGCACGCTGGCAACTACCACTACGTAAAGTGGACGCAGCACGCGGCCATCGCGCATTCCACCGCCAACGGCTGGCCTACGGAGCGGTATTTTGAGCTGGGCGCAGGCTGGGTCGTGCGTTCACACAAAATTCTCTTTCTGAAGCCGGCTTTTGAGGGGGATGAGTTGGTCATCAGGACCTGGGTGGCCAGCGCCCGGTCGGCCAGTTCAGTCAGGATGTATGAAATCAGGAAAACCGATGGCGAAGTGTTGGCAAAAGCCGAGACAGAATGGGCTTTTGTGAACTACGAAAAGCAGAGGCCTACCCGCATCCCCGCTGAAGTCGCGGAATGCTTCGAGGTGGTTACCGACCCCTGATCTGCACAAATCTCCTGATCGTCTATGCTTTAGAAATACCAAGACAGGCATAACGACCGGGAGAGTGCAGTATGAAAAGACGTGATTTTTGCCGTTCTACCCTGGCTGCGAGCGTCGTAGCCGCCTATCCATTTATGACAAATGCCGCGCTGGCCGAAAGCAGCGTTGCTGCGGTTTCTCTCGACGGGGCTGAAATCGAACTCGAAAAAGCATCGATCAGGGAGCTGGCTGAGCAACTCAACGGCCCCTTGCTGATGCCCGGCGATACGCAATACGATTACGCGCGCCGCGTGTGGAACGGCATGCACGATCGGCACCCGGCACTGATCGCCCGCTGTGCCAATAGCGACGATGTTCGCCACGCAGTGACCTTCGCCAGGGAGCGTGACCTGCTGCTTTCCGTGCGCGGAGGCGGACACAGCTGGCCCGGTAAATCGGTTTGCGATGGCGGCCTGATGATTGACCTGGCTGAAATGAATACCGTAACCGCCAACCCGGAAACGCGGCGCGCCTACGCCCAGGGCGGGGCATTGTTGAATGGCATTGATACTGCGTCGCTGCAACACGGCCTGGTGACAACAGCCGGCGTGGTTTCACATACCGGCGTCGGCGGGTTCACTCTGGGTGGTGGCTATGGCCGCCTCAATCGCAAGTATGGCCTGGCTGTTGATAACCTGGTTTCCGCGGATCTCATCACGGCGGACGGTAAGTTCAGAACTGTGAACGCGGAGCAGGACCCAGACCTGTTCTGGGCCATCCGTGGCGGCGGCGGTAATTTTGGGGTCGTAACCCGGTTTGAGTTCCAGCTGCACCCGTTCGATCGCAATGTATTATCAGGGGCAATCATCTGGCCCATTGAACAGGCCCGCGAAGTCCTGGATTTCTATGGTGGCTGGTATGCAGGGCTCTCTGATGACCTGTATGTCGGGCCGGCCATGGTCACCATGCCAGATGGTGTATCAGCGGTCGTAATGGAAGTGGTATATGCCGGCGACCCGGCTGCCGGGGAGAAAGAGCTCGCACCGCTGCGTAAGATCGGAAAGCCGATGGATGACGGTGTCAAAATACAGGACTACATGGTGATGCAAACCCATGAAGACGGCACCTGGGCGCATGGAGTCCGGTCCTACGCCAAGAACGGCATGGCCAGGGAGTTTTCACCGGCATTGATCGATGCGCTGATCGAGTCCTTCGTTCCCGATCCCCGCCTGGCATTCTTTACCCACACCGCCGGTGGCGCTGTGAGTCGCGTTGATGAATTGGCCACCGCTTTTCCGCACCGCAAAGCCGAGACCATGATCGCTGTCGGCGGCGGCTGGATGGATCCCGCACAGGATGCCGAGGCCATTGCGATTGCCCGTGCCTGGTTTAAACAGCTGGAACCGTTTATCGGCGGCTACTACGCAAATATTGATTTCGACGGCGCCGATTCCAAGGGCGGGAACTACGGGCCTGCCTATGAACGCCTGGCCAGGATCAAGGGCCAGTACGACCCAGGCAACCTGTTCCGGCTCAACCGAAATATTCAGCCGGCCAGCTGACCTTTATGGTCCTCAGCCCTGTATGATCAGGGCTGTATGCCGGATAAAAGAAAACTCCCATCCAGGGCCCGGGTGATTATAGTTGGCGGCGGCATCGTCGGATGTTCCATCGCCTATCACCTGGCAAAACGCGGTGTTAAAGACGTTGTGTTGCTGGAGCGTAAACAGCTCACCTGCGGCACCACCTGGCACGCGGCCGGTCTGGTCAGCATGCTGTGGCCCACCCCCTATCTGACCGACCTGGCCAGGTATTGTCATGAACTCTACGCCTCCCTGGAAGAAGAGACCGGGCAGGCTACGGGTTACCGGCGCATTGGCAGCCTTTCCGTGGCCCGGACGCCGGAGCGGCTGGAAGAACTGCGCAGGACTTCCTCCATGGCCAGTGTCTTCGGGGTTGAGTCCGAGATGATCGACAAAGAGCGCCTGGCCGGTTTTTACCCGGGTATCAATACCGATGGTATTCTGGGCGCTCTTTATATAGAAAAAGATGGCCAGACCAACGCGATAGATACCACCATGGCCCTGGCTAAAGGGGCTCGCAAGTACGGGGCAAAAGTGCTTGAAAACGTCAAGGTGGAAGAGATCCTGGTCCAGGACGGCCTGGCCGTGGGAGTAAAGACCGGGCAAGGCTCGATAGCCGCCGATAAGGTGGTGCTGGCCGGGGGTCTCTGGTCACGGGATATCGCTGCAAAAATTGGTGTCGACCTGCCGCTCTACGCCTGTGAGCATTATTACGTGGTTACTGAAGATATGGTCGGAATGACCAAACGTCCGGTGCTGCGGGATTTTGACAAGGGTGTCTACTTCAAGGAAGACACCGGCAAGATACTGATGGGCTGGTTTGAACACAATGCCCGCGGTTGCCCCATGGATCGCATCGGCGAGGATTTCTGTTTCGACGAATTCCCCTGCGACATGGAGCATATGGAAGACTACCTGCTGCGGGGTATGGAGACCCTGCCTGCGCTTGAGCAGACGGGCATACGCCTGTTCTTTAACGGCCCTGAGAGTTTCACTCCCGATAATCTGCATCTGTTGGGGCCAACGCCCGAGGTGGATAATTTTTTTGTCGCCTGTGGCATGAACTCCAAGGGCCTGGGCGCCGGTGGCGGTATCGGAAAATTGATTGCGGACTGGGTCATCGACGGCTACCCGCCGGGTGATATCTGGGAGTGTGACGTGCGCCGCCATCACCCGGTGCAACGCGAACAAAGCTATGTCGAGGCGCGTATCCCTGAGGCCCTGGGTCACACCTACGCCATGCACTGGCCGTTCTATCAATACCAGACTGCCCGTAACCGTATCCAATCGCCACTGCACCAGGTGCTCAAAGAGCAGGGCGCCTGTTTTGGTGAAGTGGCTGGTTTTGAGCGCCCCAACTGGTTTGCTCGCGACGGCGCAAAAGCCGAATACCAGTACAGCTATAAGCGCCAGAACTGGTTTGAGTTTTACGCCCAGGAACACAGGGCGGTGCGGGAGAGTGTGGGTATCTATGACATTTCCTCGTTTGGCAAATTCGAGGTTTACGGATCGGATGCCGAGCAGGCGCTGCAGTGGATATGTACCGGCGATGTTCGGGTGGAGCCTGGCAAACTTGTTTATACCCAGTGGCTGAATGAGCGGGGTGGAATCGAGGCCGACGTGACTGTCTCCAGGACCGGCCCGGAGCGCTTTATGGTGACTACGGCGATTGGTTCTTATAACAAGGACTGGTGGCACCTGAAAAAACACCTGCGGGGGGAAGTGCAGTTGCGTGATATCAGCGCCGATTACGCCTGTCTGGCATTGCAGGGGCCCAATGCACGGGCCGTGTTGGAAAAGCTGGCTGAAACCGATGTCAGTGAACAGGATTTTGTTTTTGGCCGCGGACGATATGCGAAAGTTGCCGGTGTAATGGTGTGGCTACAGCGCCTCTCCTACGTGGGTGAATTGGGCTGGGAAATCTTTGTGCCTGCTGGCGATACCGTCAAAGTCTTTGATGAACTCCAACAGGCCGGTGCAGAGTTTGATATTCGAAACGTCGGCCTGCACGCGGTTAACAGCCTGCGCCTGGAAAAAGGGTTCCGTCACTGGGGTCACGATATGGGTTCCGAGGACAACCTGGTCCAGGCGGGGCTGAGCTTTACGGCCAGGCCCGATGCCGGTAATTTCATCGGACGCGATGCGTTTGTGCAGCAAAAAGCTGCGGGCCTGCCCGACCGGCGGCTGGTTCAATTCAATCTGGATGACCCTGAACCACTGCTTTACCACAATGAACCGATTGTTATGGATGGGCGTATCGTGGGTTACCTGACATCGGGTATGTACGGTCATAGTGTGGGGGCGGCGATCGGGATGGGGTATGTCGCAATACCCGAATTGACCGCAGAACGCATCGAGGAAGCGACATTTGAGATTGAGATTGCCAAAGAGCGCTTCAGTGCACATGCCTCATTAAGAGCCTTCTTTGACCCTTCTGGCAGTCGCATGAAGATTTAGTGTCTATGTAAAATTACCTAACAGGTGAAACCCAGGCCCAGCATATCCAGGAATTTGAGCCACAAACCCCGCTTGCCGCCGTTCTTATCGGCTTTGATCAACGCATTTTGAGTGAATTTCACGCCCAGCCAGCGGAAGGGCTCTGGTGCCCACGGCAGCACCTTTGCAGTGACAAACTGCATTTCCAGAATGTCTGATGGTTGATAGCCCAACAGCTCAATTCCGATGCGGGCCCCAAACCGGGAGGCGCCGACTCCGTGACCGGTATATCCTACTGACCAGGCCAGTCTCCCATCGTAAGTGACGCCGGGCACCATGCAGAAGCGCGTAGACGTTGCAATTATTCCGCCCCACTTGTGAGAAAACCTCACGTCGTCCAGTTGTGGAAAGGTAGCAAAAAACTCTTGCGCCAATTGCTCATAAAGGTCCGGTGCTTCGGCAAATTTCTCATCGATGCCGCGATTGAAGTAATAGCGCACGGCAGCACCACCACCATAGGTAATCCGGTTATCTTTGGTCATCCGGAAGTAGTGAAACATGTTGCTGTAATCACCCAGGGCATGGCGGGACTGCCCCCAGCCAATCTTTTCGAGCTGTTCCCCGGTCAGCGGTTCTGTTGCTATCTGGTAATCCCAAACCGGAATAACCGAGCGGCGAATTTTTTTGATTGAGCTGGTAAAGGCATTTGTCGCCAACAGAATTTTTTCACTGTGAATGACGCCACCTTCACAGTTGGCCCTCATACCCTCTTTACCAACGGGCTCGACGCCGAGCAGCCGGGTTTCTTCAAAAATTCTCACGCCCAGCTGATTCAGAAGTACTTCTTTTAAGCCCCAGCAAAGACGGCCTGGATCGACGACACCATCCTGGCCTCTGCGGTGCCACAGGCCGCCAAAGAAAGTGGGTGAGTTGACCTGTTTTCGAACGGCATCTTTGTCAAACCAGACGACGTCTTCACCGTTGGCTTTTGCCTGCTTGTACTCTGAATGCATGTCAACGGCAGAATCTGGATCCAGGGCAACGTCCATCACCCCGGTTTTTTCATAACGGGCATCAATGTTGTACCGGTCCAGGGTCTCGAGCAGTTCTTTCATGTTCTGTGTACCTAATTCCTGCAGGCGATCAGCCTCAGCAGAAAAACGGTGCGCAACGTTGGTTTCACCATGGGCCAGGCTGGTGCTCAAGAAACCGCCGCAACGCCCTGAAGCCCCGTCACCAACGAACGTTTGTTCGATCAGGATAATATCGGCATCCGGTTTGCGCTCTTTTGCCTGCATAGCCGCCCAGAGACCGGTAAAACCGCCGCCAACAATTAACAGCTCACATTTCTCGTCAGTTGCCAGTGACGGCAATACCTCGGGCATGACCTCGGGATCATGCCAAAGAGGACAGGCTTTTGCGTCCTTAAGTGCTTCAATATGCTGTTGCATTGGATTTAATCGCCTTCCGTTTGTCCGGGTCTTAGAATGGCAAAAAAGATTCTCACTTTTTCTGTCGCTTTAGCGCTACACATTAGTCCTTCTGGTACGAACAATGTCTCACCCGGCCCATATGAGTGCTTAACTCCTTCTTCATCGATGAGTGTCAGCGAACCCGTAATGACACAGGCGAATCCGTGGTAAGGAAAAGGTGCTGCTGTTGATTCGAAGGCGTTACTTTCCCAGGTGCCCGCCAGGAACTTGCCGGTACTGTCTTTGTAGCAAACATGATGTTGTGGAATGGGAGAATCTTTTTCTGTCAAAAATGGTTCTGCGGTAAGCAGAGGCACCATTTGGGCCTCTGCGCGGGGAATGATGATCCCTTCAAAAGCGGGCATTTCCGGCATAGGTTCATTGGGATTTACAGAAATAAGGAAAAATTTTCGTAAATAGCCGACCTGGTGCCACTGGCAATTGTAACCCTTGGGAATCACAAAGGGTTCGCCGGCAATTACTGTTTCCATCTCCCCGGTTTTGCAATTTCTAATTGCTGCTTCGCCTTCCAGCAACCACATAAATTCGTCACAGGGATAAGGGCCTGCGGTCTCAATCATGTCGGTGGTATCCCACACTCCGACATAGAGGCCCAATTCTTCATCTTGAAAATATTCATGAGTATGCTGGGTCGGAAGTTCTGAGATGAACATATCCGGCGCCAATTTATCCGGGGTTTGCCCGAACCCTTCAGGAGTGGCGCTGAGCCTGATAATTTTTTTAGCTTTCATTTACCGGAGCCGGCACCTGCCTGGCGCGATCAAACTTCAACAACGGCGTGTGGCTCAACATCACCTGGACCACCTCTCCATCGAGCTCTATCCAGGTGGATTCAATACCGGCATGCCGGCTGTCGATAGATGCATTCCCAATCATACTGCCCAATGTCTCCGACCAGGCTGAGCAATTAACCGATCCCACTGCCTGTTTCTGGCCGTCAACAACGGCAAAAATCACAGCACCATCGTCCGGCTTGCGGGGATCATTTATCTTGAAGGTAGCCAGCGCGAACCGGCTACCGGAGTGTTGCTGCTCCAGCAAAGCCTCTTTGCCTACGAAATCCACTGCGTCCAGATTCACCAGCCAGCCCAGCCCCAGTTCGAAAGGTGTGCGCTCAAATCCGGGTTGAGGATCTGCTTCCGTTGAACAATCCCATCCCGCCACGATGAATCCACCTTCCAGCCGACAGGCCTGCAGAGCGGTCAGACCATACCCTGGAATGTCCAGGTTCAATGATTCACGCACGCTTATGAAACACTGCTCAATCGCATTGCGCAATTCGGGTTGAAACCAGCATTCATAGCCCAGATCGGCGGTAAAACCCATGCGTGCCGTCCGGACCAGGCCCCCTGCCAATGGGAAGTCCCGTATCTCGAACGGCTCGAGATGTTCAATCCCTTCGAAACCCATATGACTCATCACAGTTGCGGATAAAGGACCCTGTAAAGCAAATCCAGTCCAGGAATGGGTGCAATCGGTGATCGTTACGTCCTGGATTTCAAACCGGATCAGCAATTTCTCAAAATATGCTGAGTGGTCCATGTCAGACGGCAGCAGGAGATAATCATCCTCACCGTACTTGTGCAGTATCGCGTCGTCTTTCAGGCTGCCGTCTTCATTGCAGAAAACCACGTAGATACCGCGCATGGATGCGGCCCGGCTGGCCGGGCGTGTCAGCAGCCTGTCCAGGAATGCACCAGATCCTGCGCCAGTAATCCGGTACTTTCGCAGCGGAGAGACGTCGAACATCGCACAGCTTTCGCGAATCGCACGGTATTCCACCGCGGCATCGCCGTAATCGTTGGGCAACAGGAAATTATTCCAGTCTATGAAATCTGCATTCTCAACGGAATTCGCCAGATATTGATGGAAATCAGTGTCTTCCCGTCGGTTCAGAAAATCAAAAAACGGGCTTTTCTTCAACATGTTGCGGCAAACGTCCGGTTCGCTTTTAATATTGCAGCGCCTTTAACTCACAATATTCGTGTAACCCTTCAACACCAAATTCCCTGCCGTTTCCGGATTCCTTGTAACCACCAAAGGGCGCTTCGTGATTTGCATCACCACCATTAATGGCGCATTGCCCCGCTCGAATCCTCCTGGCAATGGCTGTCGCTTTGTCCTTGTCTCCTGCCCAGACTGCTGAGGCCAGGCCATATGGCGTGTCGTTTGCAATTTCAATTGCCTGGTCAATCGTGGAATATTTGATCATCACCAGAACGGGTCCAAAGACTTCTTCCTGCGCTATGACCATGTCATTCGTGACATCGGCAAAAACGGTGGGTAATACGTAATTTCCAGTAGTTAAGCCTGCTGGCATATCAGTTCCACCTGTCACCAGGCGCGCCCCGTCAGAGATAGCCTTTTCGATGTAATCGAGCACTGATTGCTTTTGTCCGGCAGAAGACATGGGGCCAACAAAAACTGCGGGATCGGTGGGGTCACCAACGACCAGGGACTCTGCTTTGGCCTTTGCAAGTTCGACCGCCTCTTCGTACCTCGATTCGTGAACAATCATCCGGGTCAGTGCATTACAGGTCTGGCCGGTATTTACCATCACGTCAGGGATTCCAAACGCTACTGCGGCTTCCAAATCTGCCTCTTCTGTAATGATAAATGGTGATTTGCCACCCAGTTCAAGACAGACCCGCTTCACATCGGGTGCAGCCATGTTGGAAACCTGGATTCCCGCTGCAGTTGATCCTGTGAACGTCACCATATCAACATCCGGATGTGAACTCAGGGCCGCACCAATTTCTCTACCACTGCCATGGACCATGTTGAATACACCAGGCGGCAATCCAACTGCGTCGCATATTTCCGCAAATATGAACAAGTGGCTTGGCGTCTGGCTCGCTGCTTTCACCACCATGGTGCAACCGGCCGCGATCGCCGGGGCAACTTTTCCAATCATTTGCCAAACAGGATAATTCCAGGGGTTGATCATTGAGCAAACCCCTATCGGTTCTTTAATGACAATGGAGTTGCCAACTTCTTTGACCTCTTCCATATCTTTCGCCTTGTTGGCAAAAGACTCACAAATAATGGCCAGAGGATCTACCTGGAATTCAGCGGCATTCTGAACCGGCATCCCCAGTTCATCAATAATGGTCTGGGTCAAATCAGCATTTCTTTTTTCGCCTTCTGCCGCAATTTTCCTCAGGAAATCTGCTCTTTCGGCTGCAGAGGTTTGGGACCACGAATCAAACGCATTCCTGGCTGCCCGTACCGCAGCGTCGGCGTCATCGGCATTGCCATAGGGTACGGTGGCTGATATTTCGCCATTTGCAGGATTGATAATCTCGCTTGTTCCCTTTCCGATCGGTTCTACCCATTGGCCGTTAATATAGAATTTATCGTAAGTTCTCATGATTCATCCTGTTTGATATTTCAATTTATTTAACCACAACCCGATCAATTTTCAACGGCATATCCGGATCTGGTGCACAGTCCAGATCCCTTGCATACCTATGGCCCGCAAAAACTGCAGCAGCGATTATCGCTGGCGCCTCGGCATCACCCATTCGTTTGACAGATTCAGGGGCGCCCTCGACTTTATTTTCGATGGCGTCCAGCAACTCATGATACAGGCTGTCCTGCGGTGTGCGGCAAGTCACCAGCACCAGGTTTTCCACTTCGATGGTTTGCTCAACTTCCGTATAGGCGCAGCTCAAGGTCGCTTTTTCCCCGTCATAGCCGGCAAGCTCATTGTTGAGGATGATCTGCACGCCAATTTCCGCCAGGCGCTGGTGCACGCGGACCTGGTCATCGGTGTAGCTGCTCCAGCGCGCCACCATGGAGTGTGGCGTGACGTAGTAAACTTCGTTGCCATTTTTTTTGAGCTTTTCGGCGATCAGATTGGCCATGTAGAAACCGTCATCGTCGTATACCAGGACTGGACCAGCGGGTAGGCGGCCGGTCATGATGTCATCGGGTGTAAACGTTTTGTCCCCGGGAGGGAGGGGGTCAAACGGCGCCTCACGGGTAACGCCGAAACCATCACGGCGCCACTTGGCTCCGGTGGCGATGGCAACGTGGCCGGCACCTACGTCCAGCACGTCCTGCAGGCTCAGTTCACTTTCACGATATATTTCTACGTTGGGCATTTTATTCAGTTGGCCCATCCGGTAATCACGCACCCGGGCCCATTCAGACATGCCGGGCAATTGGGACTCGGTGGTCACCCGCCCGCCAAGTTCGCGGGTGGCTTCGGCCACTATGACATCGTAACCGCGTTGACCCAAAGCACGGGCCGCTTCCAGGCCCGCTGGCCCGGCACCCACAACCAGCACGAGACTATCTGAGCCTTTGGCCGCGATGTTTTCAGGGTGCCATCCCCGGCGCCACTCTTCGCCAATGGTCGGGTTTTGGGTACAGCGAATGGGGTAGAACCTGCTGTCGCCGGTGTAGCAAATATTGCAGCCGATGCATTCACGGATATCTTCCGGCCGGCCTTCCTCGATCTTTTTTGGTAAAAACGGGTCGGCAATGGAGGGGCGCGCCGCACCGACAAAATCCACGATACCGCGCCTGACCTGGCTGACCATCGTATCGGGAGAGGTGAAACGGCCCACGGTTACCACCGGCTTGGTAGTTTTCGATTTGACCGTGGCCATATAATTTTCAAGCGCACCCTCTCCGACAAACCGCGAGACACCCATTTCCAGTGAATAGTCTGCGATGTTGATGTCCCATAAATCCGGAAGCTCGGCCAGTGCTTCAAACATTTCCATCCGGTCGGAATGAACCGGAGTGCCGTCCGGCCCTCCTCCATCGTCGACCGAGAAACGAACCGCCACAGCGCAGGTATCGCCCACGGCTTCTTTGGTGTCCTCGATGAGTTCGCGGATCAGCCGCATGCGGTTTTCCTGGCTACCGCCATATTCGTCGGTTCGGGTGTTCAGCGTGGGATTAAGAAAATGATCCAGCAGATAGTGGTGCGTTGCATAGACATAGACGATATCAAAACCAGCTTCTTTTGCACGCAGGGCGGCATTTCTGTGCCAGCGGCGAAGCTCCGCGATGTCGGCTTTGGTCATGGCGCGTGATTGGTACGGATCACCATCCAGGTTGGGCATGGACACCACATCCATCGGTACTTCCCGGCTGAACAGATTCGGGGACCTGCTGCCACCAACCCAAAGTTCGACACCCGCCAGGGCGCCGTGTTCGTGAACCATATCGGTCATCCGGCGGTGAGCCCGGATGTCATCTTTATCCCACAGCGTATGCGTGGGGTAGGGTATGTCGTCGGACGCCGGGTGAATGGAACAATATTCAGTGCAGATAACGCCCCAGCCGCCTTCGGCCTTGGAGTTGCGCAACCCGGCCACCATGTGCGGGCGCAGCCAACCCATGCCGGTACAGTGCGGGACCTGGTAGAAGCGGTTTTTTGCCGTCACCGGGCCAATCGCTACCGGTTCGAATAAGGCTTTGTATCGTGGATCACAGCTCATAATGCGGCTAGTGTAATTTCTTCTATACTGCTTGTGAATGCAAACAATGAAAAATTATTAAGAATGGATATATATTCCGGCGCAACCGCGCCCTTACCGTGGCGGATTATTTCGGCAGACGTTTCAACTCACAGCGGTTGCAGACGGCAGCGGGCATTACCATTATTTTCGGACTGGGTGGTTACCTGTTAGCTGTCACCCAGGGAGCGGCGTTCCTGCTGACGATGGCGTCCAGTAGAGACAGCTCGGCAAACTTCCGGCGTGCGTCCGTCTCCAAAACGGTACTGGAGACGACGTTTGAAAGATTCGACGCGGACAAAGGTGGGCTGGGACTGTGGCGCCCTGCGGCATGGAGCGCACGCACGCACGCACCGGCGCGCTGCTAGCAGTGCCCACGCCACCCTCGTGCCGCAGACGGCTTCATGGTCCTCGACGAGTTCTACGAGGCGCTGCAGGACCTGATCGCGAAGAACGTTTTCGCTGACGTGGTCGCGCTGACCAAGGATGAGAGTGACGAGATCTTCTTGGATGTGTGCTGGCTGCCGCACCTGCCGCCCCCGCACGCTGCAGCGTGACGGCCGTGCCTTGCGCCTGCTGGCAGTGTGACGAGGACGACGACGGGCAGCTGAGCCGGGCGGAGTTCATGTCGGCGCTGGGCGGCGACGACGACGATGGCGACGCGTAGACGGACCACCGAGTAGAGTGCAGAGCCCCGATGGCGAAGACTAGCCCGCACCCCGACCCTTCACGGCCGCACTCGGGTCGCAGTCAGCCAGTCACGGCCTGAAACTCCGCGCGTGGCGCGTGGGCATCGCACGTCTTCGCTAGAGCATCCTCTGAACACACGTGCATGCGCATGTAACTAATACGTTTTTTTTGCAAAAGTAGTTTATTGAGAATAAACCAACGGCACCACAGCCTACGGACTAGGCTAGGTACACACCACCTGCGGCAGTGAGAAACCCGCTGCTCAGAGAAAGAAACCGGAAAGAGGGGAGGGCTGGCCTACGT
>CAJQPW010000372.1 GCA_905480295.1 uncultured Rhizobiaceae group bacterium | reverse complement strand
CACAAGATCGACGCGGTCAGCCAGGCCGGTCCACTCGGTAAGAACGCGGCCCGTTTCAACGAACTCCGGTGTCAGGTCGATACCTGTCACCGACGCTCCGGTTGCTTGCGCAACATATCGGGCAGGCCCGCCCAGGCCGCAGCCGAGATCCACAACCCGGTCACCTGTTGATACCTGCAAAGCAGCAACAAATGGTTCTGTTGCCTGTCGACCACCGATGTGGAATTCGTCGACTGGTGCCAGAGCATCGGGTGGCATTGGTGGATTCAGGCCTAGCGCGGTGCAGCCATCAGCGATGCGTTGGAGCAGGTGCCCGGATTGGTAATGTTGGGCAACCTCGTTCGGATTGGTCATGGCATACTCTCCCAAGAAGCGGTTCAGACAGGATAATGTAAGAATATTGGTATGTCAGCCAGGCCGGCAAGGATTGCGCGGTGGTGGAAGTGGCACCTCCCGGAAACCAGGAATCACCTCGAACCCCAAGGCGATTGTTTAGGGAAATGACAGACATTATGCCGGTAGGTTTGTCACCTGACCATTAGCGACCAGGGTCTTGAAAGCGTGGAAAGTATCAGTCACGCCCAATTCCAGCGAAAAGGCTGGATAATCCGGAACATGGTTGCGAAGGGGGTTTTCATCGAGGTCCGGCGGGAAGGGAAAGGGCGAGCCATTGGCTGCGATCTGCATTTCGGGAGCCAACTGCCCGAGGATTTCCATTCCGGCTTCTATCGTTTCACAGCGGCCGTTCAGATCAAACATCGATGCGCCAGCACCATCCTGGGACGCGGATGCAATGAAAGCGGCAGCAGCCTCGCCCGCGTAAAGCCAGCTGTATAAGCCTGTGTAGGGCACTTCAAATGGTACTCCCATGGCAGCGGCCTGAATGGCAATCGTATTCTTGGAACTCATGCCCTGGTCGCGTGCAACGCCATAGACAACATTGGGGCGCAGGCCAATTGAAGGCACTTTCCAATCTTCCCAATAGACATGGGCTGTCTGCTCATTGGCCACCTTATAGGCGCCATAGAGGGTTGCCTTATAGGGGCCACCTGCAGGAAAGGAATGGGCGGCAACTGATGAAGCAAAAACTGTGCGTTTGATGTCGGCCATACGCGCAGCTTCCAGAATGTTGATTGTGCCTTCGACATTGACTCTGGCGCCCAGCGCAGGATTGGCCGCACAGAATGGAACCTGAAGTCCGGCCAGATGAATGATCGCCCGTATTTTATGTTCTGAAACCAACGCCGATACGGATGCCCCGTCCGTCACGTCGAGCGAAACCCAGTCGAGGGCTTTGGCTGCCTGTTGGCCCAGCACCAGGCCGGCACGCGCCGGGCTGGGTTGCAGATCGGAAGCAATGACAGGAACGCCGGACCGACTGAGAATTGCACACACCCATGCTCCGATGCACCCACCGGCTCCGGTTACTAACACGGGGCCGTCAAATCGGTCGGCGGAGATCAAAAAAGGGTCGGTCAGGTGGTCCATGGCTTGCATTCCATTATAGTTTTATGTGGCAATGAAGGTGATCGTAGAATTGCAGATGGATAACGGCAAGGGCGGCTCAATTTCTTTCCATGCTCCTCCTTGGCAGGTCCACGCATAGACGTTTGAGGTTTCTGGTTGGCGCACGGTTTCAACGAACTTGCGGCTCACCGGTGCGGTAATTTAATTTTGGCCTGACAAGCGTGGTGTCCGTGGTGCATGCTGTTGCGGCCCGGTGTGCATGGCGAGAGTTGGCAATCAATGCTCTTGCTGCCGATCGGTTGCACGCAGAAGGGGCGAGAACAAGAAATGACTTTGACTCCAGTACTTCTGTCAATTGCACCTATCTTTCTTTTGATCGTGTTGGGCTACCTGCTGCGCCGCAATGGCATTCCAAATGTCGATTTCTGGAACATGAACGACAAGATTGTCTACTGGGTGTTGATGCCGGCCCTGCTGTTCTACAAAACATCCACGGCTGAATTTTCGCTGCACTTGGTCGGGTCCTATTCGATTGTCATTGTCGGCGGTTTTTTGGCGGCACTGATTTTCGGTATCAGTTCGGCAAAACTGGCGCATTTGCCTGGCGATGTTGCCAGCTCCGTGATGCAGGGGGCCGCTCGTCACAACGCTTTCATCGCGCTATCTGTGGCAGGCAGTCTTTACGGCACGACCGGTCTGTCGCTGGGTGCGCTTGCCATGGCGGTGTTGATCCCGGTGACAAATTTTGCGGTTGTGCCTTTGATGGTTTTGTTGAATCAGCCGGCGGGCAAAGGCAATTTCCTCTCCCTCGTCATTAGAGATCTGAGAAGAAACCCGTTGATCCTTTCGGTGCTTGCGGGTGTGGCGTTTAACCTGTTGAATGTTGGTGAGATTCCTGTGCTTCACGATACAACGCAGCTTTTGGGAAATGCCGCGTTGCCGATAGTCCTGATGTGCGTCGGTGCGAGCCTTCGATTGCGAGAGATGCGTGCGTCCACCCTGCCACTGGCGTTGTCGATGCTCGGCAAGTTTATCATCTTTCCGCTCGTTGTCGTGATGCTGGCTCATTGGCTTGGTCTGTCCAAACTGGAAACCATGATTGCGATACTTTTCAGCGCCGCACCGACGGCATCATCGTCCTACACGCTGGCGCGGCAAATGGGAGGTGATGCTCCTTTGATGGCAGCGATCACCACCATTCAAACAGCCGTCGCCTTCCTCACATTGCCGTTAAGCCTGCTCTTGATAGAAATGTATCTTTAGCGAAATCATTGGGGCTTTCGCCTGCAGGAACGGGTAGCGAGCGTCGCGTCGCTGGCAACATCGGTAGAAGATCGATCAACGGGAGGCTGAAGCGTAAATTGACCTTCGACCAACGCTGCCTCAAATTGGCGCAATGACCACATGTGATACGATACCCTTTCTCTCCGAAACCACGCTTGCTGCGTTGGAAATTGAAACGAGCGACGTTGTCGAAACGATAGAAGCGCTGATCCATGGGAGTGCAAACGACACCGTCTGGAGCGCACCAAAGGCAGTCATCCTGCCTTCCGACGGCCGCTATATGATGGCGGCGCTTGCAGCGATGGACAATCCGTCCCTGCTGGCGGTCAAAACCGTGATATTAAACCCCCGAAATCCGGACCGTGGCCTGCCGCAGATCAACGGTCTCGTAACAATGCTGGATAGCGACACCGGGTTGCCGGTTGCCATACTTGACGGAAACTGGATCACCGCCGTGCGGACGGCCGGGTTGAGTGCAGTTGCCGCAAAATACATGGCGAATGAGAGTTCGGCAGTGTGCGGTTTTATCGGATGCGGTGTTCAGGCGCAGAGCCATCTGACAGCATTTTCCGATCTGTTCCCGCTGGAACATTTAAAGATATTCGGTCGCGGTCAGGCCAATATTGATCTTCTGTGTGCCCGGGCAGACCAGCTCAACCTGTCTTATGAATTGTGTGAAACAAGCAGGGAAGCTGCTGAACATGTCGACCTGCTTGTAACTTCCGTAACCTTTTCTGCTCAATTTTCCCCACCGCTGGATGCAGGTTGGCTCGCGCCCGGATGCTTTGTGGCAATGGCCGATCTGGGGGCGCCCTGGGATAGGGATAGTTTTTCTGCGGCTGACCAACTGGTTGTCGACGACCTGGAACAGGAGGCCGCATTGCCCAATAAGCTCGCCCATGCTGACGACATAACCGGTGACCTTGCCGGACTGGTGCTGGGGCGGTTCAATGGTCGCAATGCGCCGTCCGATCGAACAGCCTTCGTATTCAGAGGGCATGCGCTGGGCGACCTGGCGCTGGCGTCGCTGGCCTATCAAAGGTTCAAGGCTGGATAGGGCCATGCCGTACGGGACTGTTGATGCCGGGTCCGTTTCACAGTGAAATTTGTTTGGCCCAATATGAGGCTTCGCTGATGAACCTTTTATTGCGGGCCGACGCGCCCGGTTCTTCCATGCGTGGCACAATCCAGCCGACATAGGTCAACGCCCGCAGCGTCTGGAACAATGGCAACAACTCAAGATCGATCGGCCTGACTGACAGGTAACTCTGCAGAAAGCTTTGGCGGAATGTCTCATAAGCATTTGTTCGTCTGGCCCGGTTCAAGGTTGTTGCAATGTCGAACAACCGGAAACCAAATCCTCCGTCATCAAAGTCGATCAGGTGAATCTTGGAACCGTCAATGAGCACATTTTCCGGCACCAGATCCGCATGAATGAGGCCATAGTCCAGTGTTCCCCGATGTGCTTCCAATGTTGCTGCAGCGCGGGTTCTTATGTCGGTAAATTGTTGCATTTGGGGACCGGACAAAGTCGGGTTTTCCCAGAACCGACCCCAGACAGGATGACTTCCGAGCAGCCCGTCAAGGTCCCAGGAAGGTCGTGTGAAATGCGCAGGCATTTGCCATTGATCTGAGAGCACGTGCATGCGGGCCATAGATTGTCCCAAAGCATGATAGACCACCGACGGGTTTGGTGCCGACGACATGTCTCC
The DNA here is from genome assembly GCA_905480295.1 of uncultured Rhizobiaceae group bacterium. GTDB lineage: Bacteria > Pseudomonadota > Alphaproteobacteria > Rhizobiales > Rhizobiaceae > Pseudahrensia. The sequence goes on along the minus strand of CAJQPW010000372.1, from coordinate 11,654 downwards.
ATTGGTGCCCATCGGTTTGCCCGCCAGCCAGGTCAAGATATCGACGACAATGCCATCGACCAAATGGCAGAAATTTCCGTCTTTCGCCGCCACGGGGCGCGGCAGGGGCAGACCGCCTTTTGAAAGCATGTCGACCCAGGCGAGTTCGGAGTGCAGTTCTGCTTCGTTGCGATAACCTGCCCGATGCAGCCGCAACGCAAACCGGGCGCCTTCAAACCTGACCCTGTAAACTGCATTCTCACGCGCGGCGATCAGGGAAACTTCGGCACCCTCCAGCCCCCACAGCGCAAGGGCCTTTGCAATGATGGCATCATTCATCAGCTGGCCCCAGATCACTGAGGACGTGATCCAGCGTTTCAAGCATCTGTTCTGAATTGTCGATGCTGAACGGCATGGGTGGTCGCAGTTTCAGCGTGTTGTAGTGAATGCCAAGCTTGTTCATCAACACGCCTCTGGCTCGCATTTCGTTGACAACCCGGACAACATATTCTGAAGCCGGTGCTTTGGTTGCCCGGTCTGTCACCATCTCGGCGCCAAAGAACAATCCACACCCCCGGACATCGCCGATGGAGTGGTGTTTCTTTGCAAGTTCCCGAAGCCCGGCTTTGGCATGTGCGCCGACCAGGCGGGCGTTTTCCTGCAGATTTTCGTCTTCCAGAACGTCCAGGACCGCCAACGCAGCTGCACAGGAAACCGGATTGCCGCCAAAGGTATTGAAGTAGCGAAAGGAATGTCGAAACTCGGCCATGATCTCGGCGCTTGTGACAACGCCCGCCACGGGATGTCCGTTGCCCATCGGTTTGCCCATTGTCACAATATCGGGCTGGACTCCAATCCGCTGGTGTCCCCAAAACCGATATCCGTTGCGGCCGAAACCAGGTTGAACTTCATCGGCGATGAACAGACCACCCGCTTTGCGGACCACATCCATGGTCGGGTCCAGCCAACCTGGCTCGAGGTCCGGGAAGCCCTCGTTGAGGAAAGCCGGGCACAGGATTATCGCGGAAAAACCGAAGCCGGTTCGTTCGAGATCGTCAATCGCCTCGGCAACCTTAGCGGCAAATGCCCGCCCATGCGCTTCCCCTGCTTCGCCCCCCAGTGGTCGATAGCTGTCGGGAGCCGGCACATATCTGACATGGTTGTTATCTCCGGTCGCCGGAGAGTTCGTCTGCGAGAGTTGCGCTACGACGGTCGTGTTGCCGTGATAGGTATGATCGGTAGCAATGACACCACGCTTTCCGGTGACGGCTTCGCCCATGCGCAGGGCAATATCGTTGGCCTCTGACCCGGTGCAGGTCATGATGGCCGTGTTTAACGGATCGCTGAATGTTGCCGTCAGTCGTTCAACATAGTTGAGGATGCCCTCGTGAAGATAGCGTGTGTGGGTGTTGAGGATTGATGCCTGACGGCAAATCGCGTCGACCACTCTTGGGTGGCAATGGCCGACATGGGGAACATTGTTGTAGCAATCGAGATATTTTTTTCCCTGTGCATCCCACACCCATACCCCTTCGCCCCGCACCAGGTGAACCGGGTCGTCATAAAAAGTCGATACGTTGGGACCAAGCAGACCGGTGCGACGTTTCAGGAGATTAGCGGTTGTTTCGGTCATCTTTGCTCCTGATCACGTGCTGCGGTTTGCCACTTTGAATTCGAGTTCAACTTCCCCGCTGCATCGAGCGGCGAGACGGGGTGTTACGAAGGATTATGCTAAACACCATCGAAATACGATCTGCAAGCCAACCCAAAACTGTTCACCCTGTCCGTCGAGTATGTGCACCGAACCGGGATCAAGATCCGTTTCGTTGAACATTCAGATGGCGGATGAACGCCATCGTTGCCTCGATTATGGCCATGACTGCAATCCCGACAAGCAATGTGGGTATGCTGAAATCAATGATCAGCCAACCGGCTATAAAGGGAAAACCGAAAATTCCGATAAAATATGTCAACGCAAAAAGTTGCAGGGTTTGGGGTACAAGATCTTCGCGGGCGTCATTTGCGGCCATTGCAGCCAATACAGGATAGGAAGCGCCATATCCAATGCCAAACAAGACAGCGCTGAAAATGTAGAGCAGGCGGCTGCCATCAACGAATATGAACAGGATGACGCTTGCAAACATAATATATTGCAGAAACGCAATTGTCCGATAGGGCGACCTACCACCGCTGAAACCAGCCAACATCAGGCGGCAGACGATGACGGTGACCGTATAGGCCAGAAAGAAGTCTGCGTAGTTCTGCCCTTCTGCCTGGGCAAAGGAAGTCTGGAAATTGTTCATACCGGCAAAAACGGAAGCGCCAAGAAAAACCATGACGACCGGCAACCAGCCAGGAGAGCGAAAAATACTGGCAACGGCAGAAAGCGACAGGCTGGATCTGTTGTCTGGAGCAGTGTTGATCGCGAGCTTTTCAATGGCAGATCTGAGAGCCAGGAAAATAATGCCGCTGATCATGCAGCACACGCCGACTGCGCCGAATGCTGTGCGCACGCTGAAACCCATCTGTTCAAGAATGGATGCAAAAACGGGTGAAAGACCAAAACCTGCCATCAGAAAAACGGAGAACAGGGAGAAAATCTGAATGCGGTTTTCAGTGCCGGATATTCGGGTCAGGACCACGGGCGCGAGTGTGTACATCAAGCCCCAGCCAAATCCAATCAAACCACTCGCAATTGTCAATTCGACGCCAACGCTATCGGCAATTGAATACAGATAAAGCGCCAGTGCGATTGCAAACCCGGAAACGCATAACGTCATCATGCGACCCAACAGGTCCGAAAGATGCCCGGAGTAATAAACTGCCAAGAGAGTGACTATTGTCGTCACCATGAGCATGGCGCCAACGTCCTTCTCGTTCGCTCCAAATTCGGCGAACAGCTTCGGAAGCATGAAGGTCAACCCATAGGTTCCCGATTGCAGGAAAATTGCGAAAAAAAACAATGCCAATGCGACTGTTCTGCTCATGACTTATCCCAAACAACGACCTTTCGACTATCGACGCTATCAAATTCGTCGGGGTTGGATAGGGCCAGATTGGAACAACAGAAGGCTTGGCAACGGTGCCATGCCTGCCGAAGCTGGTGCCAGTTCAAGCCCCCAGGACACATTGCAATCACTCGACTGTTCGAAGAAGTCTGTTGGTATCAGGTTAAAACAGCACTCGAACCTCATTGAATTAGGGGCAGGGGTCTCTTGTCCGCATTTTACCGGACGGCGGTTCAACGGATCATGTGAGTTTTAACTGCAACCGCACCAACGTCGGCATCAGAGCAAATTCAGGAGAGCGGTGGATTGTTGTGCCAGATTGTGTGTTGGCTTATTTCAATAATCAATAATCAATAATCAATAATCAATAATCGGGAATGGAACACTCACCATGATTGCCTATGTCACTGTCGGTGCTGATGATATGGCCCTGGCGAAGCGGTTTTACTCGGCATTTCTGCCAGCCCTTGGTTATGAGCTAAAACCGGGCCCGGATAAGGGCTTCAGCTGTATTTTGTCTCAACAGCCGGGCCAATCTAATGCCTTTCCAGATTTTTATGTCAAATCAACCTTCGATGGACGTCCGGCTTCGGCTGGGAACGGTTCCATGATCGCATTTGAAGCGAGCAACCAAGAGCAGGTTCGTGACCTTCACTCCGCCGCCCTTGCTGCAGGTGGCTTTGACGAGGGCCAGCCCGGCTTCCGAGACTCTTATGGAGTTCATTTTTATGTTGGCTACCTTCGCGACCCTCAAGGCAACAAGATCGCGCTGTTCTCCGACAATCCAAACGAGCCTGGACGAGAAGGGTAAGGCCGGTTACCTGAATGCGAGAGCGCATTGCAGAAGATTGTTGAGACAGAACCCGGCCCGGCATTTGACAGTTCTCAGCCTGCTACTCCCAGTCAATCCGTTCAGATTGCACGTCGATGCCATGCCCGCTCTTTTGATCCATGTGATATCGGTTTGGATGGAGAATTCCACCTCGATGAAACCGAATGGAGTTTTCCGTTACATCCTGTTTCAAAAGCAGCTGGCCATAGGCGCCTTCCCGCGCGATCGGTTGGACTGCCATGCCCTGGGAAACAACCAATGCCGCTCTGGTCAGAAGGCTGGTCTCGCCGACATGGGCGCCCAGAATCACGTCAATTCCGTGGGTAAGGCAGTGATTGGCCAGTTGGATCGATCGCAAAATACCACCACATTTGGAAACCCGAATATTGGCGATGAACAATTCAGGATGTGTCAGATAGGGCGCAAGATGGCTCTCCAGAAGACAACTCTCGTCGAGGATGATTCTGGTATCAAGCGCTTGAGCAATTTCGATTAGCGCATCGGCATCGAATGCATGTACTGGCTCTTCAATGGCCCAGTAATTGCGTTTCAGCTGTTTGCAATAGGCAACGCAGCTTTCAGCGTCATTCCAAAGATTGTTTGCATCAAATCGGACAATCGCTGAGTCTGGAAAGGGAGCTAGCCGTTTCTTCTCTCGTTCCAGATCCCCTCCCAGTTTAACTTTGAAACTGGCGAAACCGTAAAATCGGTAAGCCAGGGTGATGGCCAGCATTTTTCCCGGAGAGCTGTCTCCAATGACCGCGGTGTAGCTGACCGGTGTTCTTGGTGCAGGCAGGCCGAGCATTGATTCAATGGTTCGATTTTCGCGCTTTCCGAGTAAATCCAGGGCCGCGAGTTCGAGAGCGCAAAATGCGGCAGGGTTTTCATCAATCAGCTTTACATTGGCTGCACACCAATCTTTGAAGGTGTGAAGTTGCGTTGCAGCATGGGCAGCGTCTGCCCCGTAGGTTTTTAAAAAAGAAAGAGCACCTGCCGATGTTTCCCCTGTCACATAGTGTCGGGGACATCCTTCGCCATATCCAATTCGCCCTTCATCATCCTGCATTGCAACAATGATGTTGTGGGTTTCATCGCGCACCGCTGACGCGTGTTTGAAGCGGAATCGCATCGCGCTGTGGAAGTGTCCAATGCGTATGGAAAACCCCATGATCAATCCTGCTCAATCAAGGGGCTTAGTTTTTCACTCCAGTCTTTTGCATAGGCCAAAATGGTGGGCTTGTATTGAGCTTCCCGGGCCCCCGATGCAACGCACCAGCCTTTGATCACCTCACTGGCATTGTCGCAAAAGCGGCTTAGCTTCAAAGGCCGGAGCCTCCCGCTTGCACGCTTGTCATCATATTCACCATTCAATTCGCGAAGACAGTCGTCGAGCGCCTGGGCGAGGGGTTCGGCAATTGATGGCTTATCAAATTCCAGATGGAGGTGATAAAGGCTTGCCTGCTCATCGGCCAGGGCCATGTAACCTCCGGTGATGAGTTTGAAATTGTCCTGACAGCGATTGACCGCCTCGATAAGCTGAAATTCGCTGAGTTTCTCTCCGGTAATGTTGGTGACGCCTCTTCCCTTCTGAATGAACTGTATGGCTGGACAATCGCCAACGCCCGGTGCGGCCCGGACAATGTCATTGATGTTATATCGATACAGGCCAGAGCGGCTTGTGATGAAAATATAATAGTCCTGCCCCGGTTGCAGCTGATGAAGCCCCAGAAATTTATGTTGCTCGGCTTCCCAATCTGCGCGCTTTACGAACTCGTAAACGTGGTGATTGAGCAACGGCAAACAGGTGTTGTTCAGTACGTCGACATTGGCTGAACCCATGAACTCGCTTGAACCATAACCAAACTCGGCAAACCTTACGTCGTCCGGCAAATATGTCTTCAACTGGTTTATTGCTATGCCACAGCTGCCACCGGTCCAGGTGGCGATCGTTGACAGTTTTGGCCAGATATCTGCTGGAGTGAGGCTTCCGTTCAGGTGTAGTTTTTTGTTGAGTTCTGCGATGTGCCTGTGATCGCCGCGCTGCAGGATTTCTGGCAAACAGGCCTCTGCTGCGGGTAATACCCAAGAAGAATGTTCACCCCGTAGCAGCGTCATCAGCTGATCAATGTTGTCTTCAATGAGATGGACGAGTTTCAAGATCGACGATGGATTGGCGGTCGCAATGCCCGTCAGGTTCCTTGTTGAAAGAGCTGCCAGACAATAGACCTGATATTTGGCATCCAGATCCTTGATGGAAAACGCCGAAGAAGGCAGCACAAATTTCCTTGCAAGGACCGGAGAGATTGAAGCATAGGAACTTCCGGACATGGCACCGTAGGGAATCCCATTCTGCAGCCGTCCTTCTTCCATCGGGCTGGCAAAGCCGAGGATGGAGCCGCTCATGAAGTCTGTGTCGCGCCAAAGGGAAAGCGCCAGATGTTTTTGTGCGTGTTTAACCTGCTGCAATCCATGGTGTGTCTGGGGAATGTCTTTGTATCGTCCCGTTGTACCGCTTGTGCGCGCATAGTAGAGGGGCGGTGCGGCGGTCAGTGCCTGTTCCCCCCCAATTTGCCGGTCTATGAACGGGGCCAATTGCTCATAGTTTTGAAGCGGCACCTTCCGGCGGTATTCTTCGAAACTGGAAATTGAGGAAAAATCAAAGCTGCGGCCAATGACCGTGTTTCTGTTCTCGTGCAGAATTTCTGCAAGCAAATTGGACTGGGTCTGTTCGGTATTGCGGGCAGCGGCAAACGTTGGCCGATGAATCTTTATGTCGTTCCAACGCATGTTGGCACTGATGAGCTGATTGAGCAGAAAATGCAGCATGATCTAACCCTCGGCCGATTCAGGAGTTTTTTCCGTTGACGTTGTGAACGGGGCGGTCATTTGTGACAGAAATCCATTGGGCCACTTTCTATTGCCGATACCAATTCGACCAACCTGTTTGTCTTGCGGCAGAAAACGGGTACCAAAAATTGCGTCCCAGATGATGAGATTGTTGCCGTAATTGGAATGGGCTTCGGAAATTTTTGCAGAATGATGCCACCGGTGAAGTTCCGGCCCTGCGATGATCCAGTTTAAGAATCCCAACCTGACGTCTGAGTTGGAATGCTGATAAAATCCGTTGATGGCATACAGCACGAAGTAGAGAGCGAAGACATCTGCGGAGACCCCCAGCAGCAGGAAGGGCAGCGTATCCCCGAGAAATTGCAACGCTTTGTCGAGCGGATGAAATCGGCCGACATTGATCGTGTAGAGCTTCTCTGCTGCGTGATGTACGGCGTGCAACTTCCACAAAACCCTATTGCGGTGAAAGGTTCTGTGCAGCCAATATCGAAAGAATTCTGCAACAAACAACATCAGCGCGACCTGAAGGATTGTCGGCGTTGTGTGCGGCCAGAAGCCGTCAAATGGCGCACCACCATTATGGGCAAGCGTGACAATCAAGACCAGAGCTAGCCCCTTTAACAGGGCGGGCAATGCAATCTGCACTAAAGTCAGAAAAACCCCGTCATGGATCAGGTCGTCGGTATCGGGTCGCCAATCTTCGCGATTGGGCGCAAATGTCTCGTGTAAAAATATGCCAATTCCCGCGACCAGAACGGTCAAATATGCAGAAAACAACATCGGAGATCCCGTTGCCACCAACCAGGTGTACAGCAGGTAACCTCCTGCGAGCAGAGACGGATAGGCCGCATAGCGAATCAGGATTGAATTGCTGGGGGTATTTCCATTGAGCCATGCCCCCCTGATCGCCGATCCGAAAACCAGGACATATGCAGCCAGCACAAAGTGGAACGCCGTTGAAACTGACCCATCGAACCATGTAGAGGGGTGAAGATCAAAAGCCCCGATGATCATCCTGGTCACCATCGTGAACATGTACACCCAGCCGATGACCAGTATGAAATTTCCCAGGCCGGGCCTGGGCAAACTGGGGCGGGCAAAACAGCACCCGATCACCATGATGGCGAGCAGCAGGAGTTGTGCCAGCAGCAACGAGGGGTAGGACATGGTCCCGCTGTTCCACAAGTCGAATTCAGGAAGAAGGGTGGATTCGTGAAATTGCAGTACGAATTGTGTTGCTGTTCGAATGGCAAAAACCGCCGTGAAGAGGCTGAGCAATATACGATGTGGGATTGTGGTATTCATTGAATTAGAAACCATTTCGTTTTGTTGAATTCATCGCTGGTGAACTGTTGTTCGCGAGTGATTTGTTCTGATCACAGAAAACTCAATTGCCCGCTATCCGATGCTCAATCCGAACCATTGCAGCACAAAATGCACCGTTGCCCAGAACATGGATTCTCCCTGCAGAACGACTGAAGGGTCAATAAAGGCGGCGTGACTCATAAATTCCTGCATGATCATTTGACAATCTCTCTAACTTGAACATTGTTCACGGTCAATGTAGCGACAAAATGAACAATGTTCAAGAAATTTATTGGCAATGCCTAAAATTTCAAGAACTGCTTTATGAGTATGAATTTGCTGCTATTTTTCGATCGACCTGGTGAAATCGTTCAAAGATCAGATTTCATTTTTTTCGTTTAGGCAGGCAGAAATTGCGAATCCGACAATTGCTCGAACAACCATGGCTCGGGCAGAAAACTCCTGAAAGCCTCACAGTTCCCAAACCGAATGCGGGGGCATCACTTTCCAGAAAACTTTAAACCACGGCTTCAACAATTTGTGGCGCTTCACAACAGGCCAGGCCTATTCTGGCCTGAGGAGCAGATATTAATTTGCCCGTGAGGGCCCTTTATGTGGTCAACACCAGCCAACTTCTGGTCGACTGTTGTGCCGGAAGATTTCGAGCCCGCCGAACAATCGCCAGCAACTTTAAAAAAATGCCGAGAACACGCCCTTTTTTCTGGCCAGGGTTTATTGACGGGTGATGCCAGTCTTGCTGCCGCGCAGTACAAATTTCTGAACTTTGCCCGTTGCGGTCTTGGGCAGTTCCTCCACCATGCTCACCCATTTTGGAGTTTTGAAGTGAGCAAGGCTGTTTCGCACATGCAGTTTGAGATCATCTTCTGATGCGCTGGCGCCATCTTTCAATATGACAAAGGCGTGGGGTGCCTCGCCCCATTTATCATGCGGCATGCCCACAACGGCAGCTTCCAAAACGGCAGGATGGTGCAACAGGCATCCCTCGACCTCCACTGATGAGATATTTTCTCCACCACTGATGATGACGTCTTTGAAGCGATCCCGGATTTCAACATATCCGTCGGGATGAACAACTGCTGCATCGCCGGAATGAAACCAACCATCCTTTATGGCCGCGTCGGTGGATTGCGGATCATTGTAATATCCTTTCATCACGACATTGCCGCGGACCGTGATTTCACCAAGGGTCTCACCGTCGTGGGGCACTTCATTGCCTTCGTCATCGACAATTCGCAACTCGCCGGAGCTGACAAGCTCAATTCCCTGACGGGCTTTCAGTTTTGCCAATTCGCCGGCCGAGAGGTCGTTGTGTTCGGGCAGGGGTTCGCAAAATGTGATGAGTGGGGCCGTTTCCGTCAGGCCGTAGACATGAGTCAGTTCCCAACCCAGTTCGCGTTCCACCAATTCAATCGTTGCTGCTGCCGGTGGTGCTCCGGCGGTGAACAACCGCACGCCCCGCGGGGCATCCCTGCGCAAATCATCAGATGCGCTGGCAATGCCAATCAGCACGGTGGGAGCGGCACAGAACATCGATATTCTTTCGCGCTTGATGAGATCGTAAATTGCTGCAGGCTCAACCTTGCGAAGGCAGACGTGGGCCATGCCTCTTGCCGTGTTGATCCAGGTGAATGTCCAGCCATTGGCGTGGAACATCGGCAGCGTCCACAAATAGCGATCGGCTGGCGTCAGATGATGATGCGCCAGTGTGCCCATGACATTCATGTAAGCATTGCGATGAGTGATCATCACGCCCTTGGGCCGGGCCGTGGTGCCACTGGTATAATTGATGGTCAGGAGATCGCTTTCTGCGATTTCAACCGGGGCAAAATCCGTTGAGTGGTCAGCCAGAGTTGTTTCGTAATCAGTCCAGCCATCCTTTGAACCCTCCAACGCCACAAAATGGGTGACGTTGCTCAACTGACTCCGAATGCTGTCTATGGCATCCAGGTAGTCAGGATGGGCACACACGACCTTCGCACCGCAATGATTGATGATGTATTCAAAATCATCAGGAAGTAAGCGGTAGTTGATTGGCACCAGCACCGCTCCGATCTGGGGTACGGCATAATAGGCTTCGAGGTGCGAATGGGTATTTGGCGCGATATAGGCCACCCTGTCACCCTGCTCCACACCAAATCCCTGCAAGGCAGCAGACCATTGATCGCAGCGATCCAGAAATTCGCGATAGGTGAACCTCAGGTCGCCGTCAACGACGGCCTCCCGTTCGGAGTACAATCGTCTCGCGCGGTGGGCGAATTCAATCGGCGATAGTGCAACTTCCATTTTGTGTCCAACCTCTTGGTGCTGCTGTTTGGGGAGTGCCCGCCCAACCCAACAGAAATACATTAAAGCGACCCATCCGTTTCCTGTTTGGATTGGCCAGCTTCCTGATTCAATAAATGCTATCCAGATTGGTGATCACTGTCATCAGTTTCCATTCAATAACTTGCAATTCCAATTTGTCGTCGCAATGGAGCGTCCGTTTTGGTTTTTGGAAGGGTGAATGTCGAGAAACAAGAAAACCTTCAGCACTTGCAATACCTGCGCATTTGGAGAAACTCAGGATATTGGTTGGGTGGCGGATGCCTGACCGGTTGTGGCTTGAGGGCGCTGTCAGATGAATGACATAATCCAAACGATTGCTGACAACACCCATATTGTGCGTCGGCTCGGATCTGGCCTGATCGTTATCATCGCTTCTTACGTATTTGTATTTTTATACCTGTTTGAACTGAGTGGTTCAGATAGCCGAACTCCCCAGATCCTGAGTGATCCGACCTTTGCGATCACCATCGTTGTCATATCAGCCTATATTTTTGGCAGTGCTATCGACGCGTTCGGTCATATATTTTTTCAGCGGTTTGCCGCTGCGATCATTACGTCTTTCAATAAACCGAGGCAGTTGATGGGTTGGATTCCAAATCCAATGCGGTTCTTCCTTTTGGTTTTGTGGTGGTTTGCAATTTCTCCCTATGCTTTCATTTACTATCTGATCCGGTTCTTCGCGACGTCTGAAAAATTCGATCTGAAAATCGATGCCATGCTCGACACCGATACGCTGGTGATCTTTTCGGGGCTTCGGGCAAGCGTGCGAAACGGATTGGGCCGACTATGCGATCCCAATACGGATCTGGCCATCAACGAAATGATGCTGCGAATCGACGAAGAAAGAGGAAACTTCGTCAAAAAAATCAGGGAGAACAATGGCAATATTGTTGCATTTGTCACCGCGCTTCTGCTGAGCATGGTGATTGCTCAGATCTGCTTTTCCATAAAGGGTGATGCGGCCACGGATCAGCCCATGCTGATGATTGGAGGCATGTTTTTAATCTCAGTGTTGTTCAGCATTGTGTATCTGCAATCCAGAAAGCGTTTCCTGGCGCACCTGATTGAAAACTATTGTAATTCGATCGACCAGGACCGCTTTTCTTCGACGGCAGCTGTGGCCAAGCGGACTTCCCGTCTCAGCATGTCCTCCTCAAAATTGGGGAAAGTGGTTCAGAAATTTGTTTTCTGGGCATTTATTTTTGGCAATGCACTGAATATTTTGCGTTGGTATTTCAGCGAATCTGCACAGGGAACACTGGAATTCGGTGCTTTCTACCATTCGCTTTTGACAAAGTTTGAAAACCCAATCCTGCTTTATCTTGTGGAAGGCGAAA